>NZ_CP098806.1:2508000-2821500 GCF_023822005.2 Dyadobacter fanqingshengii
AACAGCGCCTGCTCTTCTTCGTCCTCCTCTCTATATCCAATGTTTAATTCCAGTGTCGCCTCATCCACAAATTTGCCTGCTATCCCTTCACTAAATTGAAAATGAGGGTCTCCGGACAAATCCAAAAAGTTCGTTTCCCCCATGTCCATTGATAATAACTGGCTGACAATATCAATTTCCTCGTCGAAAATATTGTTCTCTTTGGTATAGTCTTCCATGTCTCCTAAAACGAGCGCCTGATGTAGGGCATTTTTTAAATTTTGTTTTTCTTTGCTTGTAAACTCCCCTAAAAACTCACTGATCCCATCAATTTTTGTTTTCACCCTTATTAAGATCAGTTTCAGTTCTTTAATATCATTATTGGGGCAAACAACAATTTTTCCAGCAACGGGTATCGGCTCACCGAGCCGCCAGGTTTTAGGATAAGCTAGCACCTTAATTTCCTGTGTGTCTTCAAATTCATGAATACACGTAATTCTAAGCGTGCCGTCATCTGAAAGTTTTTTCTTATTGACAGCCTTGTCGCTGAGGACATCTTTATCAACCTGAAAAAGGTTTCTATTGTATTCCAGATCAATGACAAGCGGCTCTTCGTCCCTCACAGCCACGCCTATCTGTAATTCCGCTTGGCAAGGCGCCAACTCTAACCCTTCAATACCTTTTGGAAACAAATTTAAATATGGTACGAAATACTCCGGTTCCTCAGGAATGTGTGTCTTCATGATGCGATACTCTCTTTCTTTTAACTGCTTTAACGCTTCATCTTTGGTGTGCCCGGTTGAGTAGGGCACGCCGTTGTAGCCACCATTGATAATATCTTCATAGTGTTCAGTCGATATCCACGTACTTTCGCTAGTTTTAAGAAGTACGTCATCGATCACTCGAAGCCAATCGAAACCATATTCACCTTTCCAATCCACTTTGGGCCGGAAATAGACCATGACTTTCGATGGTATGAATTCTTTGGGCTTGAGTTGCTCGACTGTTATCGGATGCGACCTATTGGTTCCGAATGTTCGCTTTTTTAAATTTTTAGGAATGTAGATGATGCCTGGGTCGTCTTTACTTGTGAATACGAAATTCTTTTTGTCCTTTGTTTTTTTAAAGCAGCCTACCTGACTTCGCAAGAAATGGTTAATCTCGTCTGGTTCGTCCGTCCCGAAATTGAATTTCGCCAGCTCTTGCCAAGACATATTATGAGATTTGGAAAGGGATTCGATTGAATCACCATCCTTCACTTTGTATTTTATTACCTCAGTAATTTTCAGCATGGCATTTAATTGATAAATACGCTACTATGGACGTCGAAGGTTTTCCAGTTTGACAACAATTCACATGAACCGTCAGGTACATTGGTGATGTGGATAATACCGGTTTCATCGGATGTTGCTTCTACAACATTGCCATCAGACAACTTCAGTACAAGCGTCACACCTGCCACAGGACTTCCGTTAGCATCCTGCATATAAAATTCGATCCACTTTTTTGCAGGGTCCTGCTCTTCCTGCTTCCCCTCAGCATATGGACAAGATTGTATTGCACTTCCTACGGGCATGACGAAACGTTTTTATGAAAACCCTTTTTCAATTCGGTACATCTTTTCTCCACCGGACAAATTTCTGGTGACAAGAATATCCATTGCCCAGCTAAATTCTTCTTCATGTTCAAAATCCAGCCCATTGGTGATACACAGTCTCAGAAAATTCAAAATGTCCTTTTCTTCAAAAATATTGTATCTGGACACCTTGGAAATAATGTGGCTGATATACATTCGAGCCTCTGCATCTCCTATTCGATTTTTAGTCCTGCGTTTGAAAAAAGATAATGCATTTTCTTCTATCCTTTTCAGCAGCACCGCTTCCATTGCCTCGATTTGCTTTACCTTGATTCTCAACATGAAAGACCGTTATTTAACCTGCTTTCCTCGCAGCCTCACACTTCTCACAAAAAGGAACTCCGTTATCCGCCGCCTTTTTCATTGTCACCGCCTGATTCACCGCCTTAACAACTTTGTCCGGCGCATCTTTCAACCCTGCTGCCAACGCCGCCGGAGGCGCTCCGGCAGCAGCACTACCCGCATACGTCTCACCAATCAAAACCGTCGGCAATCCAACCACAATCGTCCCGCCATGCGCACACATATCGCCCATTCTAGCCGCTGGTTTTCCACCGATGAAAACCCCTGTAGATCCGAGCACAATGGTGTCGGGCGGGCCGGTGCATACGCACATGTCACCTGAGACTGCGGCGGGCATTCCGCCGATGAGGACGGTTGGGACGCCGGGGCCGACGACGGGGCCGCCTACGTGTGGTACGATGCCGGTTACCATCGGGCAAACGTGCATATCGCCTATTCTTGCAGCTGGTTTTCCCATGTGCTGTTAGTATTTGTATTTCACAATGTATGTATTTGGCATAGCTGATGCAGTGCTAAGTTCAGTTCCGTTGAGTGTTGCAGCCCCCGAGAAGTATCCTGTGCTGTAAACGTGACCATCTGGCGATACGCAAATTTTCCTTCCCGTGTCTTCCCCTCTCCCACCTCCCGTCACCTGAAATCTGCCAGTCGCTAATCCATTCCCTACCCCGACTTCTGCGACGATCATATCCGTGCTTCCCTGAGATTCAAAAGTTTTAGTTTCAAAAGGAAAACTTCCTGTTCCGGGATATGATCCGGATATTAAGATATTTCCGCCCGGACTTATGGCGAGACCACCTGGAAAATCGTTGTTGCCATTGTTGAAACCACTTCGGCCCCAGGGTATCGCATTATTCGTACTTCCGTCCGCATTCCATCTTCCCAGGAACACATTGACGTCCCCTCTGCTTCCTACACCCAAAGGGGTTAAAGGGCCGATATACGTACCGGTGGCATATACATTCCTGCCATTGTCGATCACCACATCATATCCAGAATCTTCATTGGGAGATCCCGCCCTTCTCGCCCATTGGAAACGACCCGGGTTTAATATCCATTTTGCAACAAAGGCATCTGACTGCCCAATGGCCTCCAAACCCGGATCCGCGCCTGGGAAAATAAGCGTGCCGCTGAAAGTCCCAACCATATAAGCATTCCCATCCGCATCCACTTTTAGTGCATTAACCCGCTGATTCCCATTCGATCTCAGTATGGTTGGTTGTCTGATCACTCCATCATTTGCATCCAAAAACACAAAAACAATATCCTCGTCGACGGCAGACGTTGCTGGTTCACCATTGAAAAAGTTGATGTTGTTTCTTCTCGGGTCACCTGTGACATTGCCCGCTAAATACACTCTCGGGCCTTCGGGCGTATTGAAAAACGCCAGAGCTGCACCATCATCGCTGTTAGGGCCCCCGAAAAGGGTAAACCATTGACGCTCACCTGCTGCATTAAACTTAGCAACGAAACCATCGGAATTTCCCTGGGGCGTAATGTTATTGATGCGCATCGCACCGCCAACGTAACCGGTGAGGTATACATTCCCTCTGTCATCCAATGCCATCGCGCGACCATTGTCATTCTCGGCACTTCCATCCACATGGGCCCATATCACTTGTCCGGCACTATTATATTTTGCGATAAAGAAGTCATTCTTTCGATTTGGTCCGGAAGAATAGCTCTTGCCATCACCAAATATCGTTTCGCCTTGTGTCTGCCCGCATACGTAAATGTTCCCGCTTGCATCAGCGATAATATCGCTAGGTTGATTGAATTCACTCTTAATGCTCACTGCATTTACATCTCCCTTTTTAATAACCACCTTCTCTTCTTTCACACTCGTCTGCCCGCCTTCTCCGGTCACTGTCAGCGTAACCGTATAAGTCCCATCCTTTGCGTAAGTATGCTTGGGGGAGGGCTCATTACTCTTCGGACTGTCGTCGCCAAAATCCCAGCTGTATGTTTTGGCGCTTGTGGACTTATTGGTAAATGTCACTTCACAAGGTGCTTGACAGTCACCGCCTGTGAATGTAAAATCGGCGACCGCCTTTACTGATTTGATTTCAATCTCAATGGTTTTTGTTGAAACTTTCCCATCCGCATTGTAAGCAGTCAATGTAACCTTGTACTTCCCGGGTTTGCTGTAAGTATGCGATGGGTTTTCATCCGTGCTTTTATTTGGATTGTCGGTCGTCGCGTTGGGATCGCCAAAATCCCATTCGTATCGCGTGGCATTCCCGGATTGGTTGTCAAATGTTACTTTCGAAGGCGCAATGCTATCATTGCTCATGGTGTGCTTAAAATCCGCTTCCGGTGGTGTTGCTGGCTCCGGTTTGACCTCCACCATTTGCTGCGCGCCGCTGCTTCCGCCATCTTTGCTTTTCGCAATGAGCTTTACCGAATAGTTCTTCCCTTTTGCAAACTTATGTGTGATTGTCACTCCTTTCTCGATAGGTGTCCCATCATTAAAATCCCACTCCAAAGTATTTGCATGCTCAGAGCCACTGGTAAATGTTACATCGCACGGTGCTATACAATCTCCATTGGTAAAAGTGAATTTGGCAACCGGCTGCGGTGGCAGCTCCTCGTGACAGCTGAAAATGATTGATATGAACGACAATTGAATTAAAATTCTTTTCATAAGCTCGACTTGCTATTTCTTTTTGACAGTAAGGGTTTTCGTTTTTTTATTCACCTGACTACCCGAAATGGCGGAAAGAGAAACGGTGTAGGTGACGTCTTTATTGGTGCGTGGAAATGCGTGCGTTGGTGAAGCGGTTGCGATCTGGATTTTATCCCCGAAATCCCATAAATAACTTGTCGCATTCTTCGATTTATTGATGAAAGAAAAAACTGTTGAGTCGGAGCGGGTTGTGTCTTTGGCGACGATATCGAACTCAGCTTCCGGTGCTTTGGATACCGCCAGAATGGTCACAATCTTCACAGCGGTGTCACTCACGGTTTCGTTGAGGGCCGTTAATATGACTTTATATGCGCCGGCCTTGTTAAATGTGTGCTTAGGAGTTTGGTCTGTATTTATCGCACTGCTGTCCCCGAATTCCCACTTATAGGTTTTTGCATTTGTAGATAGGTTCGTAAAGCTTATCTCACAGGGAGCCTGGCAATTGTTGCCGGTAAAACTAAATTGGGCTACCGGGGCAATGGGTGCGGTAATAGTAATGGTTTTTTCTGCGCTGTCACTTCCATATTTTGCATTACTGATGGTTAAAACAACCTGGTATTTTCCTGCCTTGGTAAATTTGAAAACCGGATTCTGATCTGATGAAAAGCTCGTACTGTCTTTGAAAGCCCAGTCGTATTTCCAATTGTAAACCCCTTTATTTTCAGACAAATCCTTAAAATCGACCTGACAAGGTGCCTGGCAGTCGGCAGTTGACGTTTCGAAGTCCGCCTTCGGCGCACCGGGCTCCTGCATCGAGCAGGCGACGGTTAATAATGCAATGCATATGAGGGATATTTTGGAAATCATTTCCGTCGGGTTTAAAAATCAGTTAAAACTGGTACGTCAAATGAACCCCTGCATATCGTTGGGTGCCGTTCCATTGGGGGGAGACAACGATCTGCTTTCTTTTCTGTTCGAGCAATTTATTGTAGCGTTTGGCTTCCTTAGCACTTTTGCTGCCCACAAACCAGAGCACCCCACCCGCAATGATACCTGCGCCTGCCACAAAAATGCCCGGGCTGGCAAAAGAGATCAGGCTGTTGGGTTTGGCATGATAACTTGCGCGCGAATTGAATCTTTCACCATTTCTTACGCCCCCAACTTCCGTATCATACCACCGGTCGAAAGCGGCATTATTTTTGTCTATTTCGGATTTGTAATCATTGTAAGCACCATACAAAATGACACCCGTTGCTATTGAGGCCACCACCGCGATGCCTGCACCTGCCCGGATAAGCGTGCTTTCCCGCTTATATTTTGCTGCCTTTTTTTCCAAAGAGGCCATTTCTGCATTTAAAGTCACTGTTCGCCTGTCCTTGGGAGCTGTCGGGACCATTTCGGGAGACTTCTCACCCGGCTTTACGGTAGCAGGAGTTTCCTTTTTCGGCTCTGTTTTTGGTGCTTCTTTCTTCTCCGAAACTTCCGGTTTTTTCAATTCTGCCACGGGAACCTCTTCCTTTACCGTACTTTTTGCCGGCGCTTCTTTTTTTGGAGCATTGTCCGATTCCTTGTTTGCAACCGCGGTTACCTGTGTCTTTTCCGGAGCAGCAAAAGCAGGCTTTTTGACTTCCTCCACCTTTTTAGTTTCCTCCGGTTTTTTAACCGTGGCAGGCGCTGATGCAACAACCGGCGCAGTTGCTGCTACGGTCGGTGCGGACGCAACTGTGTTTGCTGATGGCTGATAATAACCGATTCTCGTTATCAGCACGATCCATTGTTTGTCCGGCTTGTCTGCACGCAATTCCGCTACCCTATATACGTTTTCATATTTGGTTGTCTTTTGCCTGTGTGTGTTGGTGAATAATGTTTTAAATGTCACCTGAACATATGGATATTCCTTTTGCTGCACCTGACCCACCGAGACCTCCGTAATTTTGATACTGTATTTGGGGCTTTTGTTGTAATACAATTTAAGATCATCCAGATATTTTCGGATCGGCAGGTCCGGCCCAGACTTTTTTACCGTATTATCCGGATTGATATCGTCTTCCACCATAGCCTTGTCTCCATAAAAAACCTGGTTCTGGCTGGGCAAATAGCTGTCGTATATCAAAAGCTGCTTATTGCTTTCCGTAATGTTGTCCAGGGCAACGGTGTTCAGGAGGTCGTTGAGCTGCACTTCTACAACCTTCCTGGCCTCTGCCCGGATCTCTTTAATGTCGGCAGGTGAGAGCTCCTGGGTTTGCGCGTATGTGAGAGCCTGTACGGCCAGGTAAAAGCAGGTGGTAAAAATCAATCGCATAAGCTATATCGTTTAGTGATTTTGGTCTCGGTTTTAAGGGAGCATCGAAATTTCGACCCTTCTGTTCAATCGTTTGTTCTCTTCAGTATCGTTTTTAACGGCCGGATACTTTCCACCCACCCCAGCCCATAAAATTTGCTTCTCACTTACCTTCCTGGATAACAGGTAATGCCGGATCACCTTGGCCCTGAACTCGGAAAGCGTAATGTTCAGTTTTGTACTACCCACATTATCCGTGTGGCCTACTACCCTGACTTTCTTGTTGTTATTTATTTTCAGCCATTCTGCAAGCGCATCGAGCTTTGCTTTCTCATCGGCTTTGAATGTGTAATCGCTTTGATTGAAATAGATCGTAAGCGTTTCCAAAGAATCCAGCCCTTCTGCTTTTACAGGCGCTGTTTCCGCTTTCGCTACCGGCGCCTCCCGAACGGGAATTGGTTTGTTTCCGACCACAAGGCCCATGAAATTCAGTCCCTTTGCCACTGAAACTTTTTCGGAATGGATCAGTGCCATTTTCCTGTCAAATACGGTAAGGCGATAGTTTCCTGCACGCACCAGAGCCGAATAGGCCATTTTATCCAAAGCGGGCAATACGATCTCTCCGCCTGAATCGGCCGTGAGTTTACACGAAGCCACCAATGGATTTCCGCTAATGTTCAAGGAAAGCATGGTGATTTCCGGCGTAAGTTTAATGTCATATTTGCCCGGTCTTTCATCCATTTTTTCCAGGATAAGGTTTCCTGTGTATTCCTGATATCCCTCTGCGGAGACGGTAAATCCCACAATGTCAGACTCAGCAAAGGACATAACCGGTTCCTCATTAAGCTCCTTGCATTCTTTTTTGGCGTTTCTTGTGAATTCAAAACACAATGTTCCTTTTCTCACAGCCGAACCGTTTACGGCATCAGAAACAAAAAATTTTCGTACGATGGCAGTCTTCTTCTTTTGCTCGTTTTCTACCGTGTACTGCGTTTGCTGGCTCTGCATGTAAGGCGTATCATTTGCCTGTGCATCAAGGGGTATTAATGGTATTTTAACAAAAAAATCAATCCTTTTTCCCGTGTTCTTATAGGTTGAAATACCTGTACTTATCAAGCGATATCCTTTTTTTTCGATAATGAGCTTTGTCGCGTCCGAAAGCAAGTCGAAGCTGAAATGTCCCTGCTCGTCAGTTGATGAAAGCAATGTGCGCTGGTTTTCCTTTTCAATGTAAAAGGATACACCCGACACGCTTGCGCCCGAGCGCACATCATTGGCCTGTCCAACAATATGCAGTGCCTGCGGCGACGCATTCATGTCCCACACAACCATACATAGCAACAAAAGCAGCAAAACCTTTTTCATTAAAATGATAGAATTACTATTCGTCAGCCACAACGCCAATGTTCCCGAGCAGCACCGTCCAGTTGGTTTTACTTTGCCCGTCAATCTCCTTTTGATATGCTTCCAGCTTCACTCGAACGCTCTTTTTCGTGATGTCGCTGTAAAGAATGTTCTGATTTTTTTCACCATAACCAGTGAATGTCTGGTTTCCGACAATGGTCCCGTAGTAATTGCCATCCTGCTCTTGTTTCAGCTCGCTCACATATTCGATCTGGCTCCACTTGATCTGAACATTTCCATATGGAAGCATTTTCAGGCGTTTGAGATACATTTCCAGGGGCAGCTTTGTTACTCCCTTTCTGTTTTTTGACGAAACTTCAATTTGTGTTTCAGGCAGGAAAAGCTGTAATGCGTTTTTGATCGCCAAATCCCTTTCATTCATTGAAAAGCTTCTGTCCACGATCACCTGCAGATAGTCGCTGAACTGCTCCACTTTGGTAATTGATTTTTGTCTGTACTCCTTATATTCCTGTTCCGACAGCACTGGTTGCTTGGTTTTCTCTGCAACGGGCTGCGGCGGCGTCGCCACTTTCACCGGTGGCACATTGTTTCTTTTGGATGCGGGTTTGCTGTATTTCAACACCTTATCAGCAGCTGCACTTAGCAAATTTTCTGCTTCCTCTGCGTCTTTTAACAGCTGGTGCCTGCCGTCCTGATAAATGATGGCTACCAGGTCATTTTTATTGATGGATGCGGGTTTGTTGTCTTCAGTAAGATAATTGATCGCATCATTTTCCATCCTGATCGTAGCCGGGATCACCTCTATCGGTGTGGATTTGATCAGCAAATCTGTTGACGGACCAGTGGCATTATAGAACTTTTCAAGTGACTTACGGGAAACCTCGGGATCAGTACTCAGATCTTTTATCACAAGAAACAAACCATGCGCATTAAATGCGACCACGACATTCTCCCGGTCAATGCCCCGCCTGATCGTTGCATCGCCTTTTGGTTCCAAAAATTTGATCTCCTTATCATTGGCTTCCACGATCCGGTGCGGGAAAGTATTGCCGTTCCGAAAGTAGAAGCGCTCCTGGGCATACAATGCACGGGAAGCAACAAGCAGAGCCAGAAATAGAATGATCGTTCCAGAATTAATTTTCATATCAGATCTTTGATCAGTGCCGGCCCGGAAAATGGAACAGCACTCCTGCGCTTAACAAACCCAAATGCGTATTGACGCTGGTTTCCCCAGGCCTGTAATCCTTATTTTCTTCCAGATTGTGATACCAGTCTGCATTGATAAATACAGCATGGCGCGGGCCCTCTAATATGGTAATGCCCAGCCCCCCCGTAACGCCAAAGCCGAATCCTTTATCAGAGCAAGTGTCACAGTTTTTCATTGTCGAGCTGCCATTTGCATCGCTCACTTTCAAACCGCCGGTTCCCACTTGCATGACCCCAAATGCGCCCACCGAAATGCCGATCCTGATCGGGCCAGCTTTCTGGGACGCCACGATGGTTAATGGTAAAAGGAGCTGCGATTGTGTGCCTTTGATGCTAGTCACTTCACCTGTTGATCCAAGCGGCACTGATACGCCATATCCCACTTGTGTGTATAGGGCCTGAATTTGAATTCCCAGTGCTTTTTTATGTAAACCAACAACAATGCCGCCGCTATATGCCGGTTCAGTTCCTTCAAGTAACCCTGCCGATTTGGGCATAAGGGACAATCCTGCGCCTATTCGGGCACCGGCATACATGCCGCTTTTCTCCCAGAATTTCTCCTCCGCTTTCTTCTTGCTAACGAGCAGATCAGTAGGTTTTCTTGTCTTTGCAGTCGCAGGAGCGGGCGGGTTTATTTCCTCTATTTCACCATTATTCCAAACGATTTTCCACACCTCTTTTTTTGGAACGGCGTACAACGGCCCTTTCGGATCGGTTATTTTTTTGTAGGCAATGTCCGTTTTATTTACCTCCTCGATCAGGACTTCCATTATGGTCTGGTCGATTTTGAAGATCTTGTCGGGTTTGCGTGCCGGCGTTTGCGCAATAGAGCTACCACAGATTATTATTGACAACAATAGGGTGATATGCCGTGGTAAACGATTGTGCATGGCTGCATAAAGTTTAGGTAGAAGGGAACTTTGCACTTTTGACAAGCCAAAAATAGGTTGGTCGAAACTGGCAATCAATACGTCAATTGACGTATATTTTGGTAGCACGAACCGTAAAATAACTTTAAAATTTCTGAGTAGATAATAGAAAACAAAATCGTATTTTTAAACAATAATCGGGTGCCTGAGTCGTATCGCAGCAGTACAAAATACTATTTCATATGACAAAATATACCTTTACTTATCATCAGGAAATAGGCCACCAGGGACAGAGCTTGGTCCCCCATTTTCCAGGAGGGAGATCGGGCGTTACCATTGGACCTGGTTATGATATGGGACATCGCACGCCTCAGGAAATTTATACAGACCTTACCAATGCGGGCATCGATCCCGAGACTGCATATGCACTCATTGATGCGGCCGACAAGACTGGCCCGGAAGCTGCGAGCTGGGTGGCGGAGCGGGGCGGGATCTTTATTACAGAGCAGCAGCAGCGAAGCCTTTTTGAGAATGTGCTTGTCCCCGAATATGAGCAGCGCACCATCGACCAGATTGCAAATTTTGTGAATGCGCACGCTGATTCCGTTCCGGAAAACGTGGATTGGGAAAACCTGTCGGGTAGGCAAAAGCAGATCCTGTTTGATTATGTTTATAATACAGGTTCACTGGCAAGGTTTCCCGAATTGACCACGGCTGTATTAAATGAAGATTGGGACTCAGTTTCGCTTCATTACGAACGCTTTTCCGATGATCAACCACTAGTTTACAGAAATGAAATGTTCTACCGCGAATTTCTGGATCCGGCATATGTTCATGAAGAGGAAGAAGTCGAAAATATCAGCGCGCTGCCGGTTGTAGAAGACCAGCTCCTCGACCAGCAAATAGATGAATTATATTCAGAAGACGAAATTGCTGAGAACACGGACGATGTGCAGACGAAGGATTCCGACGAATGGTATGAACACATTTAAAACGGCACAAATCGGTCTCTAGATCAGGTGCTCCATCCAATAATCCGTTCGACATCGCCCAGGCTGCATTTAGTAAGGGTTTCTTCCTAATTACTGAATGATCAGTATTGTAGCTATTAAATAGTTAAAAGAAATTTGATATACGTAATTTTCGCCCCCGACCTCATGACTAACGTTTCCTCATTTAATGATTATCCAGTGCTTGCCGTCACCAAAACAAGCTCGTCGATCAATGACAAGCTTGGTGACTCCGACAGACACACAAAGAAAAGAGCCGTCAAATTCCTCTCGCAGGAAAGTGCGTTGTTGCATTCTCAACTGAAAAACCAGCGCGAACGCATTGCCCGGGACTTACATGATGGTATCGGATCGCAGCTGACGCACATTATCTCGCGACTCGACATCATGGCTTTCAATAACCAGGCGAACCAGACGCAACTGGCGGATCTCCGGGATTTCACCAGCGAAACCTTTCAGCAATTGAGGGAGACGATCTGGGTTCTTAATCAGCCTGAGATTCCGTATGGCCAGCTGACAGAGCGTGTACGGGGATTGCTTACCCGCATTTCCTGTGAATCGGAATATCCCAAACTGAACATTGTGGCCTACGGAGACGGCGAAGCGCTGCTTTCACCGCATGTCGCATCTTCCATTTTCAGGATCGTTCAGGAGTCCGTAAATAATGCGATGAAATATGCCGATGCAACCAGCATTTCGGTCTGTCTCGCAATTGACGACACCAGCTTTACTGTGCTCATTAATGACAATGGCAAGGGCTTTTGCCGCCAGGAAATCTGTCCGGGATATGGTTTGGAAAATATCAGAAAAAGGGCTGAGGAACTGAACGGAAAGCTGGAACTGGATTCCTCAAAAGAAGGCACAAAAGTGCTGGTAGAATTCCCGCTTTGAAAAACAAAATACGTCAAATGACGTATTTTTTGCGCGATTTCTGATTCGTTACTTTGTAAAAGGGCTATTGCCACATTGCGGCGCTTTTCTCTTTTTCTACAAAGTTAACCCCCCATTCTATGCCTAAAATCAGTATTGGACTAGTAGAAGACAATCCCACCATTGCCTCTGATTTATGGGAAAAATTGTCTCTGAGCGAAGACATTGAACTTATACTTAAGGCAATAAACGGGAAAGACCTTTTTAAGAAATTAGCCTATTCTGCGCTGCCGGAAGTTTTCCTGATGGACATTGAAATGGCTGAAATGGACGGGATCACGACCACCCGTCTGCTGAAAGAAAAATATCCTTCGGTAAAGATCCTGATCCTGACCATGTTTGATGATGATGCCAAACTTTTCGAAGCGATCAAGGCGGGTGCGTCCGGCTATCTGCTGAAAGATGAAAAGCCGCATAAGATCATCAATGCCATATCCGAAGTGCTGGAAGGAGGCGCCCCAATGTCGCCACTGATGGCCGCCAAAACCCTGGATCTGCTTCGGCAGGGATCCAATGATATTCAGATCCAGTCGGTTTCAAAATCGGCGGAACTTACACTGCGGGAAAATGAAATTCTGGAATGGCTGGTGCGCGGGCTTAATGTGAGGCAGATCAGCGAAAAGCTTTTTGTTTCTGATAAAACCATCCGCAAACATCTCGAACACATTTACCAAAAATTGCAAGTAAGAGGTAGCCGCGAAGCTGTTGCCAAAGTGATCGGGAGGACTTATTAATCAAACGTTATAGCAGCAATCGTCCTTACCCGTACGCTGCTTCCGGCTGTTCTGCCGGGGATCCAGCGGGGCATCGCTTTTACAAGCCGTACTGCCTCCTCGTCGCAGCCATAGCCGAGCCCTCTCACCACCTGTATATCTTCACGGGTCCCATCGGCATTTACCACAAACGAAACACGCACAGCACCGGAAATAAAGGAGCGTGAAGCAGCTTCCGGCATCTGCATATTATTGGAAACCCAGCTTTCCATTGCCATTGATCCACCCGGGAACCTCGGACTCTCTTCTACCACGTGATACACGGCCTTACTGTCCGTTTTGGATTTTTTTACCACAGCGGCGGCATTCTTTACCGGGAGTTTTTTCTTAGGCTTTTCAACAGGTTTAATAACAGTGGGCACAGGCGCTTCTTTCACAACAGGCTTGGCCGCAACAACCGGTATATTTGGTGTTGATTTCACTACTGCCGGCTTTGGATCTGCGGTGATCAACACCCAGGACAGCCCCCCAATAACTGCCGCAGATGCGAGTGCAATGGGCATAACGTAACTTTTCTTTTTTTCCGGAATGGGTTGCGGGGCCGGCTGAGGCCGTCGCTCCTCTTTTACAACTTCCTTCACTGGTTCCGGAATTTGCGGAAGGATCTTGGTTTTTTCATCAACGGCCACATGCTTTGGTTTCACCGCCTCTGGCTTTGGCATAACCTTGGTTTGCTCATCCACCACGACAGGTTCGCCGCCGCGAAGGATTGTGTACAGCTGATCTACGGTTTTTACCCTGTTTTGCGGACTGATAACCAGGCACGCATCAATCATTTTTTGATACATTTCCGGCAGCCCTTTCAGATCGGGAATAAAGTCCAGGGCCATTACACGTTTCATGTATTCGATTCTTCCGGACTCCGTGGCAATGCTGATGTCGTCAGAACGGAATGGGAGTTTTTTACCATTGAACCAAACATAAATGGCAAGGATACCAAAGCTCCACAAATCTGCATTAGGCCGCAGTTCTTTTGCTTCCCACTGCTCCGGGGCCGCATAGGCGTATGTGCCGGCGCCCGTGACATTGGTAACATATGATTTATCATCCACTGTTGCCCTGCGGCTTATTCCAAAATCAGTGATTAACGGAATAAAGAACCCACGCCTTTCCACAACCAGAATGTTCGAGGGTTTAAGGTCGCTGTGAATGATCAGAGGTTTCAGCTTATGCAAATAGGAAATGCCATCCAGAAGTCCTTCAATGAGTTTGGTTTTTTGTCCGGTGGTCAGGGTGTGGTTTTTTAATAATTGCGCAAGATTCCCATGCTCGTAATATTTCATCAACGCAATGTCGTGCGTTCCTATGCCCGGTAATTTGATCCGGCGGCAATCCATATATCTTGCAATATTGGGATGTTCCAATTGCTTAACCCTCTCATACTCGCTCAAAAGGCTAAATTCCTCCAAACCAGGCACAACCTTGGACATTTTGAGGGCAATGAACTCATTCCGCACGTTATCCCAGGCTTTGAAAATTTTCCCAAAACCACCCTCGCCAAGCAAGTCGTTGTCGGCGTCATAGTCGAAGCGGTCATTGAAATCGGTGGCATCCATATTGTTCGATACTTAATTCACTTCTTATTCGAGCTTAATCTGCAATCTCCGGCTCAGCAACCGCCCGGCCGGGAATTTCTACCTGCACAGTGTCACGTCCATTTACATTGACTTTTGATTCAAAAAGTGCTTTTTCCGCTTGTTTCTCTGATCTGACAAAATGAAATATCAGTCCACTACAAAAAATAACCGCAAATGTGATCAGGCCAAATAATACTCCGCGGGGTTTGTTTGCGGCTTGCTGCGGAACAACCGGCTCAGGAATCACTGCATTCACCACCTTTTCATTCACCTTCTCTTCCTCAGCTTTTTGCTGCTCCACTGACTCTATTTTTATGAGATAGGCCGAAAAGTTATCATTGGTTTTATGCGCACATTCATTTTTTATTGCTTCCAGTATTTCAATCGGCTCAGGATGGTTGTCGGGGTTATCGCGTAAATGATATTCCAAAAGGTCATCGTAAAGCTGTTCAAGCACGCCATCGGAACACAGGAAAAAAAAGTCCCCTGCCTGAATGTCCGTGATCTGCATATAGTCTGTCTCGTCCGAACGGGAAGCCGTAATTACTTTTGTAATCACATTCCGCTGCGGATGCTGCGTGGCCTGCTCCTCTGTGATCACCCCACTTTCCACCAGCTCATTCACCCATTTATGATCTTTCGTTTGAAAAATGACCTTCCCATTTCGGATCTGGTAAATTCTGCTGTCACCCAGATGCGCCAGTATTGCACCCGTATTATCAAAATATAGCAATGTCAGGGTAGTGGCCATTCCCACTGTATCGGGGTCATTTTTTTCTGTTTTAATAAATGCGTCTCTTGCCGAATCAACCGCTTTTTGAACAAATGTCTTCGAAGCTTCTGATTCACCAATCCCGGAAAAACAGTCGCTGATATGCTTACAAGCCAGAAAGCTTGCCACCTCGCCCTTATGCTCACCCCCAACACCATCACAAACCAAAAAAAGCCGGTCCGAAACTGTGGCGGTTCCGGGAATGGGATAAATGCTATCCTCATTGTTGGAGCGTCCGCCTATTTCGTTAAAACCGGCTGGCTGGTGAATCGATATTTTCATTCCGAAAAAGGCTTTAAAAATCCTGGCATATCTGGGTGCTTTTACTTAATGATCACGGTCGGCGCATAGTCCATATCCTGCACGATCCGGGATGCGTCCTGGGCGCTGGCGACGGTAATCAGTGTTTTTATTACCACTTTGGTCTTTCCCATTTGAATGGTGTCCCCATCTTTGAGATACACCATATCTTTTGGACGCAACGGAGCGGGCTGCGAATTCACGAATGTTCCGTTCGTACTCATTTGCTCCGGGATACCATTGGTCATTTTAACGTCCGACAGAAAAAATTCGTAACTGCCAGTCCTGCTTGGCTTTACTTCCAGAATACAATGGTTGCGACCCATGTAAGGATCGTCCGTCTCAATCATAATGTCGCACGGGCGGCTTACGCTTTTCCTGCCGATAACCTGTTTGCCAATTCGCAAGGGATGTGTTTGCTGGTCCACATTTTCGTCATGGACTACCAGCCAGCCCAATTCCGGCGCACTGGCCGCCTGCCTGCTTGCCACTGGCCTCGGCGGCTGGGACATGGAAGGCGGTGGCGGCACGGCCATTTGTTGCGATGGTGCAGCCGGAGCGGGCATTGGCTGCCGTGCAGGCGGCGGCTGTGCCCCGGCGATCACGGGATTAGGATAACCGCAGTTGGTACATTTGACAATGGGTATAGCGGTGCTGGCTACGGATAGCACGGCGCCGCACTTTCTGCATGCTATTTCCATTTTATTGCCATGTTAAACATTTACTCAGGTATTTTGATACTCGTCCGACTCGTCCGGGGAATTTTTAAAATAAGAATCAAAATCGTCGGTAACCTCATCGTCTTCATTCATCGACAATGCTTCATCATCCGGCAGATCCGGTGTATGAAGCTCTTCCTGGCCTGACGCTTCCGAAAACAACTGGTATTCCGGTGGGCCAACGGTCATTTCCTCCATCGGGGCGGTTTCCTGGAAGTTGATCGTTCCGCTCTCCGAATCGTAAACATAACCTGTCTCGATCTGCCCGTCGTTATCGTGATCCAGACCAACAATCGGGCCCCTATCGTCCGTTAAATAAGTAATTGCATCAACTGTATTGTCATTATTGCTATCCAGGCTTACAACATAGCTATCCCCATATTCTACAATAGAGACGGGCAATGACTCAGACGAATGCCCACTTGTAGACTGATTGAAAAAACCCATATCAGGCCCGACAGGAACAATTTCAAGCTGTGCGATCTCCGCGGCGCTCATTGAAATCGGATCGATTACCGAGGCATAAGTCCTTCCGCTGGAAGCCTCATAATCATACCGCGTATCCAGCAGCCCATCGCCGTCGGTATCCATGAGTACCATAGGAGACTGGCCATTGATACGCGCCATCAGGATTTCTGCCTGTCCGTCTTCGTCTTTATCGATTCCTGTCCAAGTAACTGCTCCCCTTTCCGCCACGATCACATTCTGTTGCTCGGCAACCGGCTCAGCCACTTGCACCACATTTTCCACGTGCGGATCAATGATTGGCTGGGCGCCGTCAAGCCATAATGCTTTCTTGTCCTCCGCAACGGATTCCCACTCTTTGTCGGTGAATGTGCTGTAATAAGTGTCCCGCCAGGCGAAAAGTCCGGCCGGCCCCACTTCCTTTCTGGCAGCATTGAACGCATCAATAAAAGTTTGCTCGTCTTTCGGCGTAGTCGCAACTTCGGGTGTTTCCGGAATGTCGATCAGGGCATGAAGGCCGTCTGGTTTGGAATGCTCGCGGGCTGGTTCATGTGGCCTGGAAGGCGGTCTTGGTGTTGGCGGCGTGTGATGTGCGGGCTCCGGGGCTGCTGGTTTTACAACCGGCTCCGGCGAATCAAGATCCAGTTTTGGTGCATTCAGATTTGCTACGGACGGAATAACTGACGGAGCATCTACATCTTCTTCTGACAAACTCGTGATGACAATGGCTCCCAGGCCTATCGCCAATGCGCCGCCCGCTGCCAGGGTAATTTTTTCCTCTTTTGTCAAAGGCCGAAGCACGGGTTTCTTGATGCTGAAAGCCGGCTTTTGAAAATTTAAGGACGGTTTGGGAATGGAGGCCACAGGCGGAACCGGGTTAGCTGCCAGGTTTTTCGCCCAGATCTGGGTTTTTTCAAAATCTAGATTGTTCATAAGATATCCGTATGATATTAAGGAATCAGGGGCTTTTTGCATGCCCTGCAATTCTTTGTTTTTTCAAGCAGCTCAAATGGTTGCTGAATAAATGTGTGACAATGCGGACACACGTAATTGATCTTGTACCAGTCGTCAAGCCCTGTATATGTCTTTTTTTCCTTGCTCAATTTCTTCGAACTGATCAACGCACTCACCGCAAATCCGAGCGAAATGACGCCACCAGCGTAACCGAATATCTTATAATCCGGCGGCAGCGCCTGGGCAAGCGAACCAATCACCGCGCCCATTGGAAAACCCAAACCCTGAATCCTGGAATTGATGGATTCCTGCGCCTGTATTTCTGCGATCCGGTTTCGCTTTTCCCGGAAGTCGTCACTTACTTTTTTCAGGTTCCAGGCAATCTCGCGTATTTCTTCCTGTTCTGCGGAAGGCTCTTCGGGTTCAGGGACTTTGGCTGTTTGCATCACCGGCACTACCGGAGGCAATGGTCGTGGGTCCAGTATAAGCTCCCAAGACAGCATTGTTTGCCCCAGCTTAATCTGGTTCGCAGGTGTAATTTCCTTTCTGTACACCCGCATTCCATCGACAAAAGTCCCGTTTGCAGACCCTAGATCCTGAATCTCCCACGTATTCGTGACGGGCGTCACTAATGTAAGCGAAGCGTGTGTGCCGCTTACATCGTGCGTGTTCAGGACAATGGTGTTACCTGGTTTACGGCCAATCGTAATTCGCTTTGCAGATGGATTCATGAAGTTCAAAAGCCGGTTTCAAGACCAATGCAAGTAGCAAAAAGTGGTAATGCTAAAAAATACGTCAAATGACGTATTTCGCCCGCCCTTTATCTTTAATAACATTGCATCGGTAATTTATTACACCTTTAAGCGGGTCTTCATGCTGACTTCAAATCTCACCGACGAATTGATACGTGCATTGCAGGTTGCCCAGGCAACTGCCAGGGAATACCGGCATGCGACATTCTCACCGTCGCATTTACTGATCGGTCTTCTACATAATGACGTAGGGATAGGCAGCACACTTGTGGCTTGGGGAACAGACATTCAGTTTATTCGTGACTGGGCCGAATACAAGATCGAAAAATACCCGAAATCGGCGCGGGCAGTTGAAGAACCGGCTGGCGACGAAAAGGTCATGAAAACGATGGAAGTCGCGGATGTGATACGGCTCAAACTGGGCGAACAGGAAGTTTCTCCTTTTGCCGTACTGATCGCGCTCACCCGTCCCGAGGTTGCTTTTAACAAAAATGAACTGAAAGCATTTCCCCTCAGCGAATCTTTCCTGCTGACCAAGACGCTGGAAGAAGTTCAGTCCATGGACTCCGGCAACAATGGAACAACCTTGCCAAACGGATCTGCATCGGCGGCCACCATTGCACCGCCAGCAAATCCGCAGGCCAAAGCAATAGCGAAATTTTGTATTGACAAGATCGCTATGGCAAAAGCTGGCAAACTCGATCCGATCGTAGGCCGCGAAAAAGAAACCCGCATGATGGTGGAGACATTAGGGAGAAGAACAAAACCCAATGTGATCATTGTTGGCGAACCGGGTGTGGGCAAAACGGCATTGGTGGAAGGATTGACCCATCTGATAATCAATGGTAATGTCCCCGCGCATTTGCTGAATTCGCAGCTTTTCCAGCTGGATATGGGATCATTGATTGCGGGCGCTTCCTACAAAGGCGAAGTGGAAGACCGTTTGAAAAATATTATTGCAGAAATAAAACAATACGAAAGGGCATTGCTCTTTATTGATGAGATACATGTTTTGATGGATCCACAGGGCGGCGTTCCGGGACTAGCAAACCTCCTTAAACCAGAACTCGCAAGAGGCGAATTGACGGTAATTGGTGCCACAACGCTGGACGAATACCGCAAATACATGGAACGAGACGAAGCTTTCAGCAGACGTTTCGAAATTGTAAAAGTTGACGAGCCGGACGATGTGCGCGCCCGCAGAATGATCGAAAAGGTTGTGCCCCAATTTGAAAAACATCATGGCTTAAATCTCGATACAGATGCTGTAAAAGAAGCAGTGATGTTATCAAGGCGATACATTAAAGACCGCCGGCTGCCCGATGCAGCATTGGACCTGATCGACCGCACTATGGCCGCGCGCAAACTGATGACGGAAACCACCCCAGGCGAAATTGACTATCTGAACCAGGAATTTGCAAGGCTGAAAGACGAATACACAGAAGCCGAACCCGCTTTATTCCTGGAAGAGCTGCGGTGGTTTGAGCAGCAATTGCACGATCGGCTGAGTCCTGTTTTGCTCGGACAGATTGAGGAACTTAATGATATCAAGAACATTGAAGAGCCCCAGACAGCCATTGAATTACTAACGTTACTGCTCGAAAAAGTAGCTTTCCAGGGACAGCAGCATAAAGAACTGGTTGACAAAACGGATATTGCCGCCGTAGTGGCTTACAAGACGGGAATCCCGCTGGGCAAGATTCAGGTGAATGAGCAAGAGAAACTCATACAGCTGGAAGACCATTTGAGAAAACGGGTTGTGGGGCAGGACACGGCTATTGAGATCATTTCCAATGCGATCAGACAGAGTCGTTCAGGGGTTGGCGAAACAGGAAAACCTGCCTCATTCTTTTTGCTGGGACCAACGGGAACGGGAAAAACTGAGCTGGCAAAAGCGGTTTCTGAATTGCTTTTTAATGATGAAAAAGCGCTGATCCGCTTTGATATGTCCGAGTATGCGGAGGAGCATACGGTTTCGCTGCTGAAAGGCTCGCCTCCGGGATATGTTGGTTATGAGGAAGGTGGTTTGCTCGTTACACGCATCCGGCAACAGCCTTTTGCCGTTTTGCTTTTCGACGAAGTTGAAAAAGCGCATCCAAAAGTTTACGACATCTTCCTGCAAATTCTGGACGAAGGACGGTTACACGACACATTGGACCGGGAAGGCGACTTCACAAATGCGATCCTGCTGTTCACTTCCAACATTGGTTCTCAGTTTATAGTAAAGGAATTCAACGAAGGACGCGTGCCCTCACAGACTGACCTGATTCAGAATATGGAAGGCTATTTCCGTCCCGAATTCCTTGGGCGGCTTACGGGTCTGACACCTTTCCGCCCGATCACGGAAGACACTATTCGCAAGATTTTCAATTTCCAATTGCGGCCATTGCGCAAGAGCCTCGACAAGCTGGGCATTACATTGAGCATTACCGAAGAAGCTGAAAAGGCGTTGGCACTGGAAGGTTACAACCCGCAGTTCGGGGCGCGGCCGGTCAGGGCGGTGATCAGCAACCGGCTGCGGCAACCGCTTTCCCAAATGATCATCTCAGGAGAGATAGGAAAAGGAAGCGAGGTGAAGCTGAGCCTTGGAGAAGCGGATGCTTATTTGTGGGAGCATTAGTTTTATTACGTATAATAATGCACGTTATTTCAGTTTGATTTAAAATTTTTACCCATAAAATTTAAAATACGAAAGCTTATGGCTGGCCAATTTGACTTCATTCGCCCGGGCGGAAACGTGGATCCCGATGCTAACAAAGGTTATGAAAAAATAGAGGCCCTGCCTCCTTCAAGGACATTGTATGTCTCGGCTTTTAACAGTAATCCTGAAAAGGAAAAGGTTACCGGGTTGGAAACCATGGAGGCCGTCTTCGAACATTTCAAGCCCGAAGTAGAAGCTGAATTCGAGGACGAGAACGGTGCGCCGGTTTTTGAAACCATGTCTTTTACCAAGATGAAAGATTTCTCTCCGGAGGGAATGTTGGAGCAAAGTCCGTTTTTGAAGGAGCTTTCGGGAAAAGAATATAATTACGACCGTTTTTACAAAAACCTGAAAAACAACCGCCAATTACAAAAAGCATTGAGCGACCCCGCTACGCGCGCTACCTATCTGAGCGCATTGCAGACGTTGATCGGCGAGCTGAAGGAAAGCTTGTAATCCCTGTTATCTATTTCAAAAACCTTTTTTAACCAGTCATACAGACATGGCAAAACAACAGGAAGAAACCCAACCATTAGGATCGGAAGCTGCATTTAAGGAGCCGTCGGCAGCACAAACGGCCTCTCAGCAGCTTTCACTGAATGATAGTCTGGAACTGCTGAAATCGTTGGGCGGATTCAAATTCATTGAAACCACCGTAGAGGGAGTGCGGGATCTTAACCCCCAGAAGGCAGGTGCCAAAGCCAATTATCTCTCCGATGAAGATACAGAGCAGGAACGAAAAGATCTGCTGCAACGCCTCGAACTGTGGGCTGAGCTGATCAGCGAAAGTGCCTCCGTGGATGAAATGCAGTCCAAAGCGCGGGCAGGACAAGAACTGAATGAGGCATTACTTAAAAAAAATCAATCCTCCATCCTGGAAGCGTCCCGGGATCTCGAAGTTGCCTATCAGGGACTTTCCACATTCATGCTCAATACGGAGCAACGTTCTATTCCGAAGCTCACGTTGGTGAATGCTTCCATGGACCAGGTGGCGGACATTAAGGATGGCGAAGTGTTGCAAACCATTGACGAAGAGCTGCATAATAACTATCAGGTGTACGACCTGAGCGATAACTACTCGCTCATGGTAATCCCTGGCTATATGGGCAAAAACACCGTAATCGATTCATTTGCGCGGGTTGCCAGCAAGCATAAAGTGATGATGATCACCGATTATGAGGATTTTGTAGACGTAAAAGAGGCTATTTCTTCATTTGAAAAAAATAAACTTTCCGACGCCAGCAATCATAAGGCTAACTTACTGATGGCCTGCAACTGGCTTGTGGGAAGAAAAGCATATAACGATTTGGGAGAAGAAGAAGCATTGCACATTCCGCCCTCAACGGCGCTTGCGGGAAGAATGCACTCGGTACTCATGTCGCAGCCGGTGGCGGGTGCAACATACGGAATGCTGATGGGCGCAGAAGGCACGCGTTTCAACATTGACCGCAACCAGGCCGGGGATATGAACCGCATGGGGCTGATTCCAATGCTGTCGGCTTACGGGAAAGTGCAGGCGTTTTCGGACAGGACCATGTTCAACGGCGATAACGTTGGATTGCAAACCTATTCGGTTGTCCGTGTTTTTGACTGGATTAATAAGGTGCTGGTTGACTTCCTGGATCGTTATGCATTTCAAAACTGGACCTACGATACAGACGATAACCTCCGGAAGCAAATCTCTAAGTTCCTGAACAGCATTACCGGATCGAAAAAGCTGATCAAGGATTACACGGTCAAAGACATCCGCCGTGATCCGAACGACATTAAAAACATTATCCTCGACATTTCCATTACCCCGCATTTCTCAGCCAGGAGCTTTTTGGTAAGCCTTTCCGGCATGGACGGAGGCGATGAGTGGAATACCGAGATCAAGTAATTATTCAATTTGTAACTATTTTCTACCTTAAAATTCTTTTCAACCATGGCTTTCGAAGCAACAGTATCCATTGACGGCGGTTCGCCACGCAAACTCCATCATTGCTCTTATTCAGTATCGCAAAGTGCTGATTATGTTACCGGAAAAACCACTTCCGAGGTTTTCGCAGGAAATGTTTCCCTGGTTGTAGAAGGTGTTAAAGAATCTGAATTCTGGAAACTGGCAATCCACCCGACCAAACGCAGCAAAGGGAAAGTGGTTTTCAAAGATCCTTCCGATATCGACAAAGATTTCAAAACCGTAGAATTCGAAGACGGCGCAGTTGTAGGTTACAGCGAATCCATGGACGCCGGAACAACCGGCACAATGACCGAGAACATTACGATTTCATGTAAAAAGCTGACCGTTGATGGTGTGGCTTTTGAGAAGAAGTGGTAAGATCAATGAAGCGTATATTTTGAAATGAATACATGGCGAACTCCAACCTCAAAATGCGGGAAAGGGATATTGAGATCTTTAAGGGTGCGGCTGTTCATGCGGCATCCTGGATCTTCTTACGCCAGACTAACATTAACTCGTTGAAGTTTGTAGGACGGGCTGATTGTATCCCGAAACCGCTGAATTGTAAGTTTAAGACTGCAAACAGGGACAGCCGGTCCTATGGAACAGCCGGACTGGTCGTTAGTTTTGAAATGCATCCCAATGCTTTTGAAAAACCTGAGAAAGCAAAAAAAGAGTGGATGAAATATGCAGCCAAATACAATCTGAACCTGCGACAAAATCCGCTTCATAAGCCTAATTCGGGTTATGGCCTTGACTTGGACGAGCGATCTGAAAGACATGGGTGTGTTACGCTGGACGGCAAATATCTGTACGGAGATTATGACCTTTTTGACATTATCAGAACAGGCGATGAATCGCGTAATCTCGGCTTGCTTGGTGAACAAAATGGCGATAACACGGTCACAGGCATTAACTATTATAAAGTGCGTGACTATGTCAATCAAAGGATTGGCATCGATATGATCCAGCATCCCGGCGCCGCGCTTTTTGACAGAACGTTTGAAGATGTTTATGCTTTTTCTCCAACCGGAGTATTTGAAGAGTGGTCGGCCAGGAAAACCGAAGAAGAGTATGGGAAATGGGGACGTCAGCTCATAGATGCGTTCAGGCAAAAACCCATCGTGAAACCGCCGGAAGTTGATCCCCGCGGCCCTTCATTGAAATTGGTAAAATAATCTATTCCAGAAAACAACATGTCAATGATAAACCGGATAGATGTAAACCTTGGCGGGCTGACCCTGAAAAAGTTTAGCTTTTTGAGCTTGTTACAACCTTTTGATTCCCAGCACAGTTTAGAGATCCACGTTACTTTCGAGGATATCAACGACTTGTTGGGCAAAAGCATTGACAGCCAGGTAAGCCTGAAAGAATTAACCCAAAAATGGGCCGGTGAAAAAGTGACAGCGACGATTATGCAGGGCGAGGCGGACATTTCCAACAATTTGAAAGAAAAAACCAAGCACACGTTCATAGGGATCGTCAAAGGCGTTCAAATTCAGATGAATGATGCCGTTGACAACACATTGGTCATTTATGGCGTTTGCCCAACCGTTTTGTTTAAGACGGGAAGCAACACGCGCGCATTCTCAGAAAAATCGCTGGCAGACATTGTGGAGGAGATTGTAAATCCTTTTAAGGGTTTGCTGAAAGCCAAAATCTCACCGGAATTTCGCGAAACAATTCCCTATATCACGCAATATCAGGAAGACAACTATCAATTCTTGCAACGCCTGGCCGAAACTTACGGTGAATGGTTTTATTATGACGGAGAGGAACTGCTGTTTGGAAAATCAACTCGCAGTAAAACGAATGTTGCAAATCTAGAATACCGCGTGAACCTTACGCAAATGGAGTATGAATTGAAACTAACTCCACTCACATTCAAAGGGCAGTATTATAGCTATTTAAAGGACGAAAAATTTCAGGTTTCATCGAAAAATGAGCATGTAGACTTGCAGGATTTCGCGCAGCTCGCGCTATCCAAGTCTGAGAGCATGTTCAGCGAAGAGGTCTTAAACATCGAGCTTTCCGGCCATGATAACGAATCAACGATCGGAAAATCTGTCAAGAACAATAAGAGCAAATCGTCCAACGGCCTTGCAATCCTCAAAGGTTCGTCGACCAGCCTGGAAATCAGCATAGGAAGCCCGATCAAGGTTAAAGACGACGTCAAAGAAAATGGCAAGGTCATCCGCACCGACGATTATGGCTCATTCATCATTACAAACATCAGACATTATGTAGATTCCCGCGGTTTCTATCAAAACAGTTTTGAAGCCATTCCGCAGGACATTGATTATCCTCCCGTGGCTTACCAGGTTTTCCAACCCAAGGCAGAATCCCAGCCAGCCAAAGTGATTGACACCAATGATCCGGATCAAATGGGCCGGGTGAAAGTGCAATTTTACTGGCAAAAAGATAGCGATTCGACGCCCTGGGCGAGGGTTGCCAACCTGATGAGTGGCGACGAGCGGGGCATTTATTTTGTCCCTGAAATTGATGAAGTGGTTTTTGTCGATTTTGAATTTGGCAACCCTGATCTGCCTTTCGTGCGCGGATCGATGTTTACGGGCACATCACTGCCGGGCAGTAACCTTTTCGAAAAGGACAATATGATCAAAGGGATCATTACCAAAGGCGGTAACCATATTATTATAGATGATTCGAATGGTAAAGAGGCGATCCGGATTTACAATAAGGATAACAAGAATGAGGTGATCCTGACCCTGGACGGCGAGCCGGTGATCAGTGTAAAAAGTGATGGGAAAATCAAGCTGGAAGCCAAAGAAATTGAAATGAAGGCAGATAAGATCAGTATGAATGCGAAGCAAGACTGGATGGTTGAAACCAACAAAGGCAGCATTGAAGCCAAGGCCAAAATGCAGATCGGAGGCGCCACCGTGAATGTGGAAGGCAAGTCGCAAACCAGCATTAAAGGCAACGCACAACTCGCCCTCGAAGGCGGCGCGCAGGCAAGTCTGAAAGCAGCCATGGTAATGATCAACTAAAACAATGGCTAAGCATCATCGCATTCCGGTTGACTTTGGCGCGCTGCTCAAAAAAAAGCCTTTGCCGCAGGTAACAATTAAGGCATCGGCGCGCGAATACATTTACCTCCTGCTGCTGACCCAGCGCGGTGAATGGCGATATGACAACGGATTCCAGTGCTTGCTGTGGGAAAAAGATTTTGAACAAACAGACAACCTGAATATCTGGCTGGACCAGGTCAGGGACGATATCAGGCTTTCTGTTCATAAATATGAGACGCGTCTAAAAATCCACGATGTGGATGTGCAAAGGGATGAATTACAGGAATTAAGCAGGGAAAATAAGGTCACCCGAATCAGAAATCGTCTCAATATAAGAGTCAGAGGAACTGTGATCCAGTCCGGTGAAAACTTTGACGAAACATTCTTGATGTTCTTCGGGCCCATCACCGTGGTCTGAATTGCATAAGTCGAAATCCAACATTATGCCGAATTTAGAAACCAAAGAGTCCATAAAAAGCCGCTTGCATAAGGAAGCTGCCCGGCAATGGGGCGTGGATGAAATTGACCTGAAAAATGGTTCGTTCGACCCGCTGGTGGATCTGCTATTTGGTGCGTTTGCAACTGAAACCGAGAAGATCTGGCAGGAAATTGAATCTTCGCAATCCCATACCGTGAAGCGTATGGCGGAGGCAGTGCTGCCCGAAACGATTACAGGCATAATTCCCGCACACTCCGTATTATTGATAAAAACCAATTCCGGGCCCATCGAAATTACCCCTTCGGACCAGTTCACAACCCAGGGAAATAATCAGATTACCATGAGCCCGGCCGGATCTTTCCGGCTTTCGGGCGCAACTGTTCGCTTCATCGTAACCGGTTCGCGGATTGATAAGGTCAGCGCCACTTTTCAGAGAGAAACTGC
Organism: Dyadobacter fanqingshengii; assembly: GCF_023822005.2. Taxonomy (GTDB): domain Bacteria; phylum Bacteroidota; class Bacteroidia; order Cytophagales; family Spirosomataceae; genus Dyadobacter; species Dyadobacter fanqingshengii. The sequence continues at coordinate 2,535,070 of NZ_CP098806.1, forward strand.
ATTCCGGATCCCCGGCAAACCCATCGAGCAGCAGATCTGCTGGGTTGCCATCGAAACACCGGAAAAAGAAGTGCCCGACCAAATGACATTGTTTTTCAATTGGAGCGCGATCGCTGATCAATCCAAAAACCTTCCCTACATTCCGCTAATTAAGTTCTCAAACAGCGCTCCTGGCACATTTACCGATCCCATTCAGCATTATGAATCACAGGATCGCATTGTGCCCATGGAGAATGCTGAAAACAAAAGAGATTTTTTCAAACCCATTGAAGAAAGCGTGAGGGAATCATACAACGCGCACTTCATGACCGTTACCAAACTTAAAGCCGGATCGGAGCTGGAAAATTATCCCAAAGAATGGTCCGCAATGATGCCGGAAGCCAATGCAAAAACACTCTTTCCCGATAAATTGCTCTGGATAAAAATGCGGTGCCCGGCTTCGATAACACCCGTTGCGCTGGACAAAATGGAGGTGTTTACAAACTGCGTTCCGGTCCTGAACCGCAAGCTGGTCCATCAACGGGGCAGATTGCAGCCGCTTTTCAATGTATATGGACTGAAAGACGATGATGGCTTTATGGCAATTGAAAAAGTCGTGAATGGAGATGGGGAAACACTTTTGTCAACTGAAAAAAATAAGTTTGCCAGTGGGCAAAATGTATATGCACTGCGCAACCGCGGCGTTGCCCGTTTCGATAAGCGCGATGCTTTTCAAAGCCTGAACGATGTTACCGCAAAAATGCGCGACGACCTGGCTGCATTTAATGCGCTCGATATTTCCATTGTCTCCAACCATCTGGATAAGATCAATCAGAGCGTGAGCAAGTTGAAGGAACACCTGGATACATTTGATTTCGCATTGCCCCAGGTTTACATCCTGGTAAAAACCCGGTCAGCAGGAACGATACTCGATGTGTATTTCTGGACTTCCGAAGGTGAAAAAGCAAATGGCCTCCGCGCACTAACAAAACTGAATGCTGCCCCTACAAACCAGTTCAAGGCCGAAGCATCATTTTTAATGCTTCCCACCAATGGCGGCCGGGCTCCGATGGACGATGTTCAAATGCAACAGGCACTCAAAGAAACATTGCTCACGCGCGGACGAGCCGTCACCATCGAGGATTACCGCACAATTGCACAAAATTATTTAGGCGATTCTGCATTAAAAGTTGAGGTAAAAAAAGGACTGGGCATAGGTGAAGGGCAAAAGGAAGGCCTTCGCTTCGCACTGGATGTTTTGATATTCCCCAATATCGAAGATCAGAACGATGAATACTGGATGAGGCAGGCCAGGTTGGTAAAAAACAGCCTGCAACAAAAGTCGGTCGGGATGATGCCCTTATATGTTTCTGTTCACGGATTTAACTGGAAAATGTGATGGAAATATACCAGGTTGCCGAAACGCTGCTCGCATTGAAGACCGACTTACGGGCGGAAACTGTGGCGCGTGAAATCGCCGAAGCAGCAATCCATTCACCTGAAAACATTCTTTTAACCCCCGTCGGAGCCTTTAACCGCTCTGGATCGAGGGACGTTACAGCCGTAACAGAAGAAAACCGGGACACTGATTTTCAGATTACTTATTCCAAAGTGCGCATGGCACGGGAGGGAATTTCGGATATGCTGCCGCCGGGGATGATATTCCAGCCCACGATCAGCCGGAGCGAACGTTCCACCGAAGTTGTGCTGGAAGACATTGATTACTACGAAACAGGCATTAATCAGGCCAGAACGTTCTTCTCGCCGTTTGATATAGAATTCGGGAGGCAGCGGGTGGCGCTGGAAATGCATGAGCATCATTCCGTTGTGAATCCATTTGCCCATTACCACGATACGCTTTTCGATTATTTATGGCCTGATCTGGACCTGGAACTGTCCCCGGAGCAGAAGGAAGCAATTTTGGAATTGACCATTCACGCACATCTGATCGTCGGCAATATGCCGGCTTGCCAGGTTTATTTTGAAAAAGTGCTGGGACAAAAAGTCGTTTTCGAAACAGATCAACAGAAATCAAACCAGAGCATTGGAATTGATTTCCTGCAACCGCTAGGCAAAGGCACATTAGGGGTGGATTGGATCCTGCATGGAAAATATCAAGATCCGGATCATATCAACATCAGGATCGGCCCGGTGGCAGACAATGAGCTTTATCATTTCAGGAGCCACGAGCCGCTCGGAAAACATTACCGCACTCTGACATTCCTGTGCGGATTGTTGCTGCCGGCCGAAATTACCTGGGACATGTTACTGATCGCTGAAAGAGGCTTTTTCACCATTAATAAAACCAGGGAAACAGGTGTCCTCGGCTATTCTACAATTTTGTGATTTTTCGCACCTATGGAGTTGTTTTACAAGATATTACCAGCATTATTAGCATTATTATCCGGGCTGGCCTTTACTGGTATTTTAATGTACGAAAAAGGAAGCGCAATGTCCATTTTACGGTGGGCGATCTGGCTGATCTGGACATTTCTTCTGTTTGCAATTTTAGGGTTTGTTAATTCAAAAACAAATTCGATCATAACCGGTTTTATCGTATTGCTCGCCATGTCCTTTTTAATGGGTATCCTGTATCTGATACTGGCGCCGATGACGCTGTCATGGTGGAGCAATGATTCCTTGCTGGACGTTTTCATTGCCGGACTTTCGCTTTATTTTGTCGGCATTGCCGGATATATCATCACTTACAACTTACTGGATCACGAAAATCCTTTTCAGTATCTTTTGCTCTCCGGTTCCCCCGCCTTCCTCCTACCCGCGCTGATTTTCGTTTCCTACGAACTCTGGATGAAAATCCCGGCATTGCGATACAAAACCTGGACTTATCCAGTGAATGAGCCGGTTCCCAGGTTGGTGCCTGTTGAAACGGTCAGGGTAATGATGAACTTCACACCCGTTCCCGGCAAAAACGAGCCATTCGAAGGTTATGAAGTGGAATACCCGGGAAATACCACGCTGGGACAGCTTTTCCATTACTTCATATCTTTTCATAACAAACACCGGGAATATCGCAAGAAACCGATCCAGTTCTTGTCCGATAACCAACTTCCGCTTGAATGGATGTTGTTCAAATACTCCCCTCAGAGGAAAAAGATCATTTTAGATACAGAGAAAACCCTTTTTGAGAATGATGTAAAGGGAAATGACATTATTTATGCAATCAGCACTAATCCAATCCGGTCATGACACTTCCAGAAATCACTTATCCATTTCTGAACTGGCGGGATGGTATGAAAATCACCCAGCGACATCTCGTCGCACACGACCACGCGATCCGCGACGCGTTGCGCGATGCCACTGCCATTTTTCTCAATGCGCATAATTATGGCCTGCTGCCAGCCGCCGATAATTCGGGTGCGGGAATTCAGCTCCGGGTCCTGGGCGACACCATTCAAATGCTGTCCTGCCGTGCCGTTACGCCGGGCGGCATACGCGTGGAATGGGACGCAGGAAGTGATCCGGACAGTGTAAGCCTGTCGTTAATGGATTATAAAAACCGGCTCGGCAATGTTGGGATTTTTTATGTAGTCCTGCGCATTTCACTGTCTGGCCTAACAGAAACTGGCGAATATGATATGGAGGAGCAGCCGCTTCGCAAGCCATTTGTGACGCTAAAACCCATGCTCGAACTGCTTTCTGTTCATGAAAAGCTTTCGGACGCCCATAGCATGCCAGTCTTCAGGATACGGTTTGAAGGGCAGATGTTTTCTCCTGATTACGATTACATTCCTCCCTCGGCCGGTGTTTTCGGTGAAAACTTACTTTGGTATTACGAAACCTGTGGAAAGCAGATCAACAGCATTCACCAGACCGCAATATTGATCCAAAAAAAGATAAATGGGATGCAGAACCAGTCGCCGGTTGCCCGGGACATTTACCAGATCTCGGAAAAACTGGTTTTTGCCGGACTGGAAATTATTGATCATTACCGGCTCATTTCCAAAGACTTGCCTCCTGTCCATTTTATCCAGGAACTGGTCAGATATGCCCGCACCATGCGCACCGCCATTGATTGTCTTTCCGAAAGCAGTGCCAATCGGTTTTACCAATATCTGCGAAATAATGTAGCAGGAACGACCAAATTCAACACGCATTACGGAGAAGTAACCAAGTCGGTAATGGACTCCATGATCGATTCGGTGCTGACAAGCCCTTACAATCATAATGATTGCAGCCTCTTGCTCGACAATGTGAAAGGATATCTGGACTTTATTGATTTTCTCCTTCAAAACCTGCTGGCACTTCCCTATGTCGACGCTGGGAAATGGGACATTGCTTAACCTGAATAGATATGAACCGATCGCAATGGTATATACTGATCAATTTGACTTTACTGCTTTTCGGGAGCATTGCTTTTTATTATGCCACGCCCAAGTTTCGGAAGAGCAATCAAACAAAGCTGATCAGCCAGGACAAAGAAAGTGAGTTCCGGAAGGAAGTGATCGTTCTGGACAGTTTATACAAACAACATGTTGCAGCACTCACTTCCAATGATCAGATCGCGATAGCGAGCACTGACGCCGTTTTGGAAAGGCAATTTGCTTTGATGAAGAAGGAATATGCAGGGCAAACATCCCCTGCCCTGCTGGCGTCCAAACTTATCCGGAATTACCAGGTCAGAGTCCTGCTGAACAAGCATTTATTAAGCAAACGAAATGAGCAGGCAGGTGAAATGAAACGTGTTAGCACACTGGTTTCTAAGTTGGAAGAACAGAATGCAGAGTTAAAATCTCAAAATCAAATGATCAAGCAGGTCCTGCTGGGCTTACCTTAACCGACTATCCATGAAGCCAATCAATGCTGCGCAGCGAAATGCAACCATACTCCGCTTCTCGCTGTGCTATATTTTGATGATTTTGATGATCGTTTTTTTGCTCTATTTTTCATTGATTGAAATACCAAAAAAACAAAGCGAAGTGACTGCCATCACAAATGAGCAGGTTGAAAAATTAATACGCCACACCAACGACGCGGATACATTGGTTATCCAAATCCAAAAGGCTGCCGACGTGAAATCAGAAGCACTGGCGCCGCTTTTCAAATGGACAGGCGATCTTCAAAATGCTTATCAGCAGCCATTTTACACGAGCATTATCACCAGCTACGTAGATCTGTTTAACGAAATTGTCAAAAGCAAAGCTGGTGACACCACATTGGCAGCCATGAAAACGAAAATGACCTCGCTTCAAAAAGAAAACCTGATCCTGATGCAGCAGCACGATGACCTGAACAGCGAACTGGCTGAGGCGAAGACAAAAAAACCTTGAAAAGGCTTTTACTCGCTCCGTAAGCTTTTGACAGGATCCATTAATGCAGCCTTAATGCTTTGGAATGATATCGTCAGCAAGGCAATCGCCAGCGCCAGCAGACCCGCAAAACCAAAGACCCACCAGGGCATCTCCATGCGGTAAGCGAAATCCTGTAACCATTTGTCCATGGCATACCAGGCAATCGGAACTGCGATAATAATCCCGATAAATACCAGCTTAACAAAGTCCTTTGCCAAAAGCTGGACAATCCCGGCCAGACTCGATCCCAAAACTTTGCGGACCCCGATCTCTTTTTTCCGGATTTGCGCAGTATAAGTGGCCAACCCAAACAAACCCAGGCACGAAATAAGAATAGCTATGGAAGCGAATATATTGAACAACAGGCCCGTCTGTTCTTCCGACTTGTAAAGGCTGTTGAACGCCTCATCCAGAAACGCATATTGAAACGGTGAATCTGCATTGAATTTCTTCCAGACGCTTTCTGCTGCCGCAATCGCCTTTTTGGCATCATTACCCGTGGTTTTGATGTAAATACGGCTCATGTTACTGGGATCGTAGACAAAAACTGCCGGCTCGATTTTCTGTTTCATAGAGGCAAAATGGAAGTCTTTTACAACGCCGATGATCGTTCCTTCGATGTCCCAAAGCTTGAAACGTTTGCCGATCGGGTCGGTGATCCGGGCGGTTTTCACGGCTGTCTCGTTCAATATATAATGCTTGGAGTCCGATGGCGCGTCTGTGAAATTCGCCCCTTCTTTCAGCTGCATCTTAAAAAACGGAATGAAGGACTTATCCGCGCTCATAAAACGGATCATCATCGTTTCGCCCGGCTCTTTTCCATCCCAGTTGCTGCTGCCCGTCTGTCCCCCGATCAGGACCACATTGAAATTGGACCTGCTGACGTCGGTAATGCCCGGTTGGCTCAACAACTCGGATTTGATCACATCATAATGCTTCGTCAGATCGCGCATGTAGAATGACAAGACGTGCGTTTTGTCATATCCCAAACTTTTGGACCGGATAAATTTGAGCTGATTACTGATGATCAAAGTGCCGGCGATGAGAATGACCGAAACGGTAAACTGTATAACAACCAGCGTTTTACGGAACATTGCCTCATTTAATCCGGAAGAAACCTTGCCTTTCAGGGATTTGAGTGGTTCAAAAGAGGATAACAGCATTGCCGGGTAAATGCTCGAGGCTACTAATGTTCCCGCGATTGTTGCTCCCAGAACCTGCCATATATGTGGTTTTGTAAAGTCCAACACCAATTTTTTGCCGGAGATTTGGTTGAAAAAGGGCATCAGGACATACATGACTATAACCGCCAGCAATGTTGCGATGGAAAACAGGAGAATGGTTTCTACGAGAAATTGAATAAAAAGCTGGATTCTCGCTGCGCCTACGATCTTGCGCATACTTACCTCTTTTGAGCGCAGCAACGAACGCGCCGTAGAAAGGTTGACATAATTAATGCACGCAATGATCAGGATCAGCAATGCTATGATCGTGAACATCCTTACCGTTTCGATGCCCTGCTCTGTGCCGTCTGATTTGTATAAATGTACATTCGGCAATGCCTGTAACAGGTAAGTCAGATCCGTGTCATCCGGCTTATTGCGCAAATGAATGTTGCGGAGCGTGGTCGCGATTTCCACAAGCGGTCGGCCTGGCTGCAAAAGGAAATAAGTGGTGTAGTCAAATTCAGTGAAATCATTGTCTTTCGTTTTGCCATCCTTGCGGCCTGTATACACATCTTGGAACCGAAGTGAAATGGAAAAAACCATGTCTCCTTTGATACTGGAATTCTCAGGAAAATCGGCCATCACACCACTCACTGTAAAAGTCGCCCGATCCGAAGTGATCGCTTTCCCTAGGACATCCGTGCTGCCAAAATAACGTCTGGCAGTAGTTTCGGTGAGTATAACTGAATGATTATCAAGAAACGGCTTGCTTTTGTTGCCGTGAATAAGCTGGTAATCAAACATTGTAAACAAAGTGGGATCAGCGAAAAAAGTATTTTCCTCATTGAAAACCTTATCCTTATATCTGAACAATGTGTAAGCACCGTTATAGGTAATTCTCGCAGCGTCCTTCACTTCGGGAACTTCTCTTTTGGCAAACCCTGCAATAGGCGCTACGGTGCCGGTCCAGATCTGCTGGCTCGCGCCTGTGCCCACGCGGTTTTCAAGCTTATAAATGCTGTTCGATTGCCTGTTAAAGCTGTCAAAACTCAATTCGTCCTGAACCCAAAGCAATATGAGTATGCCCACAGCCAGGCCAATGGATAAGCCCAGGCAATTGAGTAATGAGTAGAAGCTATTGTTGAGCAGGTTACGCCAGGCGATCTTGAAATAATTTGCTATCATATTGTAGTTTGGGAAATCCTGTCTTTACTGGAAAAAATAGCTTGCCACGTTGCAAAACCTCTTCCAAGTGCATGAAAATGAATATTTTATAAAAACTCCTCCATGCCTTGGTTGTCCGATATTGAACAGCATTTGTGCGGTAATGCGACCGTTGGAAAAATCCATTCTTGTAACCTATTGTCCATTAATTTTATATTAATAACTTGCTTAGAATTAGTTTTACCTTTTGTAGCAATGAAGAAATTACTTTACATTTTTGCCATTCTCTCATTCTTATCGTGCGATAAAGATAAGAATCCGGACCCGGCGGGCGAAAGTGCGCTGGATAAGCAGCAAGCGCCTTTCGGGAAAAGCGAAGTAGAGGTTGAGCTCAAAAAAGTGCTGTTTAACGGAATCCTGGAAGCGGAATATAATTATGAAGGAAAGGTCTTAACCGAAGAACGTCGTTTCGCATCATCCGCGCCGGTCCTTTCGCAACGTGTGCTTTTCAAAAGGGCTGAGGGCAAGATCCAGACGGTTGAGATTATGACCAAGTCCCAGGGCGATTCGCTTGAACCCTCGTTTCTGGTAACTTACGAGGATCCGATTAACGACTCCCTGCGCTACGTTACGCGGAAAGATCTTCGAAATACAGATGTTTCCACAAGAATTTACGCATTCAATGATAAGGGTTTCATAACAAGGCAGGAAATCTGGACTGACCTCTCACAAAATCAAAGCACGAATGTGTATTACGTTCGCAACGACCAGAACAACGTCGCCAAAAGCTGGACCAAGAAGCCGCTGGAAGCGAAAGGAAATGATGTCGATTATAAGTATGATGACCATCCGAATCCGTTCTTCAAAATGGGCCTGGACAGTTATGGTGAGATTTCGATCAGATCGCTCAGCCCGAATAATCCGGTGCAGGAGATTTACTACGCTGGTTCGAAAGTCATTTCAAACACTTACTACACATACGATTATTTGCCTAACGGGTATCCGTCCAAAGTTACTGTACGCGTAGAAAGCGTGAATTTCCCACCTTATTCATACAACATTGAATACGGGTATTAGTCGCTCGGAGCGAGCTTCATTGTGATTTTCTGAAAGTAGGAAGCGGCCTCGGTGCCGCTTTTTTTATTCGATTTGAGTGTAGACTCATTGATAAAAAGCTGTGTTTGCTTGAAAATCCCCGCCTCATCCCGCCAGTCGGAAGCATTAACCAGCAATGGCTTCAATGGCCTGAAAAAGTATTCGAACAACACCCAGTTGACATATAAATCGTGGTTGTAACGCATGTAATAGGCCGGTTCGAACTTTTCCAATTTTTCCAAAACGATCTGCATGGGCGTTTTGCCTGCCTTAATACTTTTCCTGAGCTGCGGCATGACCGGATGCAAAACCTTCGCATCAAGAAGCAAATGGATGTAATCATTCAAATTATACAGAACTGTTTCATTTTGAATGATGTAACGGATTGGTTTCATAGTGAGCGTAAGGGTGGATTGGGATTGTTCAGAAATCAAAAATATCAGAAGCAATCCATTTCAACCAGTGCTCATGCTAATTTAGAGCGGTTAAAAACACGGCATAAAAAAAGAGGACAGGCCAAAACCCATCCTCTCATCAAAATCTTTACAGAAGGTAAGATCCGTTATTTAACCAACGGAATGGCCCAGAAAATACTGGCCTGGATTACACTGTTCTTAAAATCTGGATCAATATCCTGCCCCGTAAAATCGCCAACCTTGGAAAGTCCAGCAACATAACGAACGCCTACACCCAGCCCGATCGGTGAATGATAACCAATACCCGCAGCTGCTCCCAGATCCAGGTTTTTAGCGAAGTTGTTTATCGTTTGGTCAGGAATGTCTGTTGACGTTCTGAATCCCGCCTGAGGGCCAAATTCAACATAAAATCCGCCATTGGTTTTAAATTTGAACATGACAGGCACGGTAACGTAACTGATTTTAAAATCAGATTTATTGCCTGCATTGTTCACTTTTGCTCCTTGGGTTGAGAATAAAACCTCCGGCTGCAAGGAAAATACTTTTCCAAACCCGTAGTTAATAATTCCACCCAGGTGATATCCAACTAGTGCATCCGATTCAATGTCTCCGCCAGTGTAATTACTGATGTTCAGACCTGCTTTCGGTCCAATGCTGAATTTTTGTGCAAATGCTGACTGAACTGAGATTAGCAGGGCGGCAGCCAATAATAATTTTTTCATAGTTGAGATAAATGTTTAATGTTTCACAAATCCGTTTTTCGATTTGCCTTTGCAGTCCCGGCACCAACCGGGCCTCAACATTCGCTAGTTCAAATCTCATGCCATGACAATCATTAGTACGTATACCCTTAATTTGCCCCCGAATTTCCCCACTTCCCTCGATGATAGTGTTGTATCGATGACTCTCTTGTGAATGTCGTCCCAAACCGAACAAACGATGTCCGTTAATGAACATTTACGCCTAATCAATTCTTTTTAATATCTTGATTAGCAACTAATTATATCCCCCGAGTATCCATTTGAATATCATTTTGTGGGCGAAGATTTTGCCCTGAAATTTGAAGATACGCGGCGCATTGCGACATTAACCGGTCTTTTCGCCGGGTTAACCATATTCATTTCCTGCCTTGGATTGTTTGGCTAGCCGCCTACATGGCCGAAAATCGGGTGAAGGAAATCGGTGTCAGAAAAGTATTGGGCGCATCCGTAGCGAGCATTGCCGCATTACTGGACCCTATCAAAAGCCTGCGGAGCGAGTGACCGCTATTTTGTCATCAAGAAAAGAAACAGCAATAAGCAAAAAAAGCCCCTGCAAATCCGAAATTTGCAGGGGCTTTTTTCATTATTAACATTATCATTTAATAGCAACTGGAACCTCAGTGTTTTCCCAACGCAGGACAAAGCCCGCTGGTGTTACTTCATAAGCCATTGTTTCCGCCATAGAAGCGCTTTTCGCCGGCTTTGCTTTAACGGTTAATACGTCCTTGGAAGCATCCTTGGAAGTTTCTCCGCCGCGCTTAATTCCCCACTGACCAGTTTCGGAATTGAAAATGAACGACCATTCGCTTGCGCCTGGAAGTGCATAGAGGCTGTATTTTCCGGCCGGAAGTTTTTGTCCCTCTACCATAATGTCCTTATCCGTTTCAAATATCGTGGCTTCGTTTGCGCCTGCCCGCCATACTTTGTCAAAAGGAACAAGCTCGCCAAAAACCTTACGGCCCTTAGCCGACGGCGCCGAATAAGTGATGGTAATGTTTGCAGCCCCCGCCTTTCCGGTTGCAGTCTTAGCCGGACTTGGCTTTGGTTTGTCTTGCGCCTGGCTCGCAACAGCGGTCAGCATGCACGCAAGCATCATGACAAACCCTTTCAAGATCATTTTCTTTTTCATGTCAATGCATTTTTAGTTTTCTGAAATCATTAAAAATTTCACTAAATATCGACAATTTGTCCAATAAATGACAGCGATCTTTCCAGGTTGAGGCTTGATTTTTCGAAACCTGCGTTCAGTCAATTTCAATCATTTAAAGAATGCTAGGCCGTCCGGATGTTCACCATCCAGTCTATCCCGAACTTATCCTGAAAAGCACCGAAGATGTCGCCCCACATTTGCCTGTCCATAGGAACCACAATGGTGCCGCCTTCACTCAATTTATCGTATTGTTCACGCAATGTGGTCTCCTCGAAACCGCTAAGCGACAAATTGATCTTGCCTGCGCCTAATGGCATTCCTTCGGGAGCGTCTCCCCCCATGAATTCTACCGAGCCCCCCATAAGTGTGCCGTGCATGATCTGGTCGCGGACTCCGGCGGGGCAGCTTCCGTCCATATCTCCGTACGTCATGAAAGTCAGTTCTCCGCCGAAAATATTTTGATAAAACTCAAATGCCACACGGCAGTTGCCGTCAAACATTAAATAAGGATGCAAATCAATCGTCGCCATGATTGTCAAGTTTGTGGCCATAAGCCGGTTAAAGTGTTTTTACCCAACAAAAATAGAGCACTCAAACGGCAAGGAAGATGTGAAAACACGACAAAATCAGGGGGAGATTGGGACAAGTGCCTGAACAATAGTTGGCGCATTTTCTTGGTATAATTATTGAAGTATTTTCTCCTTATGCATATAAGTGAAGACACTTTCTCTTTTCCCTGTAAGCATTGCTACATCCTCCGCCCTATTCGAAACCTGAAACATTAAATTCTTCAAAAACACCATGAACGAAGACGATCAATCACCACAGCTTACCGAAGATGAAAGGAAGCTGTTTGAAGACCTTATGCCTGAGGACCTGGCGGAAATTATGGATGCGGGCGTTAACAGGCGGCATTTTTTGAAATTGATGACATTAACCGGGGGCGGCATGCTGGCCTGGCAATCCGCGGTTGCGGAACAGGTGCTTACACGCCCGCTAACAACCATGCAACCAGCTGCATTCAATCCCGAAACGATTGAAAACGGGGTTAATCTTGCTTTGAAGATTAATGGCGCCACGCAAAAAGTAACGGTTGACTCACGCATGACATTGCTGGACACCCTTCGCGAAAAACTGGATCTCACTGGTTCCAAAAAGGGCTGCGACCATGGCCAATGCGGTGCCTGTACAGTAATCGTGGACGGAAGGCGGGTATTGAGTTGTCTGACGCTGGCCGCGAGCTGTGAGGGGAAATCCGTGAAAACAATCGAAGGCATTGCGCAGGGTAATGAGTTGCATCCGATCCAGAAAGCGTTTATCAAGCATGATGGATTTCAATGCGGTTTCTGCACACCAGGGCAAATCTGCTCGGCTGTGGCGTTGCTGGACGAAGCGAAAAATGGCGATGCAAGTTATGTGACTGAGGATTTGCGTAAAAAGCCGGCGCGGGTTACGCTTTCCAACGAAGAGATTCAGGAGCGGATGTCGGGCAACATTTGCCGGTGTGGCGCATATCCCAATATCGTTGCGGCGATCCAGGAAGTGCATAGTGGGAAGGCTGTTGAACAAAACTGGCTGCTAGTATGAGACCATTCAAATATACCATTGCAAAAGACGTCCCGTCGGCGATTAAGCTGGTTTCCAATAACCCAAATGCCAGGTTCCTGGCCGGAGGCACGAACCTGCTGGACCTTATGAAGGAGGATGTGGAACGACCGGACGAAGTGATTGACATTACACGATTAGGATTAACGCAGATAAAAGCTACGGATGCAGGCGGAATTTCCATCGGAGGACTGGGCCGTAATACGGATGCAGCAAACCATCCGCTTATCCGGCAGCATTTCCCGTTGCTGACACAGGCGATCCTGGCCGGCGCTTCGGGACAAATCAGAAATATGGCGAGCAATGGCGGAAATTTGCTCCAAAGGACACGTTGCCCCTATTTTTATGATGTTGCAATGCCCTGCAACAAACGCGAACCGGGTTCGGGCTGCGGGGCTTTGGAGGGCATCAACCGGATGCATGCCATTTTTGGTTGGTCTGAAAAGTGCATTGCTGTGTTCCCTTCCGATATGGCAGTGGCGCTGGCGGCGCTGGACGCGCTTGTGAAAGTTAAGGATCAGAATGGTGAGGAACGGTCTGTTGTTTTCACGGATTTTCACCGCCTACCGGGCGATACGCCTGAAAAGGATACAAATCTCGCCCATGGAGAATTGATTACTGCCATTGAAATACCAAAAAACAATTTTGCTGATCATTCCTATTATTTAAAAGTCCGCGACAGGGCTTCCTATGCTTTTGCACTGGTGTCTGTGGCGGCGGCTTTGGAATTGACGGGAAATGTGATTTTGCAGGCCCGCATAGCGATGGGCGGTGTAGCCCATAAGCCCTGGCGGGCTACAAAAGCAGAGCAAATGCTCGTTGGGAAAGAGGCTACGGAAGTCAATTTCAAGCTGGCAGCGGATGCGGAAATGGCGGATGCCAAACCATTGGAACATAATAAATTCAAGGTCGAACTGGGGAACCGCAGCATTGTGCGGGCATTGCAGATGGCACTGGACGGCGGTAAATCCTGATTAATCATCAACTTCATGAAAGACAAAGAAATGAACATAGGCTCGCCCGTCAGCCGTATCGACGGAATCCTGAAAGTGACCGGGAAAGCCGATTACTCCACCGATCATCCCGTTAAGAACGCGGCATATGCAGTGATTTTTAAAAGCACAATCGCGGCTGGGAAGATTACGAACATTGATAGTGTAACGGCTGAGAAATTACCGGGCGTGCTGGCCGTGATTACGCATAAAAATGCACCGAAGCTGAATGCAAAAGGCGGCATACGTGGCGGAGCCATGCTGCAAAGCCCGGATGTACTGTTTTATGGACAGCATATCGGCGTTGTTGTGGCAGAAACTTTCGAGCAAGCCCGGCACGCAGCTGATTTGGTGAAAGTGGAATATGACAAAAAAGAAGCAAAAACCGATTTCGAAAAACTGTATCAGAATGGTGCAAAGCCAAAAGATAAGGAAGACGAAAAGCGTGGGGATGTAAAAGTTGCGCTTGAAAATGCTGAATTTAAAGTAGAAGAAACATACGCTACGCCGATTTATCATCATCATCCCCTGGAACCGCACGCAACGATTGCAGAATGGCAGGGCGAAAATTTGATCCTCTATAATAGTGCGCAAATTGTAAATGGTGCACAAAATGCCGCAGCTTCAACATTGAATCTCAAACCCGAAAACGTGCGCATTGTGTCTCCTTACATTGGCGGCGGGTTTGGCTCCAAAGGCGGGCAATGGGGAAATTTGGTGTTGGCAGCAATGGCCGCCAAAATGGTGAACCGTCCTGTAAAACTGGCATTAACCCGGCAGCAAATGTTCAATTCGGTGGGATTGCGGCAGCGGAATTATCAGAAGGTAAGTCTGGCTGCAACGAAAGACGGAAAACTGACGGCGCTATCACACGAAACGGCAACCCACGCAGCAATCCAGGATGAATTTGTGGAACCTTGCGGCGACTGCTCGAAAATTATGTACGACACGCCTAACTCGCTCATTACCTACCGCGTTACGCCCATGAACCTGATCCTGCCTACTTACACACGCGGGCCGGGGAAATCGACCGGAAGCTTTGCGTTGGAATCGGCGATGGATGAATTGGCATACAAATTGAAAATGGACCCCGTAGCATTTCGCCTCCAAAACGAACCCCAAAAAGATCCTTCAAACGGTAAACCCTGGTCCTCTCGCAAAGTTGTGGAATGCCTGAAAGAGGGTGCAAAAGCATTTGGCTGGGAAAAGCGCAAAATGGAGCCTATGCAAAATGTGCAGGGCCATTACTGGGTGGGTTACGGCGTCGCTTGCGGCACGTATCCGGCGCACCAGCGCGACAGTTCGGCTAATGTAAAGCTGAAACGGGAAGGCACCAATGTAACAGCCATCATTGAACTCGCTGCTGCGGATCTGGGAACGGGAACTTACACTATTCTCGCCCAAACCGCCGCTGACGCACTGGATTTGCCAATGAATAAAATTACGGTCAAAATCGGCGATTCGGAACTGCCACCTGCTGCTGGCTCGGTCGGCTCGGTGGGCGCAACAAGTTACGCCAATGTAGTGAATGATGCGTGCACGAAGATTACCGACGAGCTCATTGCCAGATCCGGCAAACAGTTTTTTGTACGTCCTACCGCAGCGCAATTGATGATTTCGGAAAAAGTAAGTAACGTGCAAACGCGCGCCGATTCCAAGCCTTTGGAAAGTGCAGAGCAATATTCTTCCCACAGTTTCAATGCCAATTTTGCGGAAGTGTGGGTGAATCAGTCCACAGGAATGGTGCGTGTTAAGCGTTTTCTGGCTGTAACCGGAGCCGGGAAGATCCTCAATCCGAAAACAGCGCGATCGCAGATCATTGGCGGCAATGTTTGGGGAATTGGCATGGCGCTTACCGAAGAATCTGTTGTTGATCCGCGTTTTGGCAACTTCGTTACCCGCTCCCTGGGAGATTACCATGTGCCTGCAAATCTGGATATTGGAGAAATGGAGGCCATTTTTATCAAAGAAGACGATAAGCTTGCGAACAAGCTTGGCGTGAAAGGTTTGGGTGAAGTTGGGATTGTGGGCGTTTCGGCAGCAGTTGCCAATGCGGTTTTTAATGCGACAGGAAAAAGGATCAGGGAATTGCCCATCCTGCCGGATAAGTTGCTGTGACCTGCGCTTTGGTATAGAATTGGTAAAAATTTGAGCTTAATCAAATTCATTAGCCATGTACATTATATTAGGAGCCACAGGACATGTCGGTTCGGCTGTCGCAGAGACGTTATTGAGTAAAGGTGAGCCTGTTACGATCATTACCAGGGATGCCGGAAAATCTGAAAAATGGAAACGAAAAGGCGCGGAAGTTGCAGTGGCCGACGTCCACGATGTGGAAACAATGCGACGGGTTTTTCGCACCGGTAAGCGCCTGTTTTTATTAAATCCGCCTGCTTCACCCGATACGGACACAGTCGCCGAGGAAAAGAAAAGTCTGGCGAGCATTATTGCAGCAGTGGTAGGTTCAGACCTTGAAAAAATCGTGGCAGAGTCAACATATGGCGCACATGACGGTGAAGGCGTCGGCGATTTGGGTGTGCTTTATGAAATGGAACAGAAACTTGCCGAAACGCGCATTCCGTCCAGCATTATCAGGGGCGCATATTATATGAGTAACTGGGACTGGTTTGCCGAGACGGCCGAAAAGGAGGGGAAAATTTATTCACTATATCCCGCCGATTTCTGTATTCCAATGGTTGCCCCCGAAGATCTGGGACAATTCGCGGCGCAGTTATTAACGGAGCCTATCGACAGGACAGGGCTTTATTATGTGGAAGGCCCCGAAACCTATTCTCCCGCCGATGTTGCCAACGCATTTTCCGAAGTGTTGAAAAAGCCGGTGGAGACTGTGGTCATTCCCAGAACCGAATGGATCCCGTATCTCACCAAAACGGGCTTTTCCCAGAAAGCGGCAGAAGCTATGGCAGCCATGACGGATGTTACCCTGGATAAAAAATTCGAAGTAAGTAATTCTCCCGTGCGAGGGAACATTAGCTTACAACAATATATAGCACAGTTGGTGAGCGCAAAGGGCTGAGCACTTTTGCAAGTTGCAGGCTTAGGAATGATTTTATCTGTGTACTGAAACCTTATTTCGGTTTCTATGACAGATAATGCATTCTCTAATTTTTTAGCTGGCTGCAGCGGCTTAATGTTGCCGGTGCCCAACAAGCAATTTTATCCTGATGAATTTAAGGATAAAAGCAGGCTGACGTATTACGCATCGCTATTCAACAGCATCGAGATCAACAGCTCTTTTTACAAAATTCCGCTTGCGTCCACCGTCAGGAACTGGTCGACGCAGGTGCCGGAGGACTTCAAGTTTACATTCAAATTGTGGAGGGAGATCTCACATATCAAAGGCCTCGCGTTTAATCCGGAGGATGTTCACAAATTTTTACAGGTTATCAATAACATTGGTGATAAGAAAGGCGCCTTGCTCGTTCAATTCCCTCCCAGCCTGAAAGTCATTATGCGGCCGCAACTCGAAAATCTGCTCAATGCGATCTCGGAAGCGGATCCTGAAAAACATTGGAATGTAGCATTGGAATTCAGGCACAGGTCATGGTATGAAGAGGATATTTTTGAACTGATAGACCATTTTGGGTTCGAAATTGTAGCACATGACAAGCCAGGCTCCGCCCCGGGGTTACCGGTTTCCGATACAGCATTCAAATACCTGCGCTTTCACGGGCCAAAAGGCGACTACCGCGGCACATATGAAGATGATTTTTTGTACGAAACGGCTGAGCAAATCCAGGATTGGATTGCGGAGGGAAAAACAGTTTACGCCTATTTCAATAACACAATGGGCGAGGCGATCAAAAATCTGAACTTGCTCAATGCGGTCGTCAATCCAGTTGAGTAATGCAACGGTTAATGTGATGCGATATCCAGACCGGCAATTTCCAATTTGTATTTTTCAGGTAAAATCAAGTTCCGAACGAACCTGTGCAAGTTGAAGATACGGGTGAATTTGTATGCTGGAAGGATAAGTTTTAACGCCGACCATTGGCCTAATGCAAGGAGTTTATTTACTTGTTTTGGCGCAAGTTGCACCTGCACTTCTTTGAGCATCACATAACGGGGCAAGCCGAGGTGTTTTTTATATTGTTTGTATAAATCAATTGAAAATCGGCTCTTCTCAAAATTATCATTGAGCTGCTGGTTTCTCATTTCCAACCAACTATCGTAATGTTCGGGCAAGCCACCGATTCCCATTCGCGCTCCAACCTGCAGAAAAACCTCAAAAACCTCCGCTCTTTCGTCCACCGTTAATTTCCTTTCCAGCATTTCGAACGAGCGGATCGAATAGTCGATCAGCATGAACAACACATCCCGATATGCCCAATCGGGAATTTGAGCGCCACGTTTGCCTTCAACCTGCTTATGAATCGCTGTGATCTGGTCAATCGCATTTAATGCTGCATCATATTCCGAAAACACGATTCGCCGGGCATAAGACACAGTCGAAAAAAGCCGGCCCAGCGGATCGGCAGGCAGTTTTCCCGTAAAATACAGCCAATCCACCGATTTATTTACTGCAAATTCGGCGGAGGCGCCCGCGAAAATAAACAAGATCGTATCCGCATTTCCCCAAATCTCCCGCACAATAGATCCTTCCTTGACAAACCATTTCATATTTCTGAGGCCACGCAGCCGTTGTCTGCATTAGTAACAATTTCAATAGCAAAACTTTCTCAAAATCTACAATAAAAAAAGTACTTTGAATTACAAAGTAAATGATCAAATGTCATAAACACAAGCTTATGGACGGAATAATGTAGAAACTTTTAAGTGGATTTTTTCGCTAGCCCCGCACTAGGCAGCCTGCACGATGGGCAGTCTCAAACGTTGCTTAACGACCAATCACTTTATGCCCAGGAACTTTGACAAGATACTTTTTGCAATGTCAAGCAGTGCCTTGAAGGTGTTGGGCTTAACGATAAATTCGTTCGCTCCGGCAGCGAGGGCTTTCTTTTTAAGTTCAGGATTGCTGGAAGTGGACATCATTACGGCTGGCAAATCTTCCAGTCCGGGCTCGGACCTGATCTCCTTGAGTGCCTCAATGCCATTCATTTTAGGCATATTCATATCAAGCAGCACAACGGATTGCGAAAGGTCGTCGGATTCCTTGACATTCTCCAACAATTCCTTCCCATTTTCCGCTTCGATAACTGTCAAATTCGGGTTAGCTTCCTGTAAAGCGTCCTTAATGAGCATTCTATCGTCCTCATCATCATCTGCGAGGTGCACTGTCTGTCCTTCTTCCATTTGCTACTACTGCTTGAACAGCAAATATATCAATGATTACCGTCTAAGACAATACGTTGTCCAGAATCCCGAATTCACCAACAAACGCCCCGGCTTCATCCGGCGTTATGATAATGTTTTTACCCTTCGTCGTTTTGATCAAAACAGCATTGTTTCTCCGCGTTGCATACCAGGTCATGTTCCCTATTTTGAAATTATAAAACTTGCCAAAGTATCCAAAAAGACCGCCCACGCCGAATGTTCGGAAACTCCACCTTAACTGGTCGGCTTGGAGTGCCTCTACTTTCGCAATGTTGCTGCGCTCGATGACGACTTCATTCAGTGGCCTTCGAATGATCACTTTGTCCGGGGTAACCCGATAATCTATCGGCCTGAATGCATATGTGATGCCGTAGCTCAAAATCAAAATGGCCGCGATTACATAAGTTGATCCTTGTGTAAGCTCACTTTCTCCGAAGAAAATTTGCAGAAAAATCCCAATATACAAAACGGTCACACATGCCGTCACGATCTTGGTAAGGTTGTCCCAGGAGGTTTTATAGTTCATTTTGTAAAGGGTTTGTTTATGTTAAGATAGGGAATTTTGCCCAATAATGCAGCAGGACCTTCCACATTTGGCAAAGAAGCGGTCGTCAGCTGCGGATACAGTGTATTTGTCCCAACAGCCCCCTTCGATTGTCCTTATTGCGGACGATAAAATGATTTTCGACACGCTAATTTTGAATTATCGGATTGATAGTCCATTCACCTTCAACATTCATTTCTTAGCCATGCCCAAACTAAACACTTACCTCAACTTCGACGGAAAATCGGAAGAGGCTTTTAATTTTTACAAATCCGTTTTCGGAGGAACGTTTTTAGCCGTTCACCGCATGTCGGATATGCCAGGTGCCGAGCAACTTGCAGAAAATGAAAAAGGCCGCCTCATGCACATTTCACTCCCAATCGGAAAGGACGATGTGCTGATGGCGTCTGATACGGTGCCTTCTATGGGACACCAGCTGAGCATTGGTAACCACGCATACGTTTCAGTTTTCACCGATAGCAGAGAAGAAGCAGACCGTCTTTTCGCGGGATTATCGGCGGGTGGCGAGATCGAAATGGCGTTGGAAGACACTTTCTGGGGCGATTATTACGGCAGTTTCCATGATAAATACGGCATCGGCTGGATGATCAATTATCCGCAACAGCAACAAAGCTGATAGTGATGCCCAGTCCGAAATGACGTTCGGACTGGTTCATTGTTTTTGCGCAAACAGCCAGGTCATCAGACCGGGTTCGGCTTGCACATACCGCCAGATGTCGTGCCCGGAATTTCCGAATTCGGTGTATTTGGGTTTGCCGCCTGCTTTTTTAATGGCATTAACCATGTTTCGTGTGCCGTCAACGGACACAAGGCGATCTTTGGCCCCGTGAAATGCCCATATAGGAACAGTCGTGAGGCGGTTTGCAAATTTTGGATCACCCAACCCGCAGATTGGAATGGCCGCGGCAAACATTTCCGGACGCGTGCTGATAAAATGCCAGGAGCCATAGCCGCCGCCGGAAATCCCCATTACATAGCGCCGGCTAGTATCAATGGAATATTGCTTTTCTAATGTTGTAATGGTTTCAAAAACGAGTGTATCAATGTCAGGATAGGCGGAGATTCCGCCGAACCCAGCGCCCTCGGGGCAATGAGGCATCAGAATGAACGCGGGATATTTCCCCCTGACCGAGTCACTCAGCAGAAACGGTGCGGGATCCGCAGCGAGTTGCCGCACATTGTCTTTGCCGTGCGCTCCACCATGATGCAGGCACACGATCAGCGGATATTTTTTTGTGGAGTCGTAAGAAAGTGGGGGAACCAACCGGTAACGCAGTGTGTCGCCCTTGTCGTTCACATAATTTCTCGGCCCAAATTCAGCGGCTTGTTTGAGCACTTTCATTGTCGGGATAAAAGCCCGCCCCGTCCCCGACCGATAACTTTCACCGACGAAACTCATTCCAAAAAACAAAATGCTTATAATAGCCGCTACTTTCAGAGCTTCTCTTAAAATGATCGGCTTTGTCTCGCGCTCATTATTCAAGCTTTTTAATTGCGTCAACAAATCCATTAAAAATGCCACGGGAACAAGAATTCCCAAGAGGGCAATCAGTCTGTGAAACTTGTCAAGTGACAATCTCAGGTTTATATCCTGCGTATTCAACATCCATAACGCGGTAACAAGTAAACAAGCCCCTACAAAAACAGACAGCCAGCCTCCCCGTTTGATCCACGGCCTTTCAGCAGCCTTCGAAAACGCGAGACTAGCTCCGTATACAATGTTCAGGGTAATTGCAGCAATGGCCAAATTCATGTAAAAAGGCTGCCAATCGCGGTGCATCAGCAAGAAATATATCATTGTTATCTGCACGACCGTCACTATACTGCTTGCCAACGCTGCTGTAAAGGCGACTTTATAACCCTTGGACCAATAGTATTTCAATAATGCAAAAGAGGAGATAATAAAAACGAACTGCAATACAGCCAGCCAGGGATAAAACGACTCCAGTGTCAGAAACCTCGGCCCTATCAGCAACGCCACCACATTCTGGATGAGGCTGGTTACGATGTAAACCGCCACAAAAAATATAGCGAATGAATAAAAATCTCGCGATAGCGGGCGGCTCTGCATAGTTCAGGAAAGTTATTTTTTCAAAACTAAAACTTAATTACATCTTTTGATTCATTTCCTGCAATGATGTTCTCAATGGTCTGCGCTATAAGATTGGGGCTGATCCATTGGGAAAAGTCGGCGTCTGGCATAGCTTCGCGGTTTGTAGCGGTGTCGATGATGCCGGGGAGCAGAATATGAGACGTGATCCCGGCTCTTTTTTCGCTTTCATTGATCAGTTCCGAGTAATGGTAGAGCAGCTGCTTGGATAATGAATACGCCAAACTATTGCCTGCCGCTTTGGAATCCATGGCCGCTTTTGCACCAACGAAAATAAGCTTTCCACCGCCCACAGTTTTGTAATGTGCAATCAGTTTTTGCGCAACATTGAATGCAGTCGCGAAATTCATGTTGATCATTCTGGTGATGTCATCTATGGACGTTTTCGCCAAATCCCCAGGCTCAAACCCTCCCGCCAGGAAAACCCCGGTATGAATGGTAACTTTTCCAGTGGCGATTTTCCCTACAAGTGCCTCTGCCTGCCCGCTGTCAGACACATCTGTTTGGTAGTAAGAAACATTTTCTGCGTGATCGCCAACCGCTTTTCTTACTGCAAGATGCAGATGATAGCCATGATCCGATAATTTTTTTACGACGGTTTGACCCAAATTTCCCGTGCCTCCTGTAATGAGAATGTTTTCCATGTAACAAATCTACAATTCAGACCACAACCATCAAAAGGCTATTCCGACCTTAAACTCTCAACCGGATTTTTCAATGCTGCCTTGATGCTCTGGAAACTTACTGTTAGCAATGCGACAAGGATAGAAAGTGAGCCTGCAAGTGCAAACATCCACCATTCGAGTTTTGTTTGATAGGCAAAATTCTGCAACCAAACCCTCATCATATAACCGCCTACGGGCGCAGCGATCAGGATCGAAATTGCAACCAATTTTAAGAAATCCGCAGATAGCAATGTAAAAACACTCGCTACCGAAGCACCAAGCACTTTTCTCACGCCAATTTCCTTAGTGCGTCTTTCGGCCGTAAATGTGGCCAGACCAAAAAGTCCTACACAGGCTATGAAAATCGCGATGCCGGAAAAAGAGAGGAAAATACTCCCTTTCCGCTCATCGGATTGATATTGTTTTGCAAAAGTCTGATCCAGAAATGCATATTCAAAGGGCTGTCCCGGATTCGTTTCTTCAAAAACTTCTTGCACATATTGCAAAGCCGCACGCGTATTCTCACCCGAGACGCGAATATACAGATTGCCATTATTATGCTTTTTCAAAACCAGCACCAAAGGTTCGATCTGGTTGTGCAGCGAGCGAAGGTGAAAATCACTGATCACACCCGTAACCGGCACCCGTTTTGTATCCACTTCAATCAGTCCGGCTGTCCTGTCTTTCCAACCTAATCGCTTGATCATAGCCTGATTTACAACCACCGAGAATGAAGAATCGCTCGATATCTGCTGTGAAAAACCTGCTCCTTCTTTCACTTTTATTTTCATTACATCCAGAAAATCCGCATCCACATGAAAGTATTCTGTCCCAATCGGGATTTCCGCCCCTTTTGCGTAAAAGCTGAAAGTTGTTTTATTATTCAAACCATCCCCCACATTACCATCTGCCAGACTTACTTTTTGGACCAGCGGACTTTCAAGTACCCTGTTTTTTAAAACCTCAGCCGATTTCTGTGCAGCCGGACTTCTCAAGGATAATGTTATGACCTGTTCCTGATCGAAACCCAGCTCCGAATTACGCATGTATTGCAATTGCCTGTAAACGACGATCGTCCCTAAAATCATAACGATGGAAATAGAAAATTGCAGTACAACGAGTGATTTGCGAAGAAATTGACCGCCGTCAGCCCCCGAGGAAGCGCCTTTTAAAACCAATGCAGGTTTAAATTTTGACAATACAAATGCTGGATAAATCCCACTTAATAAGCCCGTTAAGGCTGCAAAACCTATTAAAAAGCGGATAACTCCTGCGTCACCAAAATTGAAAGTGAGCGACTTATCCGCCATCGTGTTGAACACTGGGAGCAGTAAAATGATCAGTACAATGCTCAGTGTAAGCGCCATAAATGACATGAGCATGGATTCAGTAAGAAATTGCTTGATCAGCTGCGACTTTTGTGAGCCTACTGCTTTTCGAACCCCAATCTCTTTGGCCCTGCTTAAAGACCTGGCTGTGGCAAGATTTACATAATTAACAATGGCGATTACCAGGATAAATAGAGCGATGGTCGCAAAGGTGTATACGTAGGCCATTGAGCTGCCATTTTCTTCTCCCAACAAGTGCGAGGATTTTAAATGAATATCCGTTAAAGCCTGCAAGGCAATCTTAAAACTCACTTTTGTGCCAGTATCATCACCAATCACTTTGGCAATATACTTTTTATAAAACGCCGGCATTTTAGCTTCCAGATCGCCAACATTGGCCCGATGATCTAACCGCAGATATGTCCACGTATTAAAACTATCCCATTTAAGCAGGTTCATAGCATTGACTTGCCTGTTTTCATAAGGCAACACCGCGTCAAACGTCAAATGATGATTAGCCGGAGCATTTTGCATGATCGCAGAAATCGTCATGGGAATGCTATCCTTCACAATGACCACTTTCCCGATCAGGCCAGACGTTTTTCCAAAGAGGATAAGTGCCAGTTTTTCAGTGAGTACCACGCTGTTCTGGCCTGATAGGGCGCTTTCGCCATTTCCCTCTGTGAATTTGTATTCAAAAAACCTGAAAATAGACGGATCAGCAAACACGATCTGCTTTACATAAGCGGCCTTCTCCCCAACCCGGAACGTCAGGTCTCGCGGTTTTATTCTGAGCATGTCCTTAACTTCGGCATACTCCTGCTTTATAGTAGGACCGAATGGCGCCGACGTGTGACCCATATTATATTCATTATCAGCCCATTTGACATTCAAATTAAGCCGATAGATGTCATCAGCTTGTGCGTGATAGCGGTCAAAACTGAGCTCATCATGAACATATAATCCCAACAGCACGGCACAGGTCATGCCGGTCGCCAATCCACAAAGAATTAACAGGCTGTAAGTTTTACTTCTGACAAGGTTACGCCAGGCGATTTTGAAGTAGTTCTGCAACATAAAAGGAACATTTATCGGTCGTTGCCGGACTTGGAAAACAATTATACCATTCTCAAAAAAGGCTAAGGGTGCTCAATGTGGCCTATTTCTTTCATTTCTTTGTTCAATTACGAACAAGCTTGTCCGGTTACACGAAGGATGTTATATCCAATACCGTCACATTTATGCCGACTATTTAGTCCAGGTTGAGGAATGTTAAAACAGCATCCATTAATACCCATCGTCGGGCTGGCTCAGTTTTTTTATTCTCATCATAAAAAATTGATATAAAATGGCTGATATAAATAAAAATGAGTCGGACGAGGCAAAGAACCTTACTGACGAAAACGGACAGATACAAGGTTCCAACACGGTTAAGGATCCCGACGAATGGACCACTGGCGACGAGGCCATGACCGGTGCGCAGCAATCGTACCTCAAAACACTTTCTGACGAAGCCGGCGAAGAATTCGACGAAACACTAAGCAAAGCCGAAGCGTCCAAAAGAATCGACGAGCTGCAACACAAAACGGGTCGCGGCTTAAAGTAAAGCAAGCCCGATCCCATTCTCCCCAATTATAATAAGCCACCCGCGCGTCGGAGGCCTTATTGTGATTGGGGATTTTTGTTGAGTCTTGAACCGGCTGATAGTGGGAAAACTTAATTGTAAATATCTTTCCTGTCACCAATATCCATCACAGCCACGATAAGTTTCCCTCCGTCGATATTATATAAAATCCTGAAATTCCCTGCACGTATTCTAAAAGTGTTGTCCACACCTTTCAATTTTTTTGCGCCAGGTTGATAAGGATCATCAGCAAGTGAATAAACTGCCCGAACTACCAGTTCATAATTTCTTTTAGAAAGTTTTTGAAGGAATTTTTCAGCAGTGTGTGTGAGTTCAATTTTGTATTTCAACGCTTTATTTTGTGTTTTTTGTCCAGTTTGGCAACAACTTCATCAAAGGGTATCCGTTCATCATTTTTGACGGCTTCCAATGCAATCATATCCAGCAAATCTTCAACCAGCTCAGACTTACTTGCCGCATTGATGATCACCTTTTTCACCTTACCCTTCTGTGTGTATTCTGTTTTAATTCCCTGCAGTTTCATAGCAATGATGGTTTTGTGAAAGCAATTTAAGATTTTAAGCGAACAAAAACCACATCTAGCTGTATGGTTGTCAGCAGCATCCCTCCTCGCCTATTCTAAGCCGATTATCGAATTTTATATTTAAATTGGCGGTCCTTAACTTTTATTAAAATCATGAGAAAATTAGTACAAACCTGCCTTTTCGCATTTGCATTGCTGACAAGTGCTTTTGCAAACAATGTTGAGCCTAACCCAACCCAGCCCGCACCTTCCCCACTCGAAGGCCGATGGGACATTACTGTGGATATGGCCGGCAAAATGGCCCCATCGTGGCTGGAAGTGCGCCATTCTGGCAACCATACGCTGATCGGACAGTTCACAAGTGTCTCCGGAAGCGCGCGGCCCATCTCAGAAGTGATTTTTAAAGATGGCAAATTCAGTTTCGAAATCCCGCCGCAATGGGAGAAAGGCGATGGCAAATTCAAACTTGAAGGAACACTTACGGGTGAGAAAATCGCAGGGTCTGTGACAACACCGGAAGGCAAAACTTTCCCATACACGGGCGTGCGCGCACCGTCGTTACGCAGAACAGCAGCGCCAGTGTGGGGTACACCCATTAAATTGACTGACGGGAATGTGATCAAAGGATGGCACGCCGTAGGCGAAAACCAGTGGATTGCTGAAAACGGCATTCTGCGCAGTCCGAAATCGGGTGCTAATCTTATTACAGACGAAAAATTCAACGACTTTAAGCTTCATGTTGAATTCCGCATTCCAAAAGGAAGCAACAGCGGCGTGTATCTGAGAGGTCGTTATGAAGTCCAGGTTACTGATAGTAAAGGAATGGAACCGTCTCTGGATCAACTCGGTGCCATTTACGGCTTTCTGGTTCCCAGCGAAATGATGGCCAAAGATCCGGGTGAATGGCAGTCTTTTGACATTACATTGGTAGGCCGGATGCTAACCCTTGTTACCAACGGAAAAACGGTTATCACGAATCAGGAAATCCCTGGAATTACGGGTGGTGCGCTGGACAGCAACGAAGGAGAACCAGGTCCGCTTTACATTCAAGGTGACCACGGCCCGGTTGAATACAGAAACATTGTGATCACGCCTGCGAAATAAATTTGAGATCAGGCGACGCAAGTTATTAATGCAATAAAAAAGGGCCGGGAAATTCCCGGCCCTTTTAATTAACACACACTGTTATGACTTTTACGTCACTACATTTAGACGCGGGTAAAGGCGTCTGGTCACTCGATTATTAGTTAGGTTTGAAAAACTTTTTCTGAACAATTGAATATGCCGTTTACGGCCGTTTCTTTCATTGATAATCCTTAAAAAAATATCTTCCCTGAAAATCAGGGAAGATATCTGCATTATTTACTCAACGTTCCTCTATTACTTAACCTTTAAACTTACCCGCCAGATTAAACTAATCTGACGAGTTGCCTAAGCCTTTGGTTCAGAATATTAATCAAATATGGCATGAAGAGGTCGTTGGCACCAAATGCGATGATTGTTCGGTCGACTTGAATGAATTTACGGAAAATTATGGCCTTTGATGGCAAAAATTCTGGACAGGTTGTTATATTTAAAGGTTAATTTTAATTAATTCCATTCCGACTTAAATTCTTAACTAATGAAGCGTAGAGAAGCTGTTCAAAAAATAACCTTCCTGCTCGGAGGCACGATCTCCGCGCCGTTGATGGCTGGCATCATGGGAGAAAAACTGAACTTTGGCCCTTCACTTGACCTGTCCGCTGAACAAGAGGCACTTTTAGCCGATGTAGCAGATACGATCATCCCGACAACCGGAACGCCGGGGGCCAAAGCTGCGGGCGCAGACAAGTTCATCACCAGGGTCATGCGCGATTGCTTCGAAATGGCGGATCAGAAAAAATTCTATTCAGGACTCGAAAAAATAGACGCGCAAAGCAAGGAAGTGTACGGAAAAGGATTCTCCGCACTCGACGCAACACAGAAGAACGACATTGTGAAACGCACGACGGTTTCAGACAAGCCATTTTTCCTGCAAATGAAGGGTTTGACGGTTACCGGCTATTTCACTTCGGAAATTGGCGCTACCCAGGCACTGGATTACTTACCGATCCCCGGAAGATTTGACGGCAGCTGGCCAATGCCCAAGGGCCAGAAAAGCTGGGCGCTCTGACCACGATTATTCCCTGACCTAAATCATTAATAATATCCTTATAATGGCGAATTTAAATATTGATGCACTAAAAGAAGTTACCTACGACGCAATCGTGATCGGTTCCGGCGTATCCGGTGGCTGGGCAGCCAAAGAGCTGACAGAAAAAGGACTGAAAGTTTTAATGCTCGAAAAAGGCAAAAACCTGGAACACGTTACAGGCTACGAAAATGCCCTGAAAGCACCCTGGGAAACGCAGTACAACGGCCGTTTGACCGTAAAACAAAAAGAAACACACCCATTCCTCTCCCGCGATTACCCGTATAACGAGCTGACGGAGAAATATTGGATGAATGATATGGACTCTCCATATGAAGAGAAAAAAAGATTCGACTGGTTCCGCCCGAACATTGTCGGCGGCAAGTCCATCATGTGGGGAAGGCAGTCGTACAGGTTAAGCGACATTGATTTTGAGGCGAACTTGAAAGACGGCGTTGCGGTTGACTGGCCGATCCGCTATAAAGACATTGCACCCTGGTATTCATATGTTGAGAAACATGTGGGGATTTCGGGTGAAAAATTAGGGCTTCCTCAATTACCGGACAGCGATTTCATTCCGCCTATGGATATGTATTTTGTTGAAAAAGAGGTTAGAAAAAGACTTGAAAAGCAATTCCCGGGCCGTAACATGACCATTGGCCGCGTGGCTAACCTTTCGCAACCAACAAAAATCCAGCTGGAAGGGGGCCGTTCTCCGTGTCAGTATCGTAATAAATGCTCATTAGGCTGTCCTTATGGCGCTTATTTCAGCACGCAGTCGAGCACGCTTCCGCCTGCGGTTAAGACGGGTTTGCTAACATTGCGTCCCGACACGGTTGTAAGAGAAATCATTTATGATGCAAAATCAAGCAAAGCCACAGGTGTGCGGGTTGTGGATGCGGTAACATTGCAGGAAAAGGAGTATTTCGCTGGATTGATTTTCGTTTGCGCCAGTGCATTGGCATCCACTGCATTGCTGCTTAACTCAACTTCCGATCGCTTTCCGAATGGAATGGGCAACGATTCAGGTGAGCTTGGACACAATTTGATGGACCACCATTTCAGAACAGGCGCAAGTGGCGTTTGGGAAGGTGATTTGGATAAGTATTACTTCGGCCGCCGTGCAAATGGCATTTACATTCCCCGTTACCGGAACATTGGTGCTGACAAGCGCGACTATCTGCGCGGATTTGGTTATCAGGGTGGCGGTGGCCGCCAGGGATGGCAGCGCAATGTTGCCGAACTTTCCTTCGGTGCGGATTTCAAAGAAGAACTGACGACTCCGGGTAACTGGACCATGGGCTTCGGCGGTTTTGGCGAAACATTGCCTTACCACGAAAACTACATGTATCTCAACAAGGATAAGAAAGATAAATTTGGTATTCCGGCTGTTGTCTTTGATGCAGACCTTCGTGAAAACGAAAAGAAAATGCGCGTGGACATGATGAATGACGCCGCCGAAATGCTTGAAAAATCGGGTCTTAAAAATGTGAAAACACATGACAACGGATCTTACCTCGGAATGGCCATCCACGAAATGGGAACTGCCAGAATGGGCCGTGATCCAAAAACTTCGGTTTTGAATGGTAATAACCAATTGCATTCTGTTAAAAACGTGTTCGTAACGGATGGTGCAGCGATGACTTCGGCTTCCTGCGTGAACCCATCGCTTACTTACATGGCATTAACAGCCCGCGCGGTTGATTTTGCCGTGAAAGAATCGAAGAAGAAAAATATCTGACAAGTAACTAACATTAGCATATCAAAACTATCCGGGCTGAACAACGCCGGATAGTTTTTTTTTCACCCGTACACTGTAATAAAAAACGCTTTGCAATGTTTTGCAACATTTAATTTATTAATTTCATAAATGTTGCATATTATTGCATATCGATTCTTTGAATTAGTCCTTTTATGCAAGAAAAAGCAAAAATCAGCGCAGCAAGAAAAGCCGTTTTACTCATTTTCCTGGTCTGCGGAATCGGGCTGTCCAGCTGGGCTCCAATGGTTCCGTTTGCAAAACTTGCATTAGGACTCAGTGAGGCCGATTTAGGTGTCGTACTTCTATCATTGGGAGCAGGCGCGATTTTGACAATGCCTATGACGGGTGTTTTAATCAATAAATATGGCAGCAGGAGGATATCCTTGTTTTCTGCACTCATTATTGCCATATTCCTTCCACTGCTATTACTCGCCAGAACGCCTTACGAGCTTGCAGCAGCATTATTCGTCTTTGGTGCGGGCATTGGATCCGTCGACGTCGCCATGAATGCACAGGCTGTGTTGGTGCAGGAAAAGCATGGAAGCCACATTATGTCATCGTTTCACGGCATGTTCAGCGTGGGTGGCTTGCTGGGTTCCATCGGGTTGGGTTTTCTGATCAAGGCCGGATTATCGCCAACGGTTGCCGCGGTAAGCATTTCTGCCATGCTCATCATCATTACTGCAACACAATTCAAATATTTGCTCCCACATTCCGAAGAAGCCAAAATAGACAGCGCCAGTTTTATCCTTCCAAAAGGCCCCGTGCTCGTACTGGGACTCATGTGCTTCATTCTTTTTCTGGCAGAAGGCTCATTGCTGGATTGGAGCGCGGTGTTTTTGCAATTTTCAAGAAACTTTGACCCATCGCTTTCCGGTGTTGGGTATGCCGCTTTTTCTGTGGCAATGGCAGTTATGCGCTTAACCGGCGATGGCATCATTCACAAACTGGGGCCATCGAAAGTGGTTTTTTACGGAACATTTCTGGCAGGAGTAGGCTTTCTGCTAGCAGTGACGTTACCCTGGGCACCAGCTGCATTATTGGGCTTTGTACTGGTTGGTCTGGGTGCTGCCAATGTAGTTCCGATCTTCTTCACAGCCGCTGGGCGATTCCCAAACATTCCGCCTTCGATCTCACTTCCCGCGGTTACAACATTAGGTTACGCAGGACAGCTGGCTGGCCCCGCATTGATCGGTTTTATAGCAGAATTCACATCTCTATCCATTGCACTGGGCTTTGTAGGCGTGCTTTTGTTTATCGTGGCTTTCACTTATAAACACAGGGATTGATTTGGTAAAACATTAAAATGCTTCTCCCGTAAACAAATAAAACCCCGGGCCATCTTTGGTAAAACCAACATCCAGCCTCAGGTAAATATCCTTTTTGGGGAAAAGCAGATAGCGCAATCCTACCCCACCGGACGGACGGACATGCTTAAACGTGAATGCATTCAACTTCGGAGCCACAACAGCCGTTCCCGCAAAAGCCACGGCCCCAAACCGCTTACTGAACCCAAAAGGAAGCCAGCGGTGCTCCACCTGGCCAGCAAGCATATTTTTATCCCGATAACGGCCATAGTAATAACCCCGCATGATCATTTCGCCACCCATCAGCGCAAGCTGGTTGAAAGGAACATTACCCGAGTAAAAATTGCCTAGAACCTGCCACGCGAGCACATTACGTGCACTCACAGGATGCGAAGAGCGCACATCCACATTTACCCCTTGAAAATTATAATTGCTTCCCAATCCCGAGCTGTATTTCAAAAAAGATATTTCTCCAAAAAACCCTTTACGAACATTCAGCACATTATGCCGGTTATCGTAAACCAAAGCGCCACCCAACCCTATATTCCGCGTCCCGTCACTTCCCAGAGGCTTGTCATAAGTATGATTGTCGGGTTGCTCAAAGCTTGTGTTATACAATTGCTGATAGTCAATTTCGGGCCCTACGAACAAATTAGGCCGTATCTTTCTCAAAACACGCTGCTTGAATAGGATGTAGTTTGCATCAATCAATGCAGGATCTTCACCAACAGTTTCGGGCCCAATTCCATAGTAAAGCAACGGAAACCGCTGAAAACGCGTCCGGCCAAGAAAAAACCATTTGTCTTTGTCACCATAAATCGCATTGTCAAGCCAGATTCCATATTGTGCCTCCAAAGTTAAAAATGTAAAAGCCTGGATTTCGCTTAAACGGTTCAGCGTGTCCTTTTTAGCCTGAAAAATTAACAGAGAGGAAAGACCAAACTCAAAACTGGTTTCCGGGGAATAGCCTAATGTCGGATAAATCCTGAAACTGGATTCGCCCGGGGCAGTTGTATCGGAAATGGTCTTTTGTACGAATTTTTTAAACCAACCTTCCTGTGCCTGCACGCGATAGCTGGCCGCAATGATGATAACGGAGACAAGCCACCAAGCTTTGATCTTCTTCAATTGATGTAACTTTTGATGAGAAAGCATTTACAACGCAGAAGATATAAAAACTGAGCCAAAATGCGTGAAGAGATTAAGTAGATCATAAATAAAAGCCCGCTTTCCCTTTTTAAACGACTCTGATCTCCATAATGAAAAAATTTGCAGCGCTTTTTTGTCTGATATTTTTTACAAATTCCCTTTGTGCCCAGAAGACTCCTGTTAATGACCTTTGGTGGAAAAGGAACAATTTGCGCGTTATCCAGATGAACCTGCCATCCTATGAAGCTGCGACCATCAATGCCGATTCTATCGTTGCCGATCTGATCACCTATTCAGCTAACACATTGCTGATCAATGCAGGCGGCATTATGGCGTTCTATCCCACCAAGCTGGATTTCCATTATACCAATCCTTTTATGAAGGAGAATGTATTGGGTGAGTTGATCAAAAAGTGCCATCAAAACAACATTAAGGTCATTGTCCGCTTCGATTTCAGCCGCGTTCACGAAAGCATTTACAAAGCGCATCCCGATTGGTGTTACATTTCTTCAAAAGGCGAACGGATTATTAATACCGACATGTATGTGGTTTCCATTAATGCGCCATATGTCCAGGAAAAGGCTTTCAAGATCATTGAAGAGGTGATTGATATGTTTCCCATCGACGGAATTTTCCTGAATATGCCGGGTTACCAGGTCAATAATCCGTACGAAGGCAAATATCACGGCATTGACCAGAATGATTTTGACAAAAAAGCTTTTGCCGCATATGCCCATGGGAAAGTGCTTCCTACGGAGGAAAACAAAGCCGACACGCTCTATCAAAAGTATCTCGAATTTAAGAAACATACGGTCGAAAATTGGTCAGAAAGACTGCACAAACTGGTTAAATCCAGAAATGAGCAGATCGCCATTTGCACGTATTCGGATAAGTTCGTGGATATTATCCGCCACGAATCGCAAAGCATGACCACCCTGCCCTACTGGCCTTACACGGCTTCCGACAATGTGGGTAATGCCGTAAATTCCTTCCCGGATCACATTATCAGCAATGCCAGCATTCAGCAGATTTCTTTTCAATCGCGTTATAATGCGGTTGAGCCTCAAGAAGTTCAGATCCGGCTTTATGAGAACATTGCCAATGGCTCGGGGCTGGATCTCAGCATGATGGGCGATATGCGGGGATATGAGGATGAGCGTAATTATGAGGTGATTCGGAAGGTTTATGCTTTCCACAAAAAGCATGAGCAGTATTTTGGTAAATATAAATCGCTTGCCAAAATCGCCATTGTTGCACCCGGCGCCTGGCCTAATGGCGAGCCGATGCAGGAATATCGCGGCATCCAGCTCATGCTGCGGGAGGCACACATTCCTTTTGACATTATTGAAGACGGGCAGATCGGAAATCTGTCCGAGAAAGTGAAGGCTTACAAACTCATCATTCTTCCCGAAATCACTTATTTGAAACCCGAAGCCGTTCAAGTGCTGAAAGAAGCGAGTAAAGCCGGCACAAACCTGATCGCCACTAACCGCACATTATTCGACAGTCCGGAAACATTGCAGGAATTATTTGGGGCAAAAATTGAGAAGAAAGACAATGACGGAGCGGGGAATTATCTTGTGCCCGATAACAGGAGTATTTTTAAAAGTTTTCCGGGTCAGAAAATGCTTTTCTGGAAATTCAATCTGGGTCTTTACGATCTTTCCGGCGCCGATCAAAAATTACTTCCGGTTTTGGCCAAAGGCCGCCCCGGCCCGCCGGAGATCATCGGAGGTCACGAACCAACCGGTTACTATGCACTGGGAATTAAAAATCATGCGAAAAGTAAGGCGCTCATATTCCCGGTGAACCTCGGACGGATTTATTATATGCACGGTTATCAGGAACACAAAAATCTGCTTCTGGACGCAATTCATTATGTTTTACCAGAAGCTCCACTAGACATTCAAACCAATGCGCCGCAAAGAGTTGAAGTTATTTTAAAGGAATTTGTGAAGAATAACGTCAGTAATAAAGAGAAGATTAACAGCGACGGCTTGATCCTGCATTTGGTCAATTTAACTGGGTTTAGCGGCAACACTTATTTCGAGCCATTGCCGGTTTACAATTTAAATTTCAAAATCAAATCAGCCAAGAAACCAGCCAGAATCTTCTCATTAAGCAGTGGACAACCCATCAAATTCACTTACGACAACACATTCATCAATCTGACAATAAGCAAGCTGGATGGATTTGAAGGTGTTGTGATGGAGTATTAACTAGTCATGAAATACAAAGCATAACAAATTCATGGATCAAAAACCAATTCCCACATTATACGAATGGGCAGGCGGAATGCCTGTTTTTGAGACGCTTACTGCACTTTTTTATGAAAAAGTGTTGGCAGATCCGCTTCTGGAACCGGTTTTTAAGCACATGTCAACCGAGCATCAGTTGCACGTGGCGCACTTTATAGCTGAGGTTTTTGGCGGGCCGGAAATGTATAGCACGCAGGAAGGAAGCCACTTCAAAATGATCCAAAAGCATTTATCCAAACACCTGACCGAAGCCCACAGAAAACGCTGGGTTTCCCTGCTTTTGGAAACAGCCGATGAGATCAGCCTCCCAGACGATCCCGAATTCCGTTCGGCATTTGTCGCCTATATCGAGTGGGGCACGCGCATTGCAGTCCTCAACTCCAACATCGACGACCTGAAAATGAACCCGGAGGAGCCGATGCCCAAATGGGGCTGGGGCGTCCCGGGTGGGCCTTTTATTACAACTTAGGCGCCTCAGGCTTGTTGGGAACGTCCCAGCCATTTGCACCCCTCACATTCAATTTCCGGCGATAAATTTTTTCATTGGCGGTGACGTAGATTGTGTCGAAATCCTTGCCTCCAAAAGCCATGTTTGACATTGCGCCATTTGGAGTTGGTAATATGGCATTAACGCGGCCTGTCTGGTCCAGAACCTGGATTCCTGAGCGCGTTGCCACATATATGCGACCGTCGCGATCGCACGTAAGGCCGTCGGCCCAGGCATTTTCATCATTATCGCGAACATGCAGCCAGCCGAATTTTTGTTTATGTTTCAATGTTCCGTCCGCCTGGATTTGATAAGCCCAAACCCAATGTGAAGCAGATTCCGTGGCATATAACAATATTTGGTCGGGAGTTAATGCAACGCCACTTGCGAAATGCAAGCCTTTGTCAACAACTAATTTTTCCCCATTCGGTTTGATCAGGTAAATTGTGCTGGATTTCTCCCCGCCATCTAACGATGCAACATATACATCGCCATTGTAGGCAATTATCGAGTCATTTCCGGGGATTTCCTTCGCGATTTTTTGCTTTTGATATTTGACTTTCGGCTTTTCCGAAGCCAGCTCCCAATCCTGCCCGGGAATGGGTATGGCACCAAGCATTTGATTCTGTGATATTCCTGCTCTGACTGGTTTAGGCCAGTCTTTCCATAAATAACGCATTGCCTCCGGGAATAATGCTGTGCCTTGCTTGCCATTGTGGCCGCCTTCACCCCATTGGTGTTTTACCTCATAGCCTGCAAATGTTAATGCGCGGAGCATGGTCTGGTTTGCCATCCACCAGTCGCCCGCGTAAATGTTCAGGTCGTTGGCGCCATCCTGCAAGAAAATGCGGATAGGTTTCGGTTCATATTTTCTGACCAATGTGTGATAACGATCGGCGCCACGCAGACCAACATACGTTCCGATTGCGCTGTAAGCCCTGGTAAAAGCATCCGGCCTTTCCCACGCTGCCGTAAATGCGCAAACGGCCCCGCTGCTCGATCCGCCTATCGCCCGGTCATTCCCGTTTTTGGACAAACGGATCTGGCGTCCGTCGGTGGTTTTTTGCTTTTCAACTTCCGGCAATATTTCTTCCAGGATAAATCTGGCGTAAGCATCACCCAACCCATCATATTCGAAACTCCTGTTAAACCGGTCATTAGCATCGCCTGCATTGGCCGCTTTTACTTTCCCATGCATCACAAAAACACCGATAGTAACCGGCATTTCGCCCTTATGGATCAGATTATCAAACACAACAGGCGCTTTCCATTGAATTCCGTCCTGATTGACATAAACACAGGCCGGTTTGTCGGGTTTGTATTGGGCAGGGACATAAACCCAATATTCCCGCCAGGTTCCCGGAAAAATTTTAGATTGCTCGAACGTGAATTTCAAAACCTCCCCTTTGGGCACGCCAGCCTGTTCTTCCGAAGCAGGATCTGCGGGATAGTTTTCCGCGGGTGCTTGCGCGGAAAGTATTTGTATGGATATGTAAAAAATGAAAACAAACGTGCGTGCAATGTGCATACGAAGTTCAGGGTTAGATTAAATGTCAATTGGAATTACAAACTATAAATAGCTCAGCCACCATTTCTTATTCCGCTCCCGGTAATCGCCAAACCACTTGCAGGGATAGTAAAGTGCCAGGACGATTGAAATCCATATCGCATACACCATTCCCAAGTTATATCCGAAGTCGGTGGGGCGAAATTTGAAGAAAAGTTCCGGCGCTGTAGCTTGTTCCCACGTGTAACCCGACGACAATACAGCGATCATGGTCAGCACGTGAATGAGGTAAAAATGCAGCATGAAGTAGAAGAACGGCACCTTTCCGTAGACAGTAAAAAAACGCGTCAGTTTCGTGTTGGTATTCTCGGTTAAGGCCAGTAAAATCAAAACAGGGCCGAGCGTCATGAGCGTAAAAATCAGCGATGGCGGATATTTGGAAGCATTCATGAAGGAAAAGAAAGTCCTTATGCTTTCCGTTTGGGCAGTCCAGGGAGCCTGATCTCCATAAACGTTCACAAGCCGCAAAACTATGAAAAGCACAATGGCAGCCAACCCTGATTGCAAAAGCAGCTTCCGTCGTTTTTGCTCAGGAAATGTGCGGTTATAAATCACTCCAAGCCCGTATCCCGACATCATGACGCCCGCCCAGGGCAAGATCACATATAGAAATGCAATGGTGCCGCCGTCGCCTCTGGGCACAAACATTCCAGCCCCTTTCAGAAAAATCCCGAGGAACAAATCGAGCCCCGATCCAGGCGTGGCCTTTACAAGATCAAACAGATTATGGCCGAAAATCAGCATCAAGCCTGAAATCAAAATAGCTTTGGGAGTAAAAAACCGAACAAACAGCCCCAAAACCAGCATACTGGTCCCCAATGCCCAGAGCACGGCGAGGAAAATGGTTTTGAATGTAACATCAAACGAAAAGGCGAATGTCATGAAAGTAAGTTCCACGATAATGAGCCACAAGCCGCGTTTTAAAAGAAAAGAGGAAGTTTCGGCGGTTGTTTTATTTTGGCTGGATAAATAGGCAGAAATCCCGGAAAGCAGCATGAAAGACGGCGCGCAAAAATGCGTGATCCACCTCGTGAAAAACAATGCTGGGGTGGTTGTGCTGGGGTCCAGCGGATCGGCGGAGAATGCGGTAATGTGGAAGTAATCCCGGACATGGTCCAGCGCCATGATGACCATAATGAGCCCACGGATCGTATCAATAGACTTTACGCGCAAGGAGATTCCGTTAGTCGACATACAACCAAGATTTTCCGTTAAGAGTGATTTTAATTCACTTAGAAGCTTCGGAAATAGCTGGTTTACTGCTTATAACACCCCGGAATCGCCCTGCCAAGCGTATTTACAAAAGAGCGGCCCCGAAAACCCCTGCGCTGTCGCCCAGTTTTGGTTTCAGGATCGGTGTAGTTACCACGCCTTTGTTGAAAATGTATTTTTTTATCTTTTCAAAACCCGCGGTGTAAAGCAACTCAACATTGCCGACGCCGCCACCGATTACAATCAGACCCGGATCAAGGACGTTGATTAGCGTAGAAATCGCGCGGCCGTAAAATTCAAGCAAACGTTCAATCGTCGCTTTGGCAAACTCGTCCTTGCCTTCATGATATCTTTCCAATATCACTTTCATAGTCCGCTTTTCGCCGCTCACCTGCTCGTAGAAGCGCTCCAATGCCGGTCCTGAAATAACCTGCTCAACACAGCCGGCTTTTCCGCAATAGCAAGGTTCGCCGTTCTCTTCCAGAATGTTATGCCCCCATTCGCCACCAATTCCGTGATGTCCGGCAATAATTTTATTATTAACTACCAGTCCGCCACCAACGCCTGTGCCCATGATCACACCGAAAACGACTTCCGCCTTTGGAAAATCTTTTCCTGCACCGATCAATGCTTCGGCCAGTGCAAAGCAATTGGCATCATTGGCAAGCTGAACCGGAATTCCCAATATTTTTTCAAGATCCGCCTTCAATGGCATTCCATTCAGGCATATTGTATTGGAATTTTTCATTAACTGCGAATCCGGTTCCAAAACGCCCGGCGTAGCAAAGCCAATTTTCGTTGGCAGCTCTCCTACTT
This sequence comes from Dyadobacter fanqingshengii, assembly GCF_023822005.2. Taxonomy (GTDB): domain Bacteria; phylum Bacteroidota; class Bacteroidia; order Cytophagales; family Spirosomataceae; genus Dyadobacter; species Dyadobacter fanqingshengii. The sequence continues at coordinate 2,573,566 of NZ_CP098806.1, forward strand.
GCTCGGCAACCTGATCGATCAGCTTTTTAATCTGCGACAATATATGTTCGTAACCGTTTGCCGATTCCGTTGGAAGTCGCATGCGTACAACCACTTCCAGGTTCCTGTCAGGATCCAGAACGGCACATTCTATCTTTGTTCCTCCTAAGTCTATTCCCCAGAGTTTCATAATTATATGGCTATCGGCCGTAGGCTCCCAGCGGCCATTTTAATATTTAACAATTGATTTAATTCCTTAACAACCTGATCATTAACAGCATTAAAGCACTTTGTAAAATTTGTATCCAAATGCAAAGATCACTGAATAGCAAATGATCGGTAAATAATAAGCGTGCGCTACGTCAGATTCTGCGACAGCTCCCATGGCAAATGGGAAGAACGCGCCGCCCACAACACCCATTGAAATAAATGATGAAGCTTGTTGCGTATGTTTTCCCAGATTTTTAAGTCCTAAACTGAAAATCGTTGGGAACATAATGCTGAAAAAGAAGTTGAGCATCAACAATGCAATGAAAGAAGGCCAGCCCCAGCTTTGCGCAATGATCAAACACATAATAATGTTACAGGCAGCGAAAACGGCTAACAAGGAATGCGGTGCGATAAAACGCATGAGGAACGTTCCAACGAAACGACCCGTAAGCATCAGCACAAAGAACAGGATCATATAATTGCCAGCTACTGCATCCGTAAAGCCCATTTTCTCATTGCCATAATTGATGAAGAACGCCCAGGTTCCAGCCTGTGCCGCCACATTAAAAAACTGCGCAAGAACAGCCCATTTGAAATGTTTGTGATCAAAGAGGCCCTTTTCAGGATGCGTATCGACATTCGCAGCGGCAGGATCAGCCGCAACATGCGGATCAGTAAGCGCAGGGACTTTTACAAAAGAAAATAAAACAGCGATCGTGGCAATGACGCTTCCGATCACGATATATAATGTTTTTACCGAAGTAAGGTCTGTGCTGCCTTCAACATTGTTCCTCAAAAGGAAGTAAGAACCAACCGCCGGCCCAATGATCGTGCCTAATGCATTGAATGCTTGTGCGAAGTTGATCCGCATATCACTTGTCCGCTGGTCGCCCAACGAGGCTACGAAGGGATGTGCAACGGTTTCTAATGTTGAGATCCCGCATCCCAGAATAAATAATGCTCCGCCAAAGAAAGGAAATGAAGCGGCTGCGGCTGCCGGAACAAAAAGGAAAGATCCTATTGCAAAAAGCGACAATCCGAAAAGCACGCCGTTTTTATACCCAAAGCGCTTCATAAAAAGCCCCGCAGGAATCCCCATCACGCCATAAGCGCCGAAAATAGCGAATTGTACGAATGCTGATTGTGTTTTGGTAAGACTCAAAACGTGTTGGAAATGTTTGTTCAAAACGTCTCCCATCGTGATCGCAATGCCCCAGAACATGAACAGGGACGTAACAAAAATGAGGGTTATTAAATATCTGTTTTCAGTGAATCGGGCTTTTGTGGGTTCCACAGTTGAGGAATAGTTGCTCATCTAGCTGAATAGTAAAATTTAATGTTAGGTAGATTCAATTTTTTCGAAATGTAAATTAGAGAAATTTAATTGGAAGGATTTGGCTTTCTACTGAAATAGTTGTTCATGAAAAGCAACTGATATTGTATCGCATTGGTCCAGTAAGGCCAGTTGTGGGCACCCGGGCGTACGAGATAATCGTGTGGGATATTCTTGTAAATCAGCTGTTCATGCAGCTTTTCGTTTACGCCATAAAAGAAATCATCTACGCCGCAATCGATCATGATCGCCAGCGAATTCGGTGTGAGCAAATGCAGCATATTGATAACCGTATTTTTCTCCCATCTTTCCGGCTGCTCGGCATATTTGCCCAACTTTTTCGCCATGTCCCAGTTGTTTGGAAAAGGCCGGATATCCACGCCCCCACTCATGCTGCCCGTGGCCCCAAAAACATCCTGATGTTTCAACGCCAGATAAAGCGCTCCGTGCCCGCCCATGCTCAAACCCGTAATGCCCCGCCCTGTGCGGTCTTTGATGGTTTTGTATTTTGTATCAATGAAGGAAACCAGTTCTTTGGATACATAAGTCTCAAACTGTGACTGCGGATCAACCGGACTGTCCCAATACCAGCTCCCAAAACCGCCATCGGGGCAAACAATGATCATATTATAAGTGTCGGCTGCTTTTTCAAAACCTTTTGCCTTGGAAATCCAGTCTGCATAATTTCCGCCGTAACCGTGCAGCAGATAAACAACCGGAAATGTTTTTCCCGAATCGTACTGAGATGGCGTTACAACCACCGTTTTCAGGTTTCTTTTCATGATGGCACTGTAAACCTGAATTGTATCCACAGTGGCTGCCGAGGCAAAGCGGCAGATAAAAGCGCAAATCAAAAAAATAAACAGAGGGTTTCTTTTCATAAACTTTTGAGAAATTTTTCTACAACTTAAAGCTATACACTATATCAATTGTTCAAATATTGTAGAATTCGGGGAATAATAAGGCCTTATTTCTATTCTATACGGCTGGCACTCTAATTGATATCAACTACATTATCACAAATAACTCTAACTCAAAAATTTAAGACAATGGGAAATCTTCTTTATACAATAGCTGTCATTTTGGTCATTCTTTGGCTGATCGGCTATTTTGGCTTTGCCAGCTTTGGAATGGGTAACATCATTCACATTCTTTTGGTGATTGCAGTTGTTGCAATAATTCTTCGTTTGATTCGTGGCGACAGGGTTGTGTAAGGAGAAAGCACCTAATAAATAAAAAAGGCCTGGAATGGATGTTTTTAACATTATTCCAGGCCTTTTTTTATCAATTCTCCTTTACATCCGGATCTCACAGCAGATCTTTAATGCGGAGCCAGACATTTTCTGCAAGGATCTTATGTCCCTCTTCGGTCGGGTGAATGCCGTCGGGCAGGTTGAGTTTGCTCTCGCCGCCGACGCCTTCGAGCAAGAACGGAATGAGTGTGAGGTTATTGGCTTTGGCAATCTCGGCATAGACAGCCTTGAATTCCGATGCATATTTTTGCCCCATATTGGGAGGAATTTGCATGCCGGCCAAAACCAGTTTGGCATCCGGATATTTTGCATGCACCTTATCCAGGATGGCTTGCAGATTTTTCTTTGTTTCGGAGACAGGAATCCCCCTCAATCCGTCGTTACCGCCGAGTTCGAGCACAAAAATGTCCAGCGGTTGTTTCAAAAGCCAATCAATCCGACTGTTACCGCCCGAGGTTGTTTCACCACTCACGCCGGCGTTGATTACCTTATAATTCAGTCCGAGCGAGTCAATGCGCTTTTGGATTAAACCGGCAAAGGCTTGCGAAGGATCATCCAGGCCGTAACCCGCTGTCAGGCTGTTTCCAAAGAACACAATGGTCTTTTTGGCGCTGGCGGGCGTTTTAGCTACTGCCTTTACCGAACCAGTCTGTTCAGCATTTTCCTTTTTCTCACTATTACAAGAAGCCAAAAGAACCACAGAAAGCAGCATTTGGGCAATAAAAACAAATCGATTCATCATATTAATGTCTGTCAATAACAATTTTAAGCAGGAATTCACTGAACTGTTCCGGTGAAGTTCCAAGGGGGGCCGTTCCACGGCGGCCGTTCATTTAGTTTTAAACGCCGTTTAAACTATATTTATGAGCAACCTAAATCCAAAATAACCAAATTGGAGTAAATCAAGTTACCCCAGTTCAACACCACGGGAAAAACATAAAATTAAAAACAATTGATGGATACCATACTCGATCTGCAACAGGTTAGTAAAATATATAAAAGTGGCGACCGTTCCCTGACCGTTTTAGACAATATTAATTTCTCAATCACAGCTGGTTCAACCATGTCCATTGTGGGGCCTTCGGGAAGCGGAAAAACGACGCTTCTGGGCTTGTGCGCGGGATTGGACCGGTCCACTTCCGGCACAGTGGAGCTGCACGGAACGAAGCTCAACGGCCTGAGCGAAGATCAGCTGGCAGCCGTCCGCAACCTCTATGTAGGGTTTATTTTTCAAAACTTCCAGTTGCTTCCCACCCTGACAGCCCTCGAAAATGTAATGGTGCCCCTGGAATTGCGTGGCGAAAAGAACATTAAGCCGCGTGCCCTGGATTTGCTTGATAAAGTCGGCCTCGCAGAAAGGAGCCATCATTATCCAACCCAATTGTCTGGCGGAGAGCAGCAACGCGTCTCCCTCGCAAGGGCATTTTCCAACAAACCACAAATCCTTTTCGCCGACGAGCCCACCGGAAACCTGGATGCGGAAACGAGCGAAAAAGTGGTTAAGCTCCTTTTTGATCTCAACCGGGAAGCCGGAACAACGCTTGTGCTGGTGACGCATGACCTGGAACTTGCTGCAAAAACACAACGCATTATTCGCATTAAAGGCGGCAAACTGGCTGAATAAACATGAATCAAGATAAATTGAATCTTCCCTGGTTGTTGCAGATGGCATGGCGTGACAGCCGTAAAAACCGCTCACGACTCCTACTTTTCATTTCTTCCATCATTCTTGGGATCGCCGCGCTTGTGGCCATTTATTCTCTGGGTGATAATCTAAGACAAAACATTGATAATCAAGCCGCAACATTAATTGGCGCCGATCTGGCGCTGAATACGGGTAAGCCGGTTGAAGGAAAAGCCAAAACGCTTGTTGATTCATTAGGAAAAACCCGGTCAGAAGAACGCAGTTTTGCTTCCATGATTTATTTCCCCAAAAATGGAGGGAACAGGCTTGCACAGGTTAAAGCCCTGGAAGGGGATTTTCCCTATTACGGGAAATTTGAAACTGTTCCGGTTACTGCTGAGAAAACGTTTCGGGATAGACAGGAAGCGCTTGTGGATCAAAGCCTTATGCTGCAATATCAGGCCAAAGTCGGGGATTCCATCAAGATTGGCAATGTAACATTTGCCATTGCAGGGATTTTGGAAAAAGCACCCGGCTCTACGGGACTTACCAGCACCGTTGCGCCGTCGGTTTACATTCCTATGCGCTTTTTGAAGCAAACAGGTTTAATGCAAAAAGGGAGCCGCGTTGCTTACCGTTATTATTACAAGTTTGCGCCCAATACAGACGTTGAAAAACTGGCAAAACGGCTCGAACCGCGTTTCGAAGCGGGCGATCTGGACTACAAAACCATTCAGTCCCAAAAAGAAGACACGGGAAGATCGTTTAAAGACCTCACGCGTTTTTTGGCATTAGTTGGGTTTGTTGCGTTGCTTTTGGGCTGCATTGGCGTGGCGAGTGCCATCCATATTTATATTCGCGAAAAACTGAATTCCATTGCTATTCTGCGTTGCCTGGGTGTTAAAGGTTCTCAGGCTTTTTTAATTTACCTGATTCAAATTGCAGGAATCGGCATCATTGGGTCCATATTGGGTGCTATTCTGGGCACGACGATCCAGCAGTTTTTACCTGTTGTAATCAAGGATTTCCTTCCCTTTGAGCTTACTACGGATATTTCCTGGCTTGCCATCGGCCAAGGGTTAGCGATAGGCGTGCTTATTTCGATTCTGTTTGCCTTGCCCCCGCTCGTTTCCATCCGCAAAGTTTCGCCGTTGAATGTGTTGCGTGTTTCGCTGGATGCCGTGAAAATGGAAAGAGATCCGTGGGCCTGGGTGTTATACGGGCTGATTGTTGCCTTTATTTACGGTTTCGCATTTTTGCAAATGCAAACCTGGATTGAAGCATTGGTTTTCACAGCCAGCATTCTGGCGTCTTTTGTCGTGCTATATGCCACTGCAAGTCTGCTGATGTGGCTGGTGCGCAAGTTTTTCCCTACATCATGGAGTTATTTATGGCGGCAGGGATTAGCCAATTTATATCGTCCCAATAATCAAACATCCATTTTGGTTGTCTCCATCGGCCTCGGCACGTGCCTGGTTTGCACATTGTTTTTTGTTCAAACGATTTTACTCAACCGGGTGAAAATGTCGTCCAGCGGAAACCAGCCTAACATTGTCCTTTTCGACATTCAGGGAAGTCAGAAAGAAGCTGTGCTGGCTATTGCAAAAGCACAGAATGTTCCTGTCAACCAGAATGTTGCCATTGTCAACATGCGATTGGAAGAAGTGAATGGAAAAACGGCTGCTGACTTCGAAGGCGACACCACTGCGGAACAGTCGCGCAGGATTTTCGGCCGCGAATACCGGGTAACATTCCGTGATTCACTGAGTTCTACGGAAAAACTCACAAAAGGAAAATGGAAGGGAACCTACAAAAGCGCCGACGGCCTGATCCCTATCTCAATCGAACAGGGTTTCGCGGACCGAAGCAGGCTCAAACTCGGCGACACCCTCATTTTCAATGTGCAGGGAACGATGATGTCGACCACAATTTCCAGTCTCCGCGAAGTGAACTGGGGTGAAGTGCAAACTAATTTTCTGGTTGTTTTCCCAACCGGCGTACTGGAAGAAGCGCCGCAATTCCACGTCATGCTTACCCATGTGCCCAATCCGCAAGCGTCGGCCGTTTTTCAGCAAGCCATTGTTCGCCAATTCCCCAACATTTCGATCATTGACCTTGCACTAGTGCTTCGCGTGTTGGATGATATTTTCAATAAAATCGGCTTCGTTATCCGGTTTATGGCCGGTTTCAGTATTCTGACCGGATTAATCGTGCTGATCGCCTCGGTATTAATCAGCAAATATCAACGCCTGCAGGAAAGTGTGTTGCTGAGGACATTAGGCGCGAGCCGCAGACAGATTTTTGCGATCACAGCATTGGAATACTTCTTCCTGGGCTCCCTGGCCGCGTTAACAGGCATTTTGCTTTCTCTGGTAGGAAGCTGGCTGCTGGCAAAATTCAGCTTCGAAGCCGAGTTCAAACCCGAGTTTCTTCCTGTGACCATTGTGTTCCTGTTTGTTTCGTTGATGACCGTTTTTATCGGACTGATCAACAGTCGCGGCATTCTTTCGCGTCCGCCGCTGGAAGTTCTGCGCCAGGACGTTTAGCTTCTTTCGGGCCAATTTACCAATTCCTTAGAGTGTGTTTGTTTCCATTAGAAGCACTAACGCCGTCATTTGCGCGCAAATGACGGCGTTAGTGCTTGGATTCATCCTATTAATTCTTCTTATTTTTTCAAACGTTTGCATAAAATTTCAAACGTTTGCATTGACTATTGTCTAATTTCTATTAAATATTTTAAAAATACAATCTGTAATCTTGTGTGACCAGAACCCTAAAAAAGATGATATGCCTCTCTTAACACGCACTGCCTGCTGTTCATTAACAATTCAACCCAATAATTTGATCTTATGAAAAAAACTTTGACTCTATTAGTCAAAACCGGGACACTAGGTGTCTGTCTCATGCAAGCCGCGGCCATATGCGGCCCGCATGCAACGGCAGCGGCCCTAACCCCGGTTTCGGAAAGCCTATCGGAGCATGTCGGAACAAACATGCGTGCAATACAAGACGTAACGCTTACAGGAAAAGTGCTTGCAGAGGGCACAACAGAAGGTTTGCCAGGAGTTACTGTTGTAGTTACGCCCGTATCCGGTGGAACAAAACAAGGCGCAACAACGGATGAAAACGGTGTTTTTACGATTCAAAGCCTGCAAACAGGAACACGTTATAATTTGGAATTCAGTTATATAGGTTTTGAAAAGCAATCCTTAAACGACTTTCTGCTTACCGAATCCAATGTCAACTCCATTGAAATCAAACTAAAAGAATCTGCGTCCAACCTGAGCGAAGTAGTGGTTGTAGGTTATGGAACGACTGTAAAAAAAGATATTACCGGTTCGGTGAAGTCTTTGAAAAGCAGTGATTTCAATACGGGAATCATCAACTCGCCTGAGCAATTGCTGCAAGGAAAGGTTTCCGGTGTGAATGTGACTTCGGCAACGGGCGAACCAGGAGCAAAAACCAGCATCACCGTTCGCGGCCCGGGCGGGGTTCGCACAGGAAGTACGCCACTTTTTGTGGTAGACGGAATGGCGCTGGATAACAGCGGAACAGGGGGCGATACCAACCCGCTGAACTTCATCAATCCGCAGGACATTGAATCCATGGATGTTCTCAAAGATGCATCCGCAACAGCGATTTATGGTGCAAGAGGTGCGAATGGTGTCATTTTGATCACAACCAAAAAAGGTAAATCAGGACAGGCCAGCGTAACATATTCAGGATCGCTGGGCATTTCCACAATGGCACGCCCGCTGGATGTGCTATCAGGCCCTGAATTCTTGACGGAAGCTGCGAAACTGGGCGGCACGGTGATCAACGGCGGAGCGGATACGGATTGGCAAAAAGAAATTTCCCGCAGCGCAACGACCCATAACCACAACATTTCTGTTGGCGGCGGAGCCGAAAAAATGACTTACTACGGCTCATTTGGCGCACAGAAACAACAGGGAATTCTGAAAGGAAGCCAGCAGGATCGTTACACAGGACGCATTAACCTGTCGCAAAAGCTGCTGAATGACCGCGTGACGCTGGATATTAACCTGAATGCGACCAATACAAAGAACAAAAAACCAAACGTTCAGGGCATGATCGGCGGGGCGATTACAGCCAACCCGACGTATGCGCCTTATGACGCGGACGGCAATCCTTTCCAATATCAGGATGGAACCAACCCACTGATCCCGTTGAGGTTATACAAAGAACTCTTGAATACAAACCGTATCCTGGCTTCTATCTCACCTTCTGTTACGATCATTAAGGGGCTGGTTTATAAACTTAATTTCGGTCTGGACCATTCTACGGCAACTCAGGATAAGCAAACCTTGCCTAACACTGTTCCGTTTGAAATAGGCAGGCTGGAAAATTATCAGTTCAAAAACAGCAACCGCCTGATAGAGAACTATCTGACTTACACATTTGGTAACAAAGTGCACAGTTTCAACGCACTGGCAGGACATTCTTACCAACATATTTTATTGCAGGACCGAAGATTCAGCATTAACAAATTCCCGATCTCAGACATTGAGCCAATCTATAATCCAGGTCTCGGACAAGATCTATCCCTCATCCTGAATGCGCCTGAGGGCCACGCGACGATTAATGAGCTGCAATCGTTTTTTGGAAGGGTAAACTACGGTTTCAAAGACAAATACCTGGCCACAGCAACATTGCGTGTGGACGGTTCTTCAAAATTCGGTGCTAACAATAAATACGGTTATTTCCCCTCGTTCTCATTGGGTTGGAGAATCTCGGAAGAGCCATTTATGAAATCATCACCATTCTCTGATCTGAAACTTCGGGCAGGATGGGGATCAACGGGTAACCAGGAAATCCCATCCAAAATAACACAGGCCCGGTTTACATCCGTTGTTTCGCCAACAGCAAGTTACCCGCTTGGAACAGGCCCTTATCCTGCCGGAACCACCAACACCAGGCTGGCAAACCCAGACATTCAATGGGAAGTTTCAAAGCAAACGGATATCGGACTTGACTTTGCTTTGTTCAAAGGTGCATTAAGTGGTGAAGTAGATTATTTTACCAAAACCTCTGAAAAAATCCTGCTTGAAGTGATTCCTGCCGATCCTATTCAGCCTGCCGGAACATTCTGGACCAATGTCCCTGATATGAAAATCAAGAACCAGGGTCTTGAAATTGATTTGAATTACCGCGAATCATTGGACAACGGACTGCGCTACGGGCTTGGCGGTAACATTACTTTTATCAAAAACGATGTGACTGGTTCTCCTTACTCAGTCATTCCATCGGGTTCGGCGCAAGGTTCGGGACTGACTTCGGCCACGATCAATGGTTACATTAATAATCAGCCGATCGGAACATTCTTCCTGAAAGAATTTACCGGCTTTGACGATAAGGGCATCAGCACATTCAGAGATGTGGACGGGGACGGCATTGTTACGGACAAAGACCGCATTGCAGCCGGAACAGCCCTTCCCACGCGGATGTATAATTTCAATGGTAATGTGTCTTTCAAAGGTTTTGATCTGACGGCCAATTTCAATGGCGTTGCAGGAAATAAGGTTTACGACAACACTGCAAACTCCAATTTCTTTAAACTGAGGTTGCAAAAAGGTCTGAACGTAACTCGGGAATCTTTTGCCGAAGAAGCAGAGTCTGTCAACAACTCAGCGCCAGTTTCTACCCGATATCTCAAAAACGGAGCTTATCTGAGACTAAACAATCTGGTGTTGGGGTATAACCTGAACACTGCGAAGCTCGGAATTAACAAATGGGTGCAGACTGTGCGCGTTTCGGTAACCGGCCAAAACCTGGCACTCTGGACCAAATACACCGGTTATGATCCTGAGGTCAACAACGACCGGTCGATCAATGGCATCACTTCCTACGGCGTTGACTATCTGAGTTATCCAAAGGCTAAAACAATTCTGTTTGGTCTTAATGTTGGCTTTTAAAAAATAAACGATGAAAAAGAAATTCTCACTCATATTTGCCGTAGCCGGCTTGCTGTTCATGGCGCCTGGCTGCACCGATCTCGAAGAACAAGTGCTGGACGAAACGCTTAAAGCTAATTTGTCTCCGGACGAAGCTGCGAATGGCCTTTTGGCGCCTGTTTACGCATTACTTCCGAATTTGTTTCAGCATACAACCTATTTTGCACTCAACGAAATCACGACGGATGAGGCCATTTTGCCCTACCGCGGCGGAACCGACTGGGGCGACAACGGGATTTATCTTGCGCTGCACCAGCACAACACCACGGCAACAGATCCTAACGTGAACAATACGTGGGGGACATTGTCACAATCCATTTCCAGGTCTATCACGGCCATTAATGGGTTGAAAACCTCATCATCTGCAACAGCCGCTCTATACGCTGCAGAAGCACGCGGAATGAGAGCATATTATAACATGATCATGCTCGATATGTTCGGGGTCGTTTTCGTAAAAGACGATCCGAATGCCGCGTCTGTGATCATCAGAGGTGAAGAAGCATTAAAATACATCGAAAGCGAATTGCTTGCTATTGAGCCGATTGTACAATCCAAATCCGTTGTCGGTCCTGGTAGACTTAATCAGGTGGCGGTTTGGGGATTACTGGCGCGGTTGAATCTGAATGCGGCAGTTTACCGCAACGTGTATGCGCCGACATTCGAATTCCGTGCTGAGGATATGGACAAAGTAATTCAGTATACGGACAAGATCATTGCTTCCGGACAGGCAAAATTGTCACCAGACTACTTTTCCATTTTCGGCAATCAGAACCACTCGAACCAGGAGCTGATTTTCGCGGTAGACCAGCGCGCAGATTTGAACGGGCACAACCGTCTTGCGTACTTTTCGATTTCAGGTGATCAGTTCCCGCTTGCCGCATTCCCGGCCGCAAACGGAACCGACGGCCCCGGCATCACATCCGACTTTTACCAGTCGTGGGTGCAGGCTTACGGCGCTGTTGACCCGAAGCGCGATCCGCGTTTTTATCAGGAAAACATGTCTGTTTATTCCAATGCAGCCGATACTTGTGTAAAAGACTCAGATTATAAGATCAATCGCGGGATTTTGCGTGGTCAGCAATTCGGTGCACTGCGTGTGAATGGCGCATTTGTGAGATGCCCGGATGGAAGATTGAAAGTTGGGAAACTAAGTTATGTGACACGTAACAGAGCGGATCTGCCCGTTAGTTTCGGAGAGCTTGTTGACTTCACAACGGCCGGAAGTAATTACAACACAGGTTACCGGGTTGCCAAATACGAATTCGGCAGCGAATCCAACACCGGTCGTAATAAAGGAGATGCCGACATCGTAATTCTGCGCCTGGCAGACATTTACATGATGCGCGCCGAAGCCAAATTGCGCAAAAGCAACGACGCAGCCGGTGCATTGGCCGACGTAAACTTTGTAAGGGCTTCCAGAACAGCCACAACGCCTCCGCCCGCATTAACAGCCATGAATCTGGATCTGCTATTCCGCGAAAGAGGTTTTGAGTTCTACTGGGAAATGCTTCGCCGCAGCGATATGATCCGTTTCGGCAAATACGAAGGCAAATGGACCGAAAAATCCAACGCCGACGTAAAGAAAAGAATCTTCCCTATCCCACAAACAGCGATCGACGGCGCTTCGAATGTGCCGGGGTATTTGAAGCAGAATGATGGGTATTGATTGGGTCTAAACTAACTATTTATCAAACAACCCAGGGTTTACGCTCTGGGTTGATTTGTTTTTAAGTTCTTTTACCCGTTTATCAATAAGCCTCTTGCTAAGCTTCCGTGCTTGCGAAACTGTAAATGTTTTTTCGGGGTTCGCGTGGGTCATAATATTAAAGGATAAGTAACAACCTAAAATTCAAGTTCGATCTTCACCTTTCCTCCTAACCCTTTCTCGACAATATCATAGAGTGTTTTAAGCGTCAGATTGCTCCCATCATTTTCAACTCTTGAAATGTATTCTCTTTTCTTGTTAATGATTTCTCCGAGCTGCGCTTGCGTAAGGGCTTTGTCTTCCCTGGCTTTCCTAAGCAGTAATCCGATTTTGAAGCTTTCGCAATCCCTATCCAGCTGATCCCGCCATTCGGTGCCAACTTTACCGTAAACTTCGTCTTTAATTTCATCCCATGTCGTGATGTCCATTTTTGCTATATTTAGTGTGATAGTACTCCTTCATTAATCTTAGCGCTTTGTCAACTTCCGTTTTAGGCGTCTGCTGCGTTTTCTTTTGGAACCCATTTAGGAGAATCACAAGGTTGTTATTATCGAAAAAACAAAAAACTCGCCAGATGTCAGAACCTAACTGTATGCGAGCTTCATAAAGTCCTTTTGAACCTTCAATGTGCTTTATAAACTTCGCTGGAATACGCTCCAGCGTCTCAATTCCAAAAATTACCTTATAGATTTTTGCCTTTGTTTTAGGCGTTTGCTGGCTTATAAATTCTCTAAAATAATGCTTGTACTCGACAACCTTCCTAATCTTCGTCATGATAAAGGTAACTTTTAAGTTACTATGATGCAATATCGCACCCTCTTTTTAGACGTAAGACTTTTCTATCGGTCACAAATAATTTCACCAAGCTAAATCCTTAACGTACTCTCCCGGATAATCAGCTCCGAGGGCAGCACGGTGCTTTCGTGCTTGAAGTCTTCTGCACCATTTACCTGGTTCAGAAATAGCCGCGCGGCTTCCATTCCGATTTTGCGGCCTGGCCTGTTAACTGTGGTTAATGATGGGAAAGTGTAGGCGGAAATGGGCGAATTGTCAAACCCTATCAAACCTACGTCCTGCGGAATGCGGAGGCCTTTCGCCTTCACAACCCGCATAGCGCCGATTGCAACCTGATCATTCACCCCGAAAATTGCATCCGGCGGTGTTTCCATTTCCAAAAGCCGCTTTGTAGGAACAATAGCGCTTTCCACGTTGAAGTTGGTGTTGATAATAAACTCTTCGCGAACTTCCATTTCATATTTTTTCAAACAATCCGCATAACCCTTGAAACGCTGCTCACTGACTGTCAAACCATTAGGTCCTTTCAAATGTGCAATGTGTTTGTAACCAATGTTGATCAGGTGCTCAACGGCTGCAAATGCCCCGTGGTAATCGTCAACCGTAGCGCGGCTGGTTTCAAAGTCTTCGTATTCACGGTCAATGAAGATGAGGGGTGTTTTTCGTTGGATTACGCTCTCCAAATGTTCGTAATATCCTGAGTTATAGGTTTCGTGAGAAACGGACAGGAAAATGCCTTCGGTCCTGTTCGAAAGCAATTTGGCCAAATACTCTTTTTCCAACGCGTAATTCTCGTTGGTAACACAAATATTGAGCGTATAACCAATCGGCTGCAATGCGGTGTGAAGTCCTTCAATGACAGCCGTTTCGTAGTAATTACTGATTGTAGGCACAACAACGCCAAGCGACGCAGTTTTTTTATTTAGTAAGCTGAGCGACACTTCATTTCGCTGATAACCGACTTCCCTGGCGTATTCCTGGATGTTTTTTCTAGTGTCTTCGTTGATTGCCGGATGGTCGTTCAGGGCGCGGGAAACGGTGGATGGGGAGCACCGGAAACGGCGGGCAATGTCTTTAATGGTTACGGGTCGGGAGGAATTCATTTGTATAATTATGGCAATTAAAACTTTGAAATTTTTTCAAACGTTTGCATTCAATATAAACATATTTACATTTTGTGTTTAATTTATACAACACTATCATTGTGTACAAATGTAACGAATAACCACAATGAGTGACCTGCTGATTAAACCTGCGCCTGACCAAAAGACCTATCATTCCCTCACAAGCGATCAGGCCGGCTGGACTTATCTGAACTTCGAGGCTAAAATACTGGATGTTAACGAACAAATTTCAGGAAACACCGGTGAATACGAGTACTGCTTTGTTTTGCTGGGCGGAAATTTCAAAGTTGAAGCAGCCGGACAGACCTGGGAAACGAAGAATGGTCGCAAAAACGTGTTCAGCGGAATAGGCCATGCGATGTATTTGTCCCGGAATACAGATTATACATTAACTGCACAATCACCCGAAACAGACATTGCGATTTGCCGCGTCGCATCCGACGAAGACCATCCGCCGCGTATGAAACGCCCGGAAGAGGCAGCCATTGAATATCGCGGGGGCGACAATGCAAACCGTCAGATTAACAGCCTTTTGGAACCTGGTTTTGATTGCCATAAAATTGTCTGCGTGGAAGTTTATACGCCTTCCGGAAATTGGAGTTCTTTTCCTGCGCATAAGCATGACGTGCGGACGGAAGATGAAAACGGTAACCTGATTGAAGCGAATTTAGAGGAAATTTATTTTTACAAAATCGATAAACCGCAGGGATACGCCATTCAGCAGGTTTATACGGAGGATCGATCAATGGACGAGATCGTTCGCGTGCATCACAACGAAGCCGTGCTTGTTCCGAAAGGTTACCATCCCGTCGTCGCCGGACATGGCTACAATGTTTATTATCTCAATTTCCTGGCCGGAAGCGACCAGTCCTTAGCCAACACCTCAGACCCCGATCACGACTGGATTTACGGAACCTGGAAAGGCTCTGATCCAAGATTACCCATTGTCACCGCAGAAATGAATGGATAATCGGCTTTCGGCCGACTGCCGAAAAAATTACAAATCTCCGCAATGAAAAAATACGACTTACTGACCCTTGGCCGCTCGTCTATCGACTTGTATTCGGCCAATGTGGGCAGCCCATTTGAAAAAATCGAGGCATTCAATGCTTTTGTGGGCGGCTGTCCGCTCAATATCGCCACAGGAGCCCGCAGGCTGGGACTGGAAACGGCTATCCTGACAGGCATAGGCAATGATCAGGTGGGGAATTTTATCAAGCATTTCCTCGATCAGGAAGGCATTGTCACGGATTGGGTTCCTACCATTGAAGGCACCCGAAGTTCGGCCGTGGTGCTGGGCATTGAGCCGCCGGATCGTTTTCCCCTCGTTTACTATCGCGAAAACTGCGCCGATATCAACCTCAACATTGATCACGTTGACGCCATTCCGTTTGCAGATTTTAAAGCCGCAGCATTCTCAGGAACAGCTTTCAGCAAAGATCCAAGCCGCACTGCCATGTTCTATGCATTGGAATTGGCTAAAAAAAACAATGTTACACGCTTGCTGGATATTGATTTCCGTGCAGATCAATGGTTTGATCCAAGGGCATTTGGTGTCACAATCCGCGCCGCGTTGGGCAGCTTCAACATTGTGGTTGGGACGGAAGAAGAAATCCTGGCAACATTCCTTACTAATAAGGAGCAATTGCTTATTAAGCACCAGCAAATTTCAGCTCCCGAGATCCGTGGTAACATTGAAAACGCCATTCAGGAAATCATGCTTTCCGGTGTGGAAACGTTGGTCGTAAAGCGTGGAAAGGATGGGGCTTCCATTTTTCAGCATGGAAAAGAGGAGATTAAGGTGCCTGGTTTCCCGGTCGAAGTGCTCAATGTGTTAGGCGCAGGTGATGCGTTTTGCGCAGGATTTTCTTTCGGGCTGCTGAGCGGCTGGGATTTGTACCAAAGTGTAAGGATGGGTAACGCTTGCGGGGCAATCATTGTCACAAGAGAGGGCTGCGCCAATTTTATGCCTACCAGAACTGAGGTTGATGCATTTGTTGCTGGCTACGGTGGGCTGTAACCACAGCGGCTTTAATCATTGAATTAATACTATTTATATAAAATGGAAAAATTACAGAATTACATCAATGGACAGTGGGTGGACAGCCATTCGGATCATTTCGAAAATGTGCTGAACCCTGCTAACCAGGAAGTGCTTGCACAAGTGCCATATGGCAATGCAAAAGACGTAGAAGATGCTGCGCAAGCTGCTGCGAAGGGATTTCAGGAATGGAGAAGCACGCCTGTTTCAAAGCGCGTTCAATACTTGTTTAAACTAAAAACATTACTGGAAGATAACACGGACGACATTGCAAGAACAATTGTGCTTGAATCCGGGAAGACATTCCTTGAAGCCAAAGCGGAAATGGTGCGTGCGATCGAGAATGTTGAAAATGCCTGCGGAATGCCCGCTATGATGCAGGGCGAGTTTTCGGAGGACATTGCCAAAGGCATTGACGAATACATGATCCGTCAGCCGCTGGGTGTTTGTGCGTGCATTGCGCCATTTAACTTTCCCGGAATGATCACATTCTGGTTCCTGCCTTATGCACTTGCTTGCGGGAACAGCTACATCATTAAGCCCTCTGAAAAAGTGCCTTTGACGATGACCAAAATCGTGGCACTGATGGAAAAGCTTGACCTGCCAAAAGGTGTGTTGAACCTCGTGCAAGGAGCGCGCGAAGTGGTGGACGGAATTCTGGAACATCCTGCTATTAAAGGAATTAGCTTCGTAGGATCATCCAATGTTGCCAAGTATGTGTATTCCAAAGGCGCAGCGAACGGAAAACGCGTCCAAGCGCAAGGAGGCGCGAAAAATCCGGTGATCGTATTGCCGGATGCAGACATTGAAATGACCTCTCAAATCGTCATCGACAGTGTTTACGGCTGCGCAGGACAGCGCTGCCTGGCTGCTTCGACCATTATTACAGTCGGTGAGCATAAGGAAATCACTGAAAGTCTGGTAGAATCAGCCAAAAACAGAAAAACAGGTTTCGGACTCGATAGCGACGTGCAAATGGGCCCGGTAATTACGGCCGACAGCAAATCAAGAGTCCAGACATTAATAGACAAAGGACTAAGCGAAGGTGGAAGATTGCTAGTCGACGGCCGCAATGCGAAAGTGGATGGTTATGAGCAAGGTAACTTTATCAATCCCACCATTATCGAGGACATCCCGCTGGATGGTGAGCTGGCTACCACGGAAATTTTTGGCCCCGTTTTGAGCCTCGTCCACATTAACACCATCGACGAAGCGATCCGTTTTATCAATGCCGGCAGATACGGTAATATGGCCTGCATATTCACCAGCAGCGGCTCCAATGCCCGCAAATTCCGCCACGAAGCAGAAGCCGGGAACATTGGAATCAACATCGGCGTAGCCGCTCCTGTGGCCCAATTCCCCTTCTCAGGCTGGAAAGAAAGCTTCTATGGCGACTTGCACGGACAGGGCAAACACGCAGTAGAATTCTTCACCCAAACCAAAGTGGTGATCGAGCGCTGGCTCAAAGAATGGAACAGGAAATTCTG
Source organism: Dyadobacter fanqingshengii (assembly GCF_023822005.2). Classification (GTDB taxonomy): domain Bacteria; phylum Bacteroidota; class Bacteroidia; order Cytophagales; family Spirosomataceae; genus Dyadobacter; species Dyadobacter fanqingshengii. The sequence goes on from NZ_CP098806.1 coordinate 2,591,089, forward strand.
ATGGCAACTGCCAAACTAACACGATATCAACCTCTTAGCATAAACTTAAAATGACTAGAAAATTAAAGACCGGGGTGATTGGCCTGGGTCGGATTGGGCAGATTCACCTGAGTAACCTGGTTCATCATATGCCGGACGCGGAAGTGCTTATTGCTTCTGACCTGTCGCCGGCTTCGCATGAATTTGCGCGCAATTTGGGTGTTGCAGAAGTTACTACGGACGCTTACGACGTGATCAACCATCCTGATGTTGAAGCGGTTATCATTTGCTCCCCTACTCCATTTCACGTCCCTTACACGGTTGCGGCGGCGGAAAAAGGAAAGCATGTTTTTTGCGAAAAGCCCTTGGACGTGACATTGGAAGCCATTCAGGCTGCTGACAAGGCGGTTAGCGATAACAATGTGAAATTGATGCTGGGTTTCAACCGTCGGTTCGATGCCAATTTCAGCAATGTTCGTAGTCTCGTAGAAGCCAACAAAATCGGCGATCCGCATATCCTGCGCATTACCAGCCGCGATCCCGCGCCTCCGCCCGTTGAATATCTGAAAACTTCCGGCGGCATTTTCCTCGACATGTCGATTCACGATTTTGATATGGCGCGTTACATTGTCGGCAGCGAGGTGAAAGAAGTTTTTGTAAAAGGCGATGCATTAATTCATCCCGAGATCAAGGAATTCGGGGATATAGACACGGCTGTTATCGTGCTAACCTTTGAAAATGGGGCGATTGGTGTGATTGACAACAGCAGAAAAGCGGTTTACGGTTACGATCAGCGACTTGAAATTTTTGGATCAAAAGGCATGGCCAAAGCCGAAAACAACACTTCCGACACGCTTGTGCATTTCGACAGCAATGGCGGACACATTTCTTTGCCACTGCATTTTTTCCTCGAAAGATACGAAACGGCCTACCGCGTTTGCCTTAAATCGTTCATTGATTGTGTGTTGCATGACAAGCCTTCACCCGTGGATGCGCACGACGGACTCATGGCCACTGCCATTGGAATCGCCGCCATGAAATCGCTCACAGAAGGCCGTAGCGTGAAAATGGAGGAGGTTTTGCAGTTTGCATCGGTTTAAGTTACTTCGTAGAGAAATCTGAACGCCAAATTTACCTAACCCTTTACCCGAATGTCCAATACCGGTTTGCAGTTGCTGGATTACGTTGTTTTCTTTATTTATTTGATAGGCGTCTCTGCTTATGGCTATTGGATTTACAAAAAAAAGAGTTCGAAAGAAGTCAGCTCGACTGACTACTTTTTGGCAGAAGGATCATTGACATTTTGGGCCATTGGCGCGTCGATTATCGCTTCCAACATTTCTGCTGAGCACTTTATAGGCATGTCCGGTTCGGGTTTTGCGATTGGTTTGGCGATTTCGTCTTATGAATGGATGGCGGCGGCTTCGCTGATTGTAGTCGCGCTTTTTATCCTGCCGGTTTATCTCAAAAACAAGATTTACACCATGCCGCAGTTTCTGCGGGAGCGGTATAATCCCACTGTCGCGACGATTATGGCCGTTTTCTGGCTGTTGCTTTATGTTTTTGTAAACCTTACTTCCATTCTTTATCTGGGCGCATTGGCGCTGGAAGTAACTGCCGGACTTGATTTTACGTGGGGAATCATTGGGCTTGGCCTTTTCGCCGTTGTAATTACGATCGGGGGAATGAAAGTGATTGGTTATACGGACGTTGTGCAAGTTATTGTGCTGGTTTTGGGCGGGTTAGCCACAACTTATCTCGCTCTGGATCTAGTTTCAACACATTTCAACAGACCTGGTATATTCAATGCATTGAGTTTGTTAAAAGAGCAGGCTGATTCGCATTTTCACATGATTTTGCCAAAGGAAAACCCATTTTACAAAGATCTGCCCGGACTCTCCGTGATCATTGGCGCCATGTGGATTAACAACCTGGCTTATTTTGGCTGCAACCAATATATTATCCAGCGCAGTTTAGGCGCTGATTTGAAGACCGCTAGAAAAGGAATTCTATTCGCAGCGGTGCTGAAATTGCTCATTCCGATCATTGTTGTTATTCCGGGCATTGCGGCTTATGTTTTGTATCAAAACGGCATGTTCCAAAAGGAAATGCTGGATGGCGTTGGCGTTGTAAAACCGGATCATGCTTATCCTGTTTTGCTCAACTTATTGCCCGGCGGATTGAAAGGAATGGCCTTCGCAGCATTAACGGCAGCGATTGTGGCTTCTCTTGCGGGAAAGGCCAATAGTATTTCAACGATTTTCACACTCGATATTTATAAACAATACATTAACCCCAATGCCAGCGAAAAACAGCTGGTGAGGATAGGCCGCTACACCATTTACGTGGCGATGGCGATCGGCGTTATCATCGCGCCGCAGCTCCGGGCTCTGGATCAGGCTTACCAGTTTATCCAGGAATACAGCAGCTTTATTACACCGGGCGTTTTCGCGATTTTTATTCTCGGAATGTTCTGGAAAAGGACCACTTCCGCGGCGGCACTTACGGCTGCATTGCTGACGATCCCGCTTTCGACAGCAGGCAAGTTTCTGGCTCCTGAAATTCCTTTCCTGGATCGTATGGGCATCATTTTCCTGATTCTTATTGCTGTGATTGTTGTGATGACGCTGGCTGATCCAAAAAGCAAGCACAATCCTAAAGGCCTGGACATCGACAGAACGATGTTCGAGCCGGGAAAAAGTTTTGTGGTCGGTTCTATCGTGATATGCGGCGTTTTGGCGGCATTGTACACCGTGTTTTGGTAAAAAAATTTATGCTTTTAACGACGAAACAACTTTTTGAAAAATGCTATGGCCGCTATGCGATTCCGGCGGTGAATGTGTTTTTCATGGAAGAAATTCACGGTCTGTTCGCGGCTGCGCAAGAAGCAAATGCGCCTTTCATAGTGCAGACAACGCCATTTGCGAGAGACTATGCGCATCCTGATATGCTCTTGTCCATGATTAATGCGGCGTCAAGAATTTATCCGAATGTGACATTTGCCATTCACATGGATCATGGCTTTGAAGAACACATTTTTGAAGCCATTGAAAAAGGCGGTTACACTTCCGTAATGATTGATGCAAGCCATGATGATTTTGATCAGAATGTGGCACGCACCAAAGAAGTCGTTGCACGTGCTCATGCGCAGAACATTAGCGTGGAAGCCGAATTGGGCGTTTTGGCAGGCGTTGAAGATGATCTCACGGTTGATGCCGCACATTCATTTTATACCAATCCGCAGCAGGTTGAGGATTTTGTAAAAGCCACGGACTGCGATAGTCTTGCCATTGCGGTGGGGACGAGCCACGGCGCTTACAAGTTTTCAGGCGGACAGGGATTGCAGTTTCACATTTTGAAAGAGATCCAGGAACGGCTTCCGGGCTTTCCATTGGTGTTGCACGGCGGCTCCAATGTGGTCCCTGAGGTGGTGGAGCGGATTAATGCTGCTGGCGGAAACCTGAAAACGGATGCAAAAGGCGTGCAGGAAGAGGAGATCCGAAAAGCAATTCCGTTAGGTGTTTGCAAGATTAACATTGCAACGGATACGCGTCTGCTCTGGACGATGGTGAACCGCGAGTTTTTCCGCGACAGGCCCGAAGAATTTGCCCCAACCACACCCGGGAAAATCTTTATGGAAGAATACAAAAAATTTATGCTGAAAAAGTTCGATCTGTTCGGTTGCACCAACAAGGCGGGCGATTTCGCTTTGGTTAACGCCTGATAGAATTCAAGCAAAATCATTCAAAAAATGACCAGAAGACTCACAGTAGCGCAGGCTACGATTACATTTTTAAAAAACCAGTTCATCGAGCGCGACGGTGTTGAGCAACCTTATTTTGGCGGCTGTTTCGGGATTTTCGGGCATGGTAATGTGGCTGGATTGGGCCAGGCTTTGCAGGAAAACCCGGATTTTCGGTATTACCAATGTCGCAACGAACAATCGATGGTGCATACGGCCGTGGCTTATGCAAAAGTAAAAAACCGCCTCGGCGCATTCGTTTGTACAACTTCCATCGGTCCCGGTGCTACGAATATGATCACGGGCGCCGCTTTGGCGACCATTAACCGGCTGCCTGTTTTGCTTTTACCAGGTGACATTTTCTCGACCCGCGAGCCTAACCCGGTTTTACAGCAATTGGAAAGCGCATCGACGCAGGATATTTCGGTTAACGATTGTTTCAAACCTGTTTCCAAATATTGGGACCGCATTAACCGCCCCGAACAACTCATTTATTCCCTTCCCGAAGTGATGCGCGTGCTGACTTCGCAAGCGGAAATGGGCGCGGTAACATTGTCGATGCCGCAGGATGTGCAAACGCATGCTTATGATTTCCCGGAGGAGCTTTTCCAGAAAAGAGTTTGGCATATTGGCCGACCAAGGCCCGATTTGACGACATTGCAAAAAGCCGCTGAATGGATCAGAGCCTCCAAAAATCCAGTAATTGTTGCGGGTGGCGGTGCCATTTACAGCGATGCTTGCCCGGTTTTAGAGAGTTTCGCCAGCAGAACCGGCATTCCGGTTGGTGAAACATTCGCAGGAAAGGGCGCTGTGCGTTACGATGCGCCTTACAGCATAGGCGGCCTGGGAGCGACTGGAACGAAATATGCGATTGAAATTGCTAACGAAGCAGACATTGTGATCGGCATAGGAACACGTTACAGCGATTTCACGACGGCTTCCAAGTCTATTTTCAAGAACCCGGATGTTAAATTTATCAACATTAACATTAGTGAATTCGATGCCTTCAAGCACGCTGCGTTGCCCGTGATTGGAGATGCAAAAGCCGTATTGGAAGAACTGGGAACTCTTTTAGGTGATTTTCAGGTGGATCAAACCTATCGCCAGCGGATTGCTGATATGAACAAAGCCTGGGACGATGAAGTGACACAGATTTATGCGGAAGGGAATAGCACGGTTTCGCCTATTGACCAGGCGGTTGTGATCGGCACATTAAACAGCTTTATGGACGACCGCGATGTGATGATCAATGCATCGGGCAGTGCGCCGGGGGATTTACACAAGCTATGGCGTGCGACCGATCCGAAAAATTTTCATTTGGAATATGGTTTCTCCTGCATGGGTTACGAAATAGCCGCTGGTCTGGGCGCTAAAATGGCTGATCCGACGCGTGAAATTTACGTGATCTGCGGCGACGGCGGTTATTTGATGAACAACCATGAAATTGTCACGTCCATCCAGGAAGGTGTCAAGTTCACCATTTTGCTTTTGAACAACAATGGTTACGCCAGCATAGGCGGTCTTTCAGAAAGCATTGGCAGTGAGCGCTTTGGCACAATGTATAAATATCGGGAAGAAAATTCGGGGCAGCTTTCAGGAGAATTCTTGCCTGTTGATTTGGCAAAAAATGCGGAAAGTTTGGGTGCCATTGTGATCAAGGCAACGGACAAGGCATCATTGGAAGCAGCATTAACGCAATCCAAAACTAGCGAGCGGACAACTGTGATTTACATTGAAACAAGCCTTTACCGCACCGTGAAAGGTTATAATGCCTGGTGGGAAGTGCCGATCGCAGAAGTTTCCACTTCATCGAGCGTGCAAAAGGCATTTGAAAATTATAAAACAAACAAAAAAGAACAGCGCATTTTCCTGTAAGTCATGAATTTCGAGAACATTAAACTAGGTGTTGCGCCCATCAACTGGACCAACGACGATATGCCCGAGCTGGGCGGTGAAAATACATTCGAGCAATGCATCAGTGAAATGGCGCTGGCTGGTTTCACGGGCTGCGAGGTCGGCAATAAGTTTCCCCGTGACACGAATGTTTTGAGAAAAGCATTGGAATTGAGAGGATTACAAATCTGCAATCAATGGAACAGCTACGAGCTTACGACCAAAACGCTGGCCGAAAACCGCAAGAATTTCACAGAATTGCTCGATTTTCTGGAAACAATGGGTGCCAAAGTAATCGGCGGCGGCGAGACGGGAAACAGTTGCCAGGGGCAGATGAATGTGCCCGTTTTTGAAGGAAAAGGTATGTTGAAGACTAAGGATGAATGGGATGGCTTCACATTCGGCTTGAACGAGCTCGGTAAAATTGCACGCGACCGCGGCATGAAGCTGGCTTTTCATCACCACATGGGAACTTGCATTCAAACCATTGAAGAAACAGATCGCTTACTCAATGAAACCGATCCTGAAAATGTGTTCCTGAACTACGACTGCGGGCATTTCCATTTTGCAGGTGAAGATCCTGCCGTTGCGCTTCAAAAATACATTGGTCGTACGGCGCATATCCATTTAAAAGATGTTCGCCCGAATGTGCTGCAACGCGTTCGCGACGAAAAGCTTAGCTTCCTAACAGCAGTAAAAAGCGGCGTTTTCACAGTTCCGGGAGATTCGGAAGGCTGCATTGATTTTCCTTCCCTTTTCGCCATCATCAAAGAAAGCCATTACCACGGCTGGATTGTCCTGGAAGCAGAACAAGACCCCGCAAAAGCGAATCCGCTAGAATACGCCATCATTGCCCGGAAGTTTTTCAAAGGATTGACCGGGATTTGAAGTAACATCATTTCAACTGATCGCCACTGGCCCCAAAGGAAGTCTTGATTTTTTTAAGATAGCCTTTCACCAGTGGCGATAGCTTTTGATCTTAGATTGCAAATAATTTACACTTATTAAATCTCAATTAAATTTCAGTGATTTCCTGCATTTAAACGCGCCGTGACGCCACAGACTGCGTGTGACATACGTATTGGCAGTATAGTTCGTTAAACAACTTACTTTCAACAAACCTGCTAATATGTTAAATCTTAAAAAGTTAAACCTTCTTTTTGCGCTTGTTTTTGCGGTGTTGGTGGTGGGGTGCAAGGAAAAAGATGTGCAGCCCGACGTTCTCACCACAGCCGATTCAACTTCCGTTGCAGACTATAAAGCAGTTAATGCGTGGCTTTACGAGGTGATGGATGACGCTTACTTTTGGTATAAAAATCTCCCGGCCGAATCCAGCCTGGATGCCTCGATCAGCCCTTATGATTATTTTGAAAAACTGGTTTACCAACGAGAAACCGTTGACCGCTTTTCGGCAGTTACCGATGACATTGATGCGCTGCAAAACGAATTCAATGGCATTAGCAAAATTTTCGGGATCAGTTATTCACTTTCATACATTGATGACGGCAAATCAAACATTGGTGCCTTTTTAAATTATGTTGTGAAAGACAGCCCTGCTGCGGTTGCCGGTTTGAAAAGGGGCGATATAATCCTGAAAGTCAATGGAACACAGCTGACACAAAGCAATTATGCGACGTTACTGAGTAGCAATGAGACCATTACAGTAACTTTGGGAGCATTGCAGGATACCAAAATTGTTGCTACGAACACCACCTATTCCATTACCAAAGCAGAGGTTACCGAGGACCCGGTTGCCTTTTCAACGGTCATTTTGAAGCCGGCCTCAGGAAAAACAATCGGTTATCTGGTTTATACGCAATTTGTGCCTGGTAATGCTGCCAATGAGGATAAATATGACAATGAGCTGCGTCAGATTTTTGCCGATTTCAAAGCAAAAGGTGTGAACGAACTCGTGCTCGACCTGCGCCTGAATTCGGGTGGATATATTAGTTCTGCGAACACATTAGCTTCGCTGATAGGCAAGAACATTGCTGCTTCCAAGGTATTTTACAAGGAACAATGGAATGATAAATACATCGCTTACTGGCAAAAAGCCAATGGTGCAAATGCGCTGAACTATAACTTCCAAGCGGAAAGCAACAACATTGGCAGCAACTTGAACCGGGTTTTCGTGCTTACTTCGAATGGAACAGCCTCGGCGAGTGAGTTGGTTATTAATGGTCTGAAACCTTATATGAGTGTAGTTACCATCGGGGAAAATACGGCTGGCAAAAATCTGTTCGGTTCATTGATCAGCGATGATAAGGAGCGCTGGAAATGGGGGGCTTATGTCATGCTTGGACAAACGGCCAATGCAAATGACGAGTCTGATTACGGGACAATTGACGGTATGACGCCGGATTACATTGTGGAGGATTCGAAAGTTCCTTACAGCGCTTTTGGTGATGAAAATGAAACACTTTTACGCAAAGCGCTGGAAGTGATGGGCATACCAGCTGCCGCAACGGGAAGAATCGTCGCTTCTAAAACAGTCGAACCATTCCGGAAACTGCTTCGGGATGACCTTCACACCAGAAAAAATCTGATGATTAAGGATGGCGTTTTCAAAGCTCTTAATCAGTAAATCCGCCTGAAAACAGTGTTGCCAGAGAGGCTCCGAAATCGGGGCCTCTTTTCTTTTATACAATTCTCCGTGTGAATTAAGGTGGATACAACATCTATTTTGCCGGATTTGACGTAATTTTAGTCTAATTTACTCACGGCCTCGGCTGAATATGAAAATACGGTTACTGTTACTTTTTCTTTGCGCATTCTCTTATCTGCCGGATTCTTTTGGGCAGACTGTCAGGCATACTTACCGATTTTACAAAACCTTCGACGTGGCAGCTCCTGAGTGCGGACCTGCGCTTACACCTGTAAAAGCATTGGGCAACTGTCCTGCTCCGGCCACGGATGGCAGTTTTGTGAATGATGTATTGCCATGCGGCGTGCAGCGGACTATTTACCAAAACAACCTGAACTGGGGTTTGATGTATCCCAACACCGAAGGTGCGATCACGGATAATTATACGATCCAAATGTATATCAAGCCGACGAATTGGGGCAAGACATGGGCGCGGATCATTGATTTTTCAAATGGTGGCTCGGATCAGGGCATCTACTTCAAAGACAGGAATGGTTCTGCGGATCGATGCATCGATTTTTATCCTTATGGCATTGCGGGCGCCTGTCCGTTTTTTAATACAAATACTTATTATCTCATGACATTCACGCGAAATGGCCAAACGGGCATTATGGACGTGTATGTGGACAATACATTATTTGCGTCCTACAATGATGCTGACGCGCGTTATGTAGGAAAAGCCGGAACGCCGATCTACATTTTCAGGGATGACCAGTCCGTTTCTTGCGAATCGGGGCAGGCTAATTTTGCTTATTTGTCATTCACAGATCAATATTATTCCAAAGCTGATGTTGATGAAACATTCAACGAGATCTGTTTTACGGCCAATATCAATCCCAATGCGGACTTTTCCATTGCACCTCAGGCAATTTGCAAAGCAGATCAGAATGTTGAAATAAAATACACCGGCACAATTCCGTTGCCCGGCGCAGGTTATACTTTTGAATGGGATTTTGATGGTGCAGAGGTTATTTCGGGAACAGGAATGGGGCCGTATGTTTTAAAATGGAACACCACGGGAGAAAAAGATGTAGCGCTGACCATTGTTAACATCAAATGCGGGAACAAGATCGTAAATATCAAACAGGCCACTGTGAGCGATCTCAGCCTCACCACCACATTGGAACCCGGAACCTGCGACAAAACGAGTGAGGGAACGCTTACAGTTACAGGAAAAGGCGGCTCGACGCCTTATCAATATTCCATCGATTCGGTGAATTACCAGGCAGATGCTTCTTTTAAACTCTTCCCTGCGGATTATAGGGTTTTTATGAAAGACAGCGATGGTTGTGTGGTAAAGGAGCCCGTAAAAGTTGAATTTTCGAGCAACATTACGGTTCAGACCATTGCTGACACAGTCATTTGCGCAGGCGGGTCTGTTCAGCTTACTACGACGAGCAATGCGCAGAATTTTGCCTGGGAAGCACAAGCCAGCCTGGATAATCCAACTGCAAAAGATCCAGTAGCAAGCCCTTTAACAACAACGCAATATATAGTGAATGCGTCGCTGGGTGTTTGCAATTTACGGGACACCGTGACCATCCAGGTTGCCCCTGCCATTGAGGTAAAGGCAACGCGGGACGCCCTGATCGATATCAATGTTCCTTTTCAGCTTGTTGCTTCGTCTCCACAAGTAATGAACCTCAACGACGCCACATTTACGTGGTCACCTCCGACCGGGTTGAATAATCCTTCCAGCCCGAGCCCTATTGCAACCTTGCAGGCCGACCAAAGCTATACCATCGCAGTCACCTCCGGAATGGGTTGCACAGGAAAGGCAATTGTAAATCTGCGCGTTAGACGACGAGAAAATCTGACCGTACCAACCGCATTTACACCAAATGGAGATGGAAAAAATGAAATATTGATGCCGGTTATTAATGACATTACGAGCCTTAACTTTTTCAAAATATACGATCGCTGGGGAGAACTGGTATTTTACACCAAAGAATTAAACAAAGGATGGGACGGCACTTTTGACGGAAAACCAGCCGTTTCCGGCACTTATGTGTGGATGATCGAAGGGATATCCAATGAGGGCAAAGTGATGAGGAAGAATGGTTCCGCGATGCTGATTAAATAGCGAATGTCAGCCTGGGAGGCTGACATTCGCTATTTAATCCAACTGAATTCGTATTGCAATTCCGGGATTCTCGTCCGGTCTGCGATTCTTTTTAATCTGTCTGGCAGCGCCATCAGATAATCCCTGGCTTTCTCTGCTCGTTCATTAATGTTCCTGACGGCCCCTATCTCCCACTCGATTAACAAGCTGTCAAGGATTTCGATGTAATCGTTCGTCGTGTACACGCCTAAACGCTGGGCAGCGTCGGAAAAATGTGAGAATGTATCACCCATTTTTACGCCTGATTCCCGTAAGAAGTGCGCTGGCATCACAATTTTCTTGCGCATCATATCTTCCAGTGCCAGAAGCAGTTCCGAAGGGTCAACCTCCAAAATCCTTCTAACAAAGTCTTTATAGGCCTTGGCATGGCGCATTTCATCGGATGCAATTACTCCGCAAATTTTGGATAAATGCGGGTTACCAAATTTCTTGGCCAATGTTGCAGTTCTCCTATGCGATACATTCGTTGCCAATTCCTGAAAAGACGTATAAATAAAGTTGCGATAAGGATCACGGTCTGTTCCGATATCGAAACCATCGGCGATCAGAAACTGTGTGGAAACCTCCATGGCACGCATATTAACACGGCCAGACAAGTATAAATATTTGTTTAAAAGGTCGCCATGGCGATTTTCCTCGGCCGTCCAGCTACGCACCCATGCTGCCCAGCTTGAAGGTTCTTCCACCTGATTTACTCCAATTACGTCCATTAGCCAGGATTCATAAGTAGGCAGTGCTTCCTCGGTAATCGTATCGCCGATCAATACAGCCATGTAATCGTATGGCAATTCTCGGCAGCTTTCCTGCAATAATTTGACCTCACTCAAAAAATTTTCATCACTGGAATCTGGTAAGAAATCCGAGGGCTGCCAGTTCTCTTCGATCGGCTTCAAATATTCAGCCATAAGCACATTCAGGTCCTTTCCTACATGTTGCATGACTTCAAGTCTTTCTGCTGAAAGTGCGGTATCCATTATATTTCTTTTTTTAAGCTCTGTTTGTTATTTTACAAATTACGTGAATTAAATGTAAGTATCGAATGACTTTTATCATTTCACGGTTCACAAATTATGACAATCAACGCAGTTTTAAACTATTTTTGCTGAAAAAATCCGAATGAAAAAAATCGTTGACTACGTACTGAGTGCTATTTACCTGATTCATTTTGGCTTAACCCTACTCCTCTTTCACGTTTTGCAGGTTATTGCATTTAATGTTTTTGGTAAAAAAGTACACAAAGTTGTTGTCGACTATCTGAACTTCTTTCTCACCTACGGATTGTATCTCACCGGAGCCCAGATCACACTCAAAAACCTTGCCCGCGTACCAGAAAATCGCACGATAATTTTCGTTGCCAATCATCAAAGTACATTCGACATCCCGGCTATCATTTGGTTTCTCCGGAAATATCACCCGCGATTTGTTTCCAAAGTAGAACTTTCAAAAGGCGTTCCGAGCATTTCCTATAACCTGCGAAAGAGCGGTGCGGCATTGATCAACAGAAAGGACGGCAAACAAGCTGTTACGGAAATCGCCAGACTCGGGAAATTAATTCATGAAGAAAAAACATCCGCGATCATTTTCCCCGAAGGCACACGATCCGCTAGTGGCATAATGAAGCCATTTATTCCAGGCGGCGTAGCAACTTTACTGAAACGTGCCCCGGATGCGCTGATCGTTCCAGTAGCGATCAATGGAACGGGCACATTTAACCCCAAAGGAATTTTCCCGCTCAGATCATTTTCGCACCTCTCCTGGACCGTGCTTCCCGGCATTGAACCGGCCGGAAGAAAGGCGGAAGAAATTCTTGCCGAAGCACAGGAAGCCATCCAGAATTCCATTTCCTGAAGATAAACTCCTCAAAATCAAATCGTCCTGTGTAGCGCTTAAATGGCTGTTTTTCCCTTAACAATCATTAACAAGGGCATTTTAAACCTATGTCTTTTGCGGCCCTCTAACCCATGAACTTTAAAATTTATTGGTTATGAAAAAGATATTTTTTGCCGCAATGCTCGCACTAGGATTCACAAGCGCATTTGCTCAATATGGTGCTACACCACATTCAGAACGCGGCGACCGTGGTTACGACGACCGACGCCATAACGAATATCGTCAGAGAGGCGGATCAGAAATCGATTATTTACAGCGTGAAGCGCGCCAGCAAATTTCGGCCGGAATCAACCGCGGAACACTTTCACGCCGTGAAGCAAATGCGCTGATGAACCGGTATGAACGTATCGAAGCCCGCCAAAGAGATTATAGCCACCGCGGAAGGTTGTCACCTCGCGAAACCCGTATCCTTCGCGAAGACCTGCAAAGATTAATGGCTGACACGCGCAGAATGAGCGACCGCAGAGGCGACGGCTGGGCCCGCGACAACAGAGGCAGATATTAAATATTAAAAGGCAGTTGAAGGTTTAGGGTAATTTGGAAACCATCCGGTCGCTTGACCGGATGGTTTTTTATGAGTCGTTTTTGAAATAACGGACGAGTTTAACATGCGATTTTTCAAAGCCTTCGCGCTGGTAAAAGCGGTGTGCCTGCTCCCGAACATTGCGCGAAGTCACTTCCATCTGAATGGCTCCCTTTGACTTTGCAAAGTTGGTAACATGCACCATTAATGCTTTGCCAACCTGCTTAGAGCGATATTCCGGCTCCACATACATTTCCTGGATTTCGGAAACCAGCGCGGCGTGGTGTAATAATGGCTGAATATGACAACTCACCATTCCCACCGGCTTACCGCCCAGCGCTGCGATGAAATAGGCAATATTCGTATTTTTTATATTTATATCAAAAGCAAAATCAAAGCCCTTAACGTCCATAACCATGTTTTCCAACCGGCATATCATTTCATAAAGGATCGTTTTATCAGATGCCCCGGCTTGCCTGATTACCAATTTTTCAATTTCCATACCATTCATTAAACAAAAGCACTTTCTCCTGTAATTGCACGTCCTACGATCAGTGAATTAATTTCTTTGGTTCCTTCATAGGAATAAATCGCTTCTGCATCCGCTACAAAACGGGCAATGTCGTATTCCAGCAAAATCCCATTTCCTCCAAAAAGCTCACGCGCGTGATCCACGATCGAGCGCATACGCAATGTGCTGAAAACCTTTGCTAGTGACGCATGTTCGTCTGTAAGCACGCCGCCGTCCTGTAATTGGGAAAGCCTGTAAACCAGTGTTTGCATGGCCGTAAGGTCGCCCAGCATTGTAACTAACAGATCCTGAACAAGCTGGAAGCCTGCGATCGGGCGACCGAACTGTTTTCTCTCCAATGTATATTTCAATGCAAGCTCATATGCGCCACGCCCGCAACCGACCGCCTGCCATGCAACGCCTGCACGCGTCATGCGTAACACATTGGCTGTGTCCTTAAAGGAGTTTGCATTTTGCAGTCGGTCTGTTTCCGGCACCCGGCAATCCGTCAATGTGATCAATGCATTCTGAACGGTCCGCAGTGCCATTTTGTCCTGCATTTTCTCGGCTACAAAACCAGGATTTTCTTTCCGCACAATGAAACCTTTTACCTGATTATCAGCAAGGTCCCTCGCCCAGATAATGGTAATATCAGAAAACGTAGCATTCCCGATCCACTTCTTCTGGCCGTTAATAATCCATTCATCGCCAACACGTTCACAAGTTGTAGTAAGCCCGCCAGCCACGCCGGAGCCTACCTCCGGCTCTGTTAACCCAAATGCACCGATCAGTTCCATTCTTTGCATTACGGGCAACCAATGTTGTTTTTGTTCCTCCGAACCACACAAGTAAATCGAACCCATCGCCAGCCCGCTATGCACGCCGAAAAAAGTGGAGATGGAAGAATCCACCCGCGCCATTTCCATTGCCACAAAACCTTCCAGCAGGGCAGATTTTCCTGCGCAGCCGTAACCTTTGTAAGTAAGTCCGCAAATGTTCAGCTTCGCCATTAACGGAATGATATGCATAGGAAAATGGGCTTTATTCCAATATTCGTTAGCGATCGGACGGATTTCCGTTTCCATAAAATCACGCACTTTCAGCTGAATTTCGCGGTCCTCGCCCGTGAGCGTTGCACTGAGTTCGTAAAAATCACCATTAACAACCGGCGGCGCCTTCTTTTTCCCCGATCCAGCTTCCATGAATTTCAACATTTTCCCAAGATCTTCCTCACTCATTTTAGACACCACACCCATCATCCTGTTCAAATCCACTTTTTTTGAAAGCTTGCCCAGCGCATCCAGATCAATGTTTTTAAGCAATGTACGTATTTGGGAAAATGATTCAAGAAAACTCATAATGCTGATTTTTGTTTGTTGCAATGTAGCTTTTTAAGTAAAGTCCCGCTTCTTCCGAATCTATTCCACAGGAAGGAATTCGTTTTATCCCAGCCAAAGTGTAGAATTTAATAATCATCGGAAACGTATAGGCTCCGGGAACGGAAATTGAGCATGGATTGGAAAAATCAAACAAATATGGCAACGCAAGCAAACAAGGAAGATGTAGAAGGCGGCTCACCCACACACGGCGGCCCAAAAGGCAAAGAAAAACAAAAAGACGACAGCGCGAAACCTTCGAAAACACTCTCGAAAGAGGCCGCGAAGGAGTCTGAAGATGAAAATATGACGGGTAACAAAGGCTATAACGAAACACCTCCGACTGTGCCCGTCAAATCGACCAAGCAGTAAGCGACTATTTCATTTCCGACAATGCTTCCAGTGCTGCGGACAAGTAGACCATTGGCGCGTTCCAGTTGATAGAGATCTCATTGGAAGCATAGGAACAGTCATCATCTGTAAATGATTCGTCGGCAAATTTGCTGGTGTAGGTCGTGCATTTGTCCTGTTGAGCCGGGTTTGGGCCACCGGATAAAAGTCCCGGAACAGGGTCAGCAATGCCATCGGCAACAGACGGCCGGTGGTGCGGATGCATGACGCGTTTGGAACCAAAACCGGTTAGGAAACAGTAGCCTGTTGCATTTCGTCCCAGCAGATAATCTAGGTTTCCCTGAGCTGCCTGCACGTATTTCGGGTTCTTTGTCTGTTTGAAAGCATAAAGCAATGCAATGCCCTGATTGGCAGCCACGGAGCTGCTTCCCCATGAATAGTCCCTTGCGGTTTTGCCCATAACGGTATGATAAGGTTGTTTTTCCAGGTCAACGAGCAAGTTATCTGCAAAGGAAATAATGTTCTTTTTTAGGCTATTGGTTAATGCAGGATCTGTTTTAAGCTCGTCTGCAAAGCGGATCATGGTGTAATAGCCTAATGTTTTCACCTGGCTCCAAGTTGGCAAAGGCATTGGCTGATCGGCATTGAAGTTAATGTCTTTCAGATAATCCGGTTTTTTGGTCAATGCATACATTTCTGCCGCAGCCCAAATCCATTCATCTTTCGCATCGCGGTCGCCGTAGGCCCCTGTTACGACATCCGGATCAAATTTTTTGTTCATCTCATCCTGGTTATAAAGCACCGCAGGATTCTTTTTAGCCCACTCCCATCCCTTCACAGCAGCCGTGACACAGGAATCGGAAAGACCAGGAAACTTATTCTCGAAATTCTTTAAAATGCGGGCAGACTGCGCCATTACCGCAACAAAGTCGAGTGTAGCCGCGGTGCCTTTTTGCACGACATAGCGAGGGTTTTTGCAAGCATCAGGCATGATCATTCCGTCGAACCTTGGATTAGTCAGTTTATGGTAAACGCCTCCATCGGCAGGATCTTGCATCGTTAACATCCAGCGCAAATTCCAAAGTGCCTCGTCCAGCACATCGGGAACGCCATTGTTGCTTTCGGGAATATTAGTCATGAAATTCTCGCAAAACGACGGATAATCTTCATACAAAGACAGCAGCGTGCCTATCGTAATGCCGGAGTTGACGATGTATTTATTATAATCGCCCGCATCATACCAGCCTTTCGGCGAGCTGATTACCGCATTCTCCGGCCGTGATTCAGACGCAGCGGACGCGTGGATGAGCACCTTATTGTCTGGATGCCCTGCCGGGCGCGCCCATTTTCCGGCAAACTTTTCGGGCAGGTCCGTCGACACTCTTTGATAGTAAAAGCCTTTCAATGAGGCCGCAGCAACTTCCTTGTAAACTTTTTCCTTTATTTCAAACGGCGCCGATTTCCCCAAAGCCGGAACTTCAATAAAATACTTCCCAGCTTTACGAACACTTGAAAAGTCCGCAATGCGGCTTATTTTCCCGGAATGCTGATTAGTTCGCGGCTCGCTGAGCTTTCCTTTTAAGACTGTTTTACCGGACGATGCCTCTTTCAGCTCAAATACGGTTTGCTTCTCCCCGATCACAATTGCTATTTTTTGCGCATTAGGATAAAATCCAATCTGATTTAAACGAATTGGCTCAGCACTATTCTGCGCAAAAGCAGACTGGGAAAGGCCCGATGAGAGAATACAAAAAGACAGGGAGGTTATCAGATTTCGGAGACAGGTAGATTGCTTCATAGGTTAGGTTAAAATCAAAGAGTTTGGCAATAAAAGCAAAAAATCACGGGCTATACCGATATGGGGCAAACTTTACAATAATCGCTTACGTAAAGGATAGTGCTATCCTTTTGTATACTACTTACTAATGTATAGTAAATTACAGTATCTTTGTATCAGATTTTGAAAGGGATCAAATAGATAGAAATCATGAAAAACAGAACGATAACCAATATAGTTTTTGCACATGAACATGCCATGGGTGACATGATGATCAAGCAGCCGCTGCCATCTGAGAAAGTCGCCTACTTGGACCCCTTCGTACTTTTACACCATGGACAAAATGAAATTCCTGATAATTTTGAGTTGCGTCATGCAGGTGTTGACCCACATCCGCACCGCGGTTTTGCGCCGGTAACATTTGTGTTTGAAGGCGGCGTACATCACAGGGATAGTCGGGGAAACGAGGGCACTGTTTTTAAAGGCGGAACCCAATGGATGAACGCGGGTATGGGCATTATCCACAGCGAAAGGCCGGCCGTTGCAGGGTTGCAGGAGATCATTCAAATGTGGGTGAACACGCCAGAAAGCCATAAAATGGATCAACCCGGATATTTTCCTTTGAAAGCAGAAGACACACCAACTTATAAAAGCGAAGATGGGTTAGTCAATGTTTCCGTGGTGACAGGAAATTTGCTCGGCAAAACCGGCCCGATCCCAACATTAAGCGCAATTGATTCGGCGATGATCCGTGGCTCGAAAGGCGGCAAAGTTTACATTCCTGTCGTGGAAAGTCATAATGCATTCCTATATGTTTTGGGAGGAAAAGTGAAGGTTAATGGTCAGGAAGCTGACCAACACTATATGACTGTTTTCGGTAACGATGGTGAGGGCTTTGAGCTGGAATTGCTGGAAGATACCAAAGCACTTTTCATGAGCGGAGAACCAAGCGGCGAGAAGATCGTTGCCAAAGGCCCCTTCGTGATGAGTAACGAAACCCAGATAATGGAAGCTTACAGAGATTACCGAGTGGGTAAAATGGGTGTTTTAATTGAATAGATAAAGATTTCAGCCATCGGCTTTCAAACTTTAGAAGGCCGATGGCTGGAATTGAACTTTCTTATCCTACTTTCTTAGGTCCTACTGAATCGTAAATGACCACTTTCTCCCACAAATGAGCATATTCCTTGATGAATTCGAGGTGGATAGGATGTGTCTGATAGATTTCTTCTTCGATAATATTTTTGAAAAAACACATCCATGAATACGAGTAATCCCTGACGATCACAGATCTGTTTGTTTCGGCAGGCTTACCAATGTGCACATACTGGATGGTCGGAACCTTTGCCAGTTTGTGCAATCCTTCCAACAATTTTGCCTCATCCTGTGCATTATGAGGATCTTTCAAATAAAAATAAACGTGGTGAATGAACAGCTCCTTCACTTTTTCCGGCTCAGCTGCCAGCGGAGAAATTGAAGCGATTGTAGCCAGTCCGGCATTCTGTAAAAACTTCCGTCTTGATTTGTCTTCCATATTATTGAGCGAGTATCCCAGTTCTGATCGGGAAGGTTTTATAAGCTTTTTTAGATTCCAATGTTAATCAACATCAAGAATACGACTTCTTTCCAATCTTTTCAAACCAAGCGCTAATGGTAAGATTCAAAAAACAAAGAGGTGACAGCTCGCACCCGCTACACAAACATCCCGAAGAAGAAAGTATCATTATCAAAGAAGGAACCGTAGAAGCGCTGGTGAACGGTCAAATGGAGCAACTATGCCCAGGCTCCGTCATTTTCCAGGCATCAAACCAAATGCATTCGATTAAGAATGTAGGCAAGACGCCTACAACTTACCACGTGTTTAGCTGGCATTCGGCCGGGATGAAGAAGTGAGAGGGAATCTTACTTTTTGAGTAACTCCTTTGGGACAGGATTGGCTTTCAAAAAGGCTCTCGCCTCCTCTGCCTTTTTAGCGAAGTGAGCCGTGATTATTTCAATCTTTTTCGCTAGCTTCTCAGCTTCTTTATTTTCGTTTTTGGCGAGTGCTGTGTTCATAGTGTATTTGATTTTTTAAAAGTAAAAATATGAATCATTTCAAGGATAACAAAAAGGCATCATAATTAACTCCGGAACGGAATCTTTGCCATTCACCATACCAATTTGGAAATGTTCCTATGAGCGTATTGTCCAGGTTTTTAGTGGCCACGAAACCCTGGATTGTGTAATTAATTTCTAGGTATGACAAAAAATTACTGATTCCCATTTGATATTTTCTCGTTCTTGATGCGGAACTGCCCCTTGCATAAACACTGTTGGTCGGGTTTTCATCGAGGAAATTTAACGTTGTTTGTGCAACTGTTGCCAGAATCTTGTCAGTGTCTCCATTCCTTAATTCAATAGAGTCGTCAACGTTTTGAAGCGCTTCGTCCCAAACTCCAAAACCCAAATTAAACGTATTGTTCCCGTGGGGACTATACATAATTATCATTTCAAAATTGCCACGAACTCCGTTGCTATAAAATTGATAGATATGAGCACCCAGTTGTTTCACATGGTATTTTTCAGCTTTCATAAATCATAGTGTGTAACAAGCTGCAATAATAACCAAAAAGAGCCACAGTCTCCTGTGGCTCTTTTGACAATATTCTTTAATCTTTAATCCTACTTCGTCTTCGCATAGTCAGCGGCGATGGCGTTGATTGCTTCGTCTTTCAAATGTTCTGACGCGATCACGAGCCGGTAGCGGAAAGTGGTGGACTCGCCTTTTTTAAGTT
Organism: Dyadobacter fanqingshengii; assembly: GCF_023822005.2. Classification (GTDB taxonomy): domain Bacteria; phylum Bacteroidota; class Bacteroidia; order Cytophagales; family Spirosomataceae; genus Dyadobacter; species Dyadobacter fanqingshengii. The sequence goes on from NZ_CP098806.1 coordinate 2,610,671, forward strand.
TGAAGTTGAGCGTTTCTTTTCCGTCGCTTAGCGCCTTCATCCCCAATGGATTTACAGCGAAAAGACCGTAGCCGCGGGCATGCCAGTAAGCTGGATAACCTACGTTTTTCGGGTGGTCGATCATGGCCACGCTGATATTCTCATCTTTGATCTTTCCTGTCAGGTTACACCAGACAGCGCGCTTGCCCCAGACAGCTTCTCCTTCAACACCATTGCTGTTGCGGTAATTACCTGTGATCCCTTCATTATTCATGACCGGAACTTTGGTTGCTATGCCGCTTGCGTCGGTGAAAATTTCGGGCTTGTTGGATGGCAATTCAAGCTCACGGGCTACGCGGATGGCGAACATTCCGTCCTTAATGTCGGGCATGGCTACTTCATCCAGCACCGCAGTTAAAGTTGTGGAACGATCGATTATGCGCTGGTCGCCTTTGCCGCTGAAATGGTAGGTTGTAGATTCCTGCAACGTGAGAACACCATTTTTATCTTTCCAGTCGGCCGTAACGGTCAGCTCACCTTTGTCTTTTCCACTTTTCATGGATTTGATGCCGGTGTGAATGATGGTTCCGTAAGCACGCTTTGCATGGTCCACGGCATCGGAATTGTTCCAGTAGTCGTTCCCATTCACATCTTCGTAGTTGAGCCAGATTCCTACATGGTGCGGGTGGTCAACACGCTCGCCTGGTCTTGGGTCCAGCGGCCAGCCTCTGGTAATGAGCGTGCCTTTCGCCGTTTGAACCGGATAAAGCACGGCTTTCTTCAATTTATCTTCACCCGGATAGAAGTAAGACGTAAAAGCCTTACCATCGATTTTGACCTCGACCTTCTTTTCCTTCTCATTATTGACCAGATCCACTTTTTGAGCTTGCGCCAATCCGCCTGCTGCCAAAACAGAAAGTGCGGTTGCTGCAATGCCCTTTGTTATAACATTCACGTTCAATGTTGGTTAGCTTAAAATAATCTCTTTTTTCTTCGGATCCCAACTCACACGCTTACCCGAGTGAAGCGCCTGCGTCGCCATAATGTTCGCAACCGAGTGGTTGAAACCTACGCGCGCTGGTGCATTGCTTTCCTTGCGGCTGCGGATACATTCCATCCAGTTGCGCATGTGCAGCGAGGTCATTGGATCGGAGCCAGTGTTCGCGTCTGTGGAGATCTTGTCTCCTGCTTTCAGAGACATTTCCGTTAGCAAGTTGGCCTCCAGTCCCATTCCTTTGGCGTCTTTTGCCTGTAATCCGCCTTCAGGAGTGATTTTATTGGTATCCAGGTTGATCATTCCACCATTAGAATAGTAGTATTCTTTCACACCGCCAGCTTCGTTATTGAAACGGGATGAGTAAATTACCTGGAAGCCTTTTTCTTTGTTATCAAATGGCCCGTATTCAAAAGCGGCGCTGAACGTATCTACATTTGTGCGCCCATCTTTCCATGTGTAAATCCCCCCGTTGGCAACAACATTTCTTGGCGCATCAAGTCCTGAGAACCAGTGCACTGTGTCGATCTGATGTGCCATCCATTGCCCCGGTATTCCGGAAGAATATGGGTAAAACAAACGAAATTCAAGATAGTAACGCGGGTTCCATTCCACTTTCGGGCGGTTCATTAAGAAGCGGTCCCAGTCTGTATCTTCTTTTCTGATTTGAGAAACCAGTTCCTTCCGTCTCCAGCGGCCCGGCTGGTTCACATTCCACGTCATTTCAACTGTGGTAATGTCACCAAATTTGCCGGATTTAATGTATTCATAAGCAGCCCAATAATTAGGTGCACTACGTCGCTGAGAACCAACCTGAACAATTTGTTTTGAAGCTTCAACTGCTTTCAAAGCCACTTTGGCATCTTCCAATGTTTCGGCGAATGGTTTTTCCACATACACGTCGCGACCGGATTTCACGGCTTCCGCGCAATGCAATGCGTGCTGAAAATCGGCGGTGCTGATGATAACGGCATCCACATCTTTACGGCCCAGTAACTCTTCGTTATTTCTGGCTTTCGCAAATTCGGCAGACGCATAAGGCTTGCCTTTCATAAATGCCTCGGCCTCGTCACGGCGGCGGTTCCAAAGATCGGAAACGCCCATAAACTCAAAGTTCAGTTCTTTCGCATGATCAGAAAAGCTGGGAGCCAGTGAGCTGCGGAAACGGTCCGAAAAACCTATTATCCCCACACGTACGCGGTCATTTGCGCCCAAAATTTTTCGGTAACTAGCTGCGCTAAAAGCATTTGAACCAACGGCAACACCCGCCGAAGCCAGCGCTGCATTTTTTATAAAATCCCTTCTGCTTGTCATGATATTGATCTTAAAAAGTTAATTTTCAGTTAATGGCCCACGAGTTTGGCGGGCAATCAGTTGTAAAAAACGAGTGCACTTTTATCTACTCTAAAAAAAGATGTTTTTTGAACCGGAGCCCGTTATTTTATTTCCTTCACTTTCAGACTACGGAATGAAACATTGTCGCCGTGATCTTGCAAAAGCAGGTTTCCTTGTTGTGATAATCCAAAACCTTCAAATCCTTTAAATTTCGACTCTGCTACAAATTCTTTGAACTGCTGCGATCCGCGCACATATTCAACCACTTTGTAACCATTCAAAAAGTGCTGAACCGTTCCGTCTTTCTGAACCACAATCCTTCCCTGGTTCCACTCACCGATCTTTTTTACCGCGTTTTTAGGTCTGTCGGCAGGAATTACGTCGTAGAATGAAGCAATGGTGCGGTTTCCATTTTTACCAAGTTTTGCATCCGGATGTTTTTCATCGTCCAGCACCTGGTATTCGCAGCCAATGCCCGATTTCCCACCCGAGCTGAATTTTTGATCTACAAAATATTTTACCCCGCTATTGGCGCCTTCGGTTAGTTTAAAATCAAATTCAAATTCGAATGCCGGGCCATATAATTTTTTGGTCACAATGTCATTTCCAGTTTCAGAACCATCTGATTTTGAGATTGTAATGGTTCCATCAGCGTAATTCCAGCGTTTAGAGGGAAAATCCGTTCCGCCGTATGAGCGCCATTGATCGGCTGTTTTTCCGTCGTAAAGCAATGTGTAACCTTGTGCTTTTTCTGCTTCGTTAAGGGAATTTGGGATCAGGTTTACGATGCGAATGTTAGCAGCCGGGCTTGGTTTAAGGTCGGTTGTTTTGATCCTTACATTTTTCCAGCTCACCTGCGTTCCTTCCAGATCTTTACTGCCTATGGCATGCACTTGCAGACAGATGAACCCGCTCGGTGTCATATCATCAATCACGTGCGCAACGGGAACACCATTCAGGAATGTGCGGATAGAACTGCCAATTGCTTCAATGCGGTATTTATTCCAGGCATCTTTTTTGAATGCCTTTTTGGCTTCCGGGTTCAGATCCAGCGGATAAAGCCAGCCGCGGCGTGCTTCATCATACAGTCCGGCTGAATAAGCGCGGTCGCTGGGGTCAATTTCAACCTGGTAACCGTGTACGCGGCCATTCTGGTAATCAGGTGTCGACAAACTTCTGATCTGAATGCCGGAATTCAGCTTGTTATCCACTTTGACATCGCATTCAAAAATAAAGTCCCCGTAATTTTTTTCAGTAGTAAGGAAAGAATTAGGTGTGTCGGTTACTGAGGTTCCCACAATGGCACCATCCTTCACTTCATACTTAGCTTTTCCATTCAATTGTTTCCAGCCGGTAAGGTCTTTCCCGTTGAAAAGATTCTCCCAACCGTCCTTCGATTTTTGCGCATTCGCGCATGCAAGTGTGACTAAAAGAAGCAGAATAGTCAGCGGCAATTTTTGTTTTTTCATTTGTTCAGGAACTCTGTTGTGATAAATGACCTTTGTAACGGATAAAAATTGGACTTCCGTACATTATCAATATAACGATATTTTGCATACGGTACCCTTACTTAACGAAGATTCCCATCACGCAAAAGACATTGAGATCTTCTGTCATGACGGGAATGCAACTTATTCATTCAAATGATCAATAGCCCGGATTTTGCGGAAATGAGGCTGCACCGCCTTCTGTTCTGTCGATCTGTGTTTGGGGGATGGGACGCAGCAAGTGGATTGGCTTCACATTCGGGGCGGCTTGCGGATTGTATTTCTGCACCCGCTCAACCAGGTTACCCCAGCGTTTCAGGTCCATCCAGCGAATTTGTTCTCCAAGCAATTCACGTCCACGCTCTTCCATCAACATTTCCATGTTCATGTTTGCCTGCTTGATCTCCATCGCAGCGGTTTTCCCGGGAAAAGCAGCGCGGCGACGCACCATATTGATCGCATCTGTGGCTTCCTTCACCTTTCCTGTCAGCAGTTGCGCCTCAGCCAGCAACAAATACGTATCTGCCAAACGGAAGCACATATAATCGCGGCTTCCCGGCTCGTAAGTGCGGTCTGGACGAAGCGGATCAAGGAATTTTTTGTTTGTCGGGAATAAAGCTTCGTCATAACGGCTTGGTACTAACACCTGATAAGGCTTTTTAGCACGCTCTGCCAGTGGCATTTCATAACCGGGAATAAAGATCGTGGTATCACCCGCTTTGAATGTTACTGTGGATTTCGAGTTATCGAAAACGTTGGTAAACGTGCCCGGGTTGTTACAGATCCATGTGTCCTTAAATGTTTTTTTGTAACGCGAATCATTTACACGGTCAGCAAAAACAGTTTCAAGACAGTATTTCGTTGGGCGCATGCGTTTGAAAGGACGACCATTCAAAATATCCCGGACCATTCCTGCCTGCACGTCATATTGCATCCCGAAATAAAGGTGAAGGCTGTTTCCTGTGCCGTTCGTCAATGGATCCATGGTATACTGAACCGCGAAAACAACCTCATCATGATTCTGATTTCCCTGGTCAAAAACACTTGCAAAGTCAGGCAAAAGCTTGAATGTGTAATTATTGATCACATTGGAAGCATAAGTTGCCGCTTTGGAATAATCATCCGCAGCTTTCGAAGATGAATTGCCTTTGGCCAAAAACACCATGGCCAGCAAATGCTCCGCCGCCGGCTTAGTAGCACGACCGTAATCCGTTGCTTTCGATTTCGCTTCAAGGTCCGGCAAAGCAGATTCCAGGTCAGAAATAATCTGTTTGTAAATTTCCGATTCAGGCGCACGGGAAGTTTTCTTGGTTGGCAAAATAGTTTCTGTTAACCTCAGGTCAACGCCGCCATATTGCTGCATTAAAAGGAAATAATAATGCGCCCGCAAAAACTTCATTTCTGCTACACGCGCCTTTTTGATCGCATCGGTAACGGTTGCGGCCGGTGCCCGTTCGATCACGGCGTTACATACGTTGATCCCGCGGTAAGTCTCGTCCCAGATCGTTGCCAGATAATCCACGGTTGGCTGCAACTGGGCATCGTAAAAGTGGAAGCCTTTGTATCCGCCATCAGCGCCTGTTGCGTAAAGGTCTGTACCAAATTCGGTGAGGGTAATCCCCTGCTGCGTTCCATAATAATTGCGCAGCGAAGAGTAAGCCGACTTTGCCGCATCTTCAAACCCTTTGGGCGTATTAATGTAGTCGTTACCAATGCTGGAAATAACTTCTTCCTCCAACAGGTCACTGCACGACTGGCCTATGAGCATTAATGCCAGTAAGCCAATGTATTTATATGATTTCTTGATGTATTTAAATTTCATTTTTGTCAATATTAAATGTTGTTACCAAACCTTTCAGCATGCTCAGAACTTCACATTAAGTCCGATCGTGGATACGCGCGTTGCAGGTGTTACGCCCGATCCGATAGTGGTGTCGGAAGTTTCAGGATCCACACCATTGTATTTAGAGCGGTATTTTGACCAGATTTTAGGCTGCTGGATACTTGCAAACAAACGAAGCGATTCCAGGCCCAGTTTCTTAGTCAGGTTGTTACTGAAAGTGTAACCGAAGTTAATGTTACGGATCTTTACAAACGAGCCATCATAATAGATGATCGCGGAGTTGTTAACCGGGAATTCCTGGTCTTTATTTGGCTGCGGAAATTCGTTGGTCGGATTGTTTGGTGTCCAGTAATCCACATACATTTGCTGATAACGGCCAGCGAGTGCATTGTTATCCCTGTGAAATCCGCTGATGATCATCTGTCCTTGTCTGGCGTAAATGAAGAACGAAAGGTCAAATCCTTTGAAATTGAAACGGTTTGTGATCCCACCACTCCAATCCGGTACATCTGAACCCAGTTTCTGACGGTCATCTGCATTGATTTTGCCATCGGGCTGCCCGGTCAGTTGTCCGTCTGCGCTACGGCCGTTTACATCCTGAACCTTGATCTGCCCTACCCTGCTGCCGTACGATTTCGCAGCGTCAGCTTCGTTGGTTTGCCAGATCCCCGCTTTTTTGTAATCAAAATATTCAGACAAAGGATATCCGATAAACCATTTGTTACCCAAATCATCCACTGCACCATTATAAAGAGAAATGATCGCCTCGGTGTTTTTAGTAAACTGGAAATCGGTAGTCCATTTGAAACCGTTTTTCGCGTTGACGTTAATGGTAGAAACGCCCAGCTCAATTCCGCGGTTACGCGTTTCACCCACGTTGCGCGTCACCGCATTGAAACCGATAGAAGCAGGCAACTGATCGGATAGCAGGAGGTCGGTTGTATTGGTTTCATAAAGTTCAAGAGAACCCTGGATGCGGCCTTTGATAAAGCTGAAATCGATACCCACGTTTTTAGTTGCCGAAGATTCCCATCTCAGATCCGGGTTACCGATTGTATTGGGGCGATATCCATATGCAGGCGTGTTATCCCACGCATAAATTGTCCTGCCCAGCAAACCTTGCGTCTGGTAAGGTGCCACACCCTGGTTACCCACAGAACCGTAGCTAACCCGAAGTTTTAAAAGGTCGAGCCATGACACACCCTTCATGAAAGGTTCATTGGAAATATTCCAACCCAAAGCAACGCCCGGGAATGTTCCGTATTTTGTATTTTCTCCAAAACGGCTCGATCCATCGCGACGGGCTGTAACCGTTACAAGATATTTGTCGGCATAATCATAGTTGATACGCGCCATGTAGGAATTCAAGGTCCAGGGAATCAGTACACTACCAACTCCCAGCACTGCATTTGCATTACCCACATTGTAAAATTGCTGCGTTTCAGCAGGGACGCCCTGTACAGAGATCGTGTTTGCCTCAAAACTTTCGCGCTGCACAGAATGAAGAGCGGTAATGCCCAGGTTGTGTTTCGCTGCAAAGGTTTTGTTATAGGTAACAATGTTTTCCAATGTCCAGTTGAAGCCATATTGGTTGTAAATAGCGGCCTGCGGATCACCGCCTTTTCTGGCATTGGTTTGCGCGCCGATGAAGCGACCACCACGTTCAACTGCAAAGTCAGGACCAAAATTGATCCGGTATTTCAGACCTTCAATGATCTTGACTTCGGTATAGAGACTATTGAAAATGCGGTATTTTTTACGTTCGTCAACCTGCGCGCCAGGAACGATCTCTGCCAGCGGGTTGGTCAGCAGTGCGTCATTGGTAGGCGCAAAAATGATCTTACCAGCATCATCATAGGCCCTTCCAAGCGGGTTTTGATTCAATGTAAATGCGTACGGGTTCAAATCCTTACCATTTCTTACAGAATACATGAGGTAGGACGAAATACCCACTTTCACGCGGCTGTTAATGTTATGGTCAATGTTTGCGCGAAGAGAGGTTCTTGTATAGTCCAGACCTTCCGAAATTCCCTTATCTCTGAAAAAGCCTCCTGAAATGTAGAACTGCGTTTTTTCATTGCCGCCCTGTACACCCACAGAATGGTTTTGCTGAAAACCCTGACGCAGGATCATATCCTGATAATCTGTCGTGCGGTTTTTTGCAATTCCATCCAATTCAACAGCTTCAAATAATTTCGAATCCGCAAATGCATCCACCTGGCCCGTAGGAACCGGGTTTCCGTTTGCATCCTTATAAAGACTTCCCGCAGCGATGCCGCGCCGCGACTCACGCAAATATTCAGCGAATTCGGGTCCTGAGAACAGGCGGATCTTGTCCAGCGCGTCCGTTACGCCCACATATGTATCGTAACTGATCGTTGTTTTACCTTTTGTAGACTCTCCTCTCTTCGTTGTGATAAGAACAACGCCGTTGGCGCCCCTTGCACCATAAATAGCAGTTGCCGTTGCATCTTTCAGGATTTCCATGGATGCCACGTCATTCGGGTTCATGTCTTCATATCCGCCGGAGACGAAATCAAACGGACGCGTTGCCGAGGACATTAATTCATTCCGGTCACCAGCCAGCGGAATACCGTCCACAACATATAGTGGATTGTTACCGGCATTGAATGAACGTCGGCCGCGGATCAGGATCTTTGGTGTAGAACCAGGCTTACTTCCCGACTGGGAAACGTCCACCCCCGCCACGCGGCCCTGCATGGCCTGGCCAATGTTCGTGATCGGCATTTCACTGATCTGCTTTGCTGAAACAGATGAGATCGCACCCGTCGTCTGACTCTTTTTCTGGCTACCATAACCCACGACTACAACCTCTGTAAGCGCTTTCATATCAGCATCCAATTTTATGTCGATGATGCTTCTGGCGCCAACCGGCACTTCCTGGGTTATAAATCCAACAGATGAGAACACCAGCACGGCGCCGTTATCCGGCACATCAATTTTAAACTGTCCTTCCACATCGGTGTTTGTCCCGCTTCTGCTTCCTTTCAACACTACCGACACCCCTGGAATGGGTGTATTGTCTTCTGATGAGGTGATTTTCCCAGACACGGTTTTGTCAATAGAAAAAACATGGGTTACGTTGGGCCGGTTCAGTGAAAATGCCTCGGCGGTGAAGCCTGACACGATCATCGCTGCCATGGTCAGACGCAAAGCGCTTTGACCAGTACTAGTAAATTTTCTTTTCATACGCATTGATTGGTGATTGATAAAGTTCTGACTGCTTACTGCTGGACGAGATTTTTAATGACTACCCTTAAAAAATATTATATTAATTCTAAAAAAAGTTAAATTGTAAATTATCGGTTACAACGTTAACGGTTACATATCACACCAAACGATTGTGGTGGTGAGAAAAAGTGAAGCAAGAAGGTCTTTAAGGGGTTCAGTTTGAATAATTCTAATAACTACATTAATTGTATATATAGTACAATTTAGAATTAATATTTGAGAATAGATATAAGTGCGCTAATCCGGAAATGAAAGCGGTGTTTTATTTATGCAAACGTTATCGGGAACGTTGCCAGGATTGGCCTGATCAAATAAATTATTGCAAAATATTGACAATTAAGACTTTTGAGAGCCTCGATAAAACCGCTACGATCGTGGTAATTATTGAATTATTCCAATATTAACTTAAATAATCTGCCGCTTGTAAAAGGGTCAGTTAATGATGGAGAAGAAAAAGAAAGCGAGCAGAATGATAACTGCCATGGAGATCACGCCAAGCACAATGCTGTTGGGAGTCACCGTTTTTTGAAATGAAGGCGCGCCGGGTTGGCCGGGATCACGCTCAGTAATAATGTCCAGCGAATTCCTGATCCTTCCCCAGATGGAGTTAACCTCCTGACTTGAAAGGGAATCCGGCTTCCAGTCAGACGCCATCAACACGAGTTCCCTGGCTTTGGCAACAGTATCTTTCATCGCAGGATATTTCACGATCCAGCCCTCCCAAAAAGAGCGGATAGGAGGATCATCGGGAAACCGTACCCATCTAATGAACAGGTTTTCCATCGCTAACTCTTCCGCCGATAACTCCGAAAACGGTTTCATTTCAAGCACTTAATTAATTACAAAAGGCACATTCCCTTTGCTACAAAATCCCACAAACCTTATCTGAAAAGGGCACCAAACAGCAAGCCCCGCCAGTCTGTGAATTTTATAAATAAGGAAATACGCGTGTGTTTATACTCAAAATACGATTCCTGAAACCGTCAAAAGGGACATCTGCCTCGGGATCAATCGGAATTTAGCGCGCAGAGGGTGTTGACGGAATACTAAACACAATTTTTCCTTACATTTGCGCCCTGTTTCGTAGACTATAAGGACCAAAATATATACAATGACCTCGCATCAAATACGTCAGGCTTTTCTTGATTTTTTTCGGAGTAAAGAACATTTAATTGTGGCTTCGGCTCCTTTGGTGGCCAAAAATGATCCTACCCTCATGTTTAACAACTCGGGGATGGCGCAGTTTAAAGACTTCTTTCTGGGTAATGGCACCCCTCCTTCCCGCCGCATTGCAGATACGCAGAAATGCTTACGGGTTTCAGGAAAACACAATGATTTAGAGGACGTTGGTTTTGATACTTACCATCATACGATGTTCGAAATGCTGGGCAACTGGTCTTTTGGTGATTATTTCAAGAAAGAGGCAATCACCTGGGCCTGGGAGCTTTTGACAGAGGTTTACCAGCTCCCCAAAGACCGGCTTTATGTTTCTGTTTTTGAAGGCGATTCCAAAGATGGTGTTCCGTTTGACCAGGAAGCCTGGGATCTCTGGAAGCCGATCGTGGGTGAAGACCGCATTATTTTGGGAAATAAAAAAGATAATTTCTGGGAAATGGGTGATACAGGTCCATGCGGCCCTTGCTCAGAAATCCATATCGATTTGCGTCCGGCTGCCGAAGTGGCGGAAGTTTCCGGTAAATCGTTGGTTAACAATGATCATCCGCAGGTTGTGGAGATCTGGAACCTGGTTTTTATGCAGTTTGAACGTAAAGCCGACAGTTCGCTGGTGCCGCTTCCCGCTACACATGTTGACACGGGAATGGGCTTCGAGCGCTTATGTATGGCGGTTCAAAACAAAACTTCCAACTATGACACGGACGTTTTCCAGAACACAATTCAGGTTTTGGAAACATTATCCGACAAAAAATACGGTGCTAATAATGAGCCGTTTGCGGACATTGCCATGCGCGTGATCGCGGACCATATCCGGGCAGTTGCATTTGCGATTACGGATGGACAGTTGCCATCCAATAACAAGGCTGGTTATGTTATCCGCCGGATTTTGCGTCGCGCAGTTCGTTACGGCTACTCTTACTTAGGTTTCCAGGAGCCATTTTTTTACAAATTGGTTGCGGTTTTGGCGGATCAGTTCAAAGATGTTTTCCCGGAGTTAAAATCACAGGAAGAGTTCGTTACGCGGGTTATCCTTGAAGAGGAAAAAAGCTTTTTGAGAACGCTGGAATCCGGTTTGAAACGGCTGGATGTGATTGTCAGTTCATTAAAAGAAAAAGGCATCAGCGTGATTGCAGGCGATGAAGTTTTTGAATTGAGCGACACATTTGGATTCCCGGTTGACCTTACGGCGCTGATTGCACGTGAGAAAGGTTTCCAAATTGATGAGCTTGGTTTTCACGACGCATTAACGGAACAGAAGAACCGGTCGAGACAGGATGCTGCGAAAGAGGCGACGGATTGGATTGAGGTGCGCGAGGCCGATGGTGTTGAATTTCTGGGCTATGATTTTGAAGAAACGCACAGCCAGATCATCAAATACCGCAAAGTCAAGACCAAAACGGGCGAGGAATATCACATTGTCCTTGACCGGACGCCTTTCTATGCTGAAATGGGTGGACAGGTTGGCGATACGGGCGTCCTGCTCCTGGATAACGGCCTGACAGATGGCAAAAAGACAGTCAGAATCGTTGATACCAAGAAGGAGAACGACCTTTTTGTTCACATTTCCCCGGATAAAAATTTGGATGATGCATTGAAAAATGCAGGCATCATTGTGGCGAAAATCGATAGCGACCGCCGTGAAAAGATCAAAGCAAATCACTCCGCAACGCACCTAATGTTATCTGCGATGCGGGAAGTGCTGGGCACGCACATTGGTCAGAAGGGTTCGTTTTTGAATGATGAAGTGCTTCGTTTTGACTTCTCGCACTTTGCAAAAGTGACGGATGAGGAACTGCGCAAAATTGAGGATCGGGTTAATGAAAAAATTCGTGAAGACATTGCCTTGGACGAAAGACGAAACGTACCGATCAAGCAAGCGTTAGACCAGGGAGCAACGGCAACATTTGGCGAAAAATATGGCGATTTCGTCCGTCTGATCATTTTTGACCCCGCCTACTCTTTCGAGCTTTGCGGCGGAACGCACATTCCTTCCACGGGCCAGATTGGTGTTTTCAAGTTTATCTCCGAAGGCTCTGTTTCCGCTGGCGTGCGCCGTGTGGAAGCGGTTACAGGTGCGAAAGCGCTTGACATAATGCGCCAGCAGGAGGAAACTCTGAACAAAATAAAAGAGCTGCTAAAAAGCCCAACTGACCTGATTAAAGCGGTGGAAAGCTTGCTGGACGAGCGCAATGGTTTACAGAAAAGAATCGTTTCGCTGGAAAACGAAAAAATACAGTCGCTGAAAACCACATTGGTCGACAATATGAAAAAGCACAGCACTTTCAATCTGATTGTTGAAAAAGTGGATGTACCGAGTGCTGATTCGCTCAAACAATTATCTTACGAATTGCGTGATCAAATTGAAAACCTGATTGCAGTTTTTGGGACAGAAATTGCTGGTAAGCCCCAACTTTCAGTGTTCATTGCAGAGAATATTGTTCAGGAAACAGGTTTGAATGCTGGTAAAATCGTGAAAGATCTTGCCAAAGAGATCCGTGGTGGTGGTGGTGGTCAGCCGTTCTTCGCAACGGCTGGTGGTTCGGACGCCAGCGGATTGGATGCTGCATTAGACAAAGCGAAAGGGCTTTTCTAAAAAATTCAACTGCATTTCGGGCAATTTCTAAGTGCTGATTAAGCACAATTTGAATTATCAAATACAAAAAGAGCGATGCCAAAATTGGCGTCGCTCTTCTGATTTAAGGACTATAATAAAGTCTTGATTATTCCTCGGTTTTCAATTGTCCCCGGATTTCTCCCTGAGGATACTTAGCCGAATGAATGTTTACGTAATACAAACCGGCTTTCAGGTCGGCTACCTGTGCTTCGGTCAAAGTGTCTTTAAATGCAAAGGGTGAGGTAAAAGTTGTTCCGAGATTGATTACCACTGCTCCTGCCGAATCAACCGGCGCCTTGTGAATGTGCCAAGCTGTGGGAGTGAATGTGGAATCTGTTGAAGTTGAGTCGGACGAAGCAGAATCGCTGTACATCATGTTTAAGCTTAAAATCCTGCTTTCCTGATCCAACGTACCATCTACTGATCCAGTTGCTGTTGATGGATTAGCTGGGACCTCGTTTGCGCCGGAAAGGGTCGTGCTGACTTTCAGTTCGGGCAATACGGGAGTCGGGTCTGTTACTTCATCGTCATCACTACATCCTACCATCGCGGCGATAAAAAACACACCCAAAAATGCTAATTTTCTCATAATGCTTTGTTTTAGTAAATAATTGGTTTGACCGCTAACAGTAAAAAACCTGCTCCCGCCAAAACATTTGTATTCAAACAACTGACTATGAAAAGATTACAATTTTAGGTCAAAAATCGGGAACTGGGGACTAACGCACACCATTTGCTGAATTATACAACATTTATTGGCTTTTTTGATGGTAATGTAGTAGAAAAACCAAATTTCCATCGGTTATGAGACCATAACCACAACTCAGGCTGGCGCTTAATATTCTTTTCCAACTCTGTATAATACAATTTCATTATTTCCGTTTCACCCATTTTTCCGGCTTCTTCAACCAGTAAATTGAACCTGAAATTGTATTTGTGCGCACCCCGTTTTTGTACATCCAGGTACACTACGGCGCTATTTCGCTTGATCGCAATGCGCGCCGCACCTGATTGGATATACGTCTCGCGGTTAAAGAATTCGATTACGTTTTTGCCCGCGACGGGCGGTCTCTGATCAGCAATGTTGACAAATATTGCAGGTTTATTATCGCACCAATTTATAGCCGAGCGATACCAGTTTGCTTTCGGGATCAGCTTAATGCCGAAACGGCTTCTCAGCCTCTTCAACTTTTCATTCAACATGCCATTGGAAACAGGCGAGTAAGCTGCCAGAACATTGCTGTTAGTCAGTAAAGGCATTGAAAAGAGATATTCCCAGTTCCCATAATGTGAAACCAATAATACGACGTCCTTTTTTTCCGACAGTAATTGATGAATAACGGACGGATTCCCGTAGCTCACAAATTTCGCAAGGTCCTTCTGGGCAATGTTACGGACCATTAAAGGCTCTACGATCAGATTCGCCAGGTGCCGGTAATATTTGTTCGTCAACCGGGCTTTCTCAGCATTTGAGAGATTTGGAAAACATATCGTCAGATTTTTCAGGATAACCTTTTTGCGATACGGCCAAATATGCCGGAAAACCAGATAAATAAAATGCGAAGTTACTCGCCAGAACAGGATGGAGACGCTGCTTACGCCGATCCGGGAAAGAGAAGCAGTGAGCCACCGCTTCTCTTTCCATGGCATGGATTGGGCGCTGCGCATTACAATTTGAGCTGGATGCCCGTATTGAACCCGAAATGAACGCCCTGAAAATCCTTGGAGCTATCGTTTTTCCAAATGTATTTTTTGACAAAGTCATAGTCGTTATCCCGTTTGTAACTTACATAGTTAATGGTCGGGCCGGCGAAGATTTCGATTTTATTACCAATTTTATAAGCCGGGATAATGCGCAGGGAGTTTTTATTATAACTGCCTTTTTTGAAATTAGACAATGTTTGACTGACCGCTTCCAGATTAAGCCTGAAATCCTTGACCAACTTAATGTGCGCACCTAAACCGGCTTCAATTGCGTACAAGTCGCGTTTATCGCCTTTGAAATTATATCCTAAACCGGCAATTCCATATAAAACGCGGCCACCGGAACGGAAGGATGCAATGGTTGTCATGGTTTCATCAAGCGTTAGTGCAATGGTTTTTTCACCACTTCTGATAAAATTGAAAACGGCAATGGGATAGTCACTCGTGTCTGCAATGTTGATTAACCCAGCAAGTTGTATGCCCTTAACATTCTTGGCAATGTTGGCAAAACCCGCAACCTGCGCATTCACATTTTTACCTTTGTTCAAAAATCCGCTCAATTGCAATCCTTTCGCATCGTTGCGTGTAATGTTGGCAAAGCCCGCCATCTGCACCGATTGAGAACTGCCTGCCAAATTCATGAATCCTGCAATTTGTCCGCCTTTCGCTTCATTTTTTATAATGTTTGAAAATCCCGCCATTTGAATTCCGTTGGCATTGTTTCCTATAATGTTGGCTCCTCCGGCGAGCTGAATTCCCTTTGCATCGTGCGAAATGAGGTTCACCGCACCCGCCATATGTAATCCGGATGCGTCTTGTTTGATCAGATTGGCTGCACCGGAAATGGCAACGCCTGTTTCTGACTTGGAAAGGCCTGCGATGGCGTGCAGGGAAAAGCGGTTTGTATAGGAAGCAGCGTGTTTGCCATTGGTGCTGAGCGGATAAATAAATCCAACATGCACTGCTGATATGGTGTCGTTTTGACCAAAAGAAACAAAAGAAAGGCCGAGTAAAAAGATGCTTACAAAAAGTGCTTTGGTAGCAAAAAATCTTAAATTTTTCATGGGAATGTATTTAAAGAGAAATCATTTAAACACATACAGTCGGCAGGAACTCAAATTGCAGGCCTTCAATCCGGTCCAATTGCTGTATGCAAAGTACCGACAACGAGATTTGCGCTTACCCTAAAATAATTTGGAAAAAAAATCGCTTTGACTCAATGGGGCGGTTTCCGTTTGAGTTGTGTCGCGTTCTGCTTTCATTGGATGCTCGATTTTACTATTTTTGTTTACAGTCAGGACACTATAACTTTAATATGATGATTACCAAAGAAGAATCGCGGTTGAATATACACTTGAAGGAAGTTCGTTTAGAGACCTTTGAGAAGGGGTGTCCTTTTATGCTTCACGATTCTGAGATTAACACAGAGGGCTTCATTTACGAATATCCAGACGGTTCTATGAAATTGATGAACCTAGCTGACGATTTGCAAACGATCATTGAGGTTAGAGCATTAACCCCGGCCGAAACTGCGGATATCAGACAGAAACTTAATCTGCCTGCGTTTCAGTATGCCTGATCTTTTCTTGATTACCGGTCCAAACGGTGCAGGAAAGTCTTTAAATGCAAACGCTTTGATTCCCAAACCAACTGACTTTCCCGTTTTTGATGGTGATAAAATATTTTATCAACTGCTGAATCGGCATTACAAGCTAACCAAAGTGGCAAAATATGCACGGCAACTAGCAGAAGAGGAACTTCAACGCATCTTTGAATATGAAATTTCAAGAGCAATTGTCGAGAGACAGGACTATGCTTACGAAGGGCATTTCAGCACCGAAAACTCCTGGAAAACGATCAGGCGATTTCAAGACGCCGGATATAGGATCAACATGATTTTTCTGGCACTTGAAAACGTTAATATATCATTGCAGAGAGTTGCTGTGAGGGTTTCACAGGGTGGACATCATGTTGCGCCTGCTCATATCTATGAAAACTTTTTCGGCAACATACGTTTACTCGATCAAAATCTACCTTTAATAGACAGACTCACCATTATTGACAACAGTTCCATTACTGCTACGCACATACTCACTCTGGAAGATCAAAAGATTTGCTTCATCAGAAAAGATAAAGTGCCGGCGTGGATAGTGAATAATATGCCCGAACTGGTGAAGATCATTGAGCAAGCTGAAACATTCTAGCAATTAAAATTTCCCATAACGCCAGCTCAAACCGCCTTGCCAGCCGATCCAGGAGGTCATGTCTTTGTTAGCCATTCCAAAGTCGGGGTAACCTTTGGGGGGGAAGGATTTGTAGCCTTTTTCGGTCTGGAAACCGTCACTGTCGTATATGGTGAATGATGGACCGGCAAACAGCATCAGGCGCTTGTTCAGCTTGTAGGTAACCGCGGTTTGGAAGCGATAAATGAATGGCATATTCTCCCAGCTGGTGGTGTAAATGTTCTGATTGAGAATTTCGGTAAAGAAACCAAACTTCTTGAATGGGAAAAATTCCTTCCCAATTCCGGCTCCGAATGTGAGGACTTTGTTTTGTCCGCCAGTGGTAGTTCCTGCCATGAGTATGCTGTAAAATTTATGCGTTCCCATCTTCCAGGCTACATTTACGGGCGTAATTTCATTGGCATAAACAGAAATGTTGGAAGTGCTTTTCCGGATAATGTTAATCAGTCCCAAACTAAGTCCCGAAGAGCTGTCGGCAACATTGATCACGCCGAGCTGTGTCCCGCTCAATCTCCGGGCAGCATTCCACACACCAAACTGAAAACCACGGACTTTGCCCTGTACAACATTGATTCCCCCACTGATCTGTCCGCCTGAAAAATCCTTTTGCACAACATTAAGCCCGCCAGCGATTTGCAGACCGCTAAAATTCCCAGACGTATGGCTATATGCGCCCGCAACCTGAGCGCCGTCCACGTCACCCCGAACAGAGCTCCATCCACCCGAAACCTGAACGCCATCCACATTTTCCCGGACTGAGCTCCACGCACCGGAAACCTGGACGCCATGCAGCGACGATGCCGCCCTACTCGCAAAGCCGCTCACTTGCACGCCCTGAATGTTTTTCTTTACGATGCCGCCAAAACCCGACAACTGAACGCCGCTGAGCGAATCAAGAATGTGATTCAGGAAACCCGCCAGCTGCACACCCGTTACGTCCCCGGAAACCACATTAAATGCTCCCGCAAGTTGCGCATACCGGACATCTTGTTTTGAAATATTAAAGCCTCCGGCTATCTCAGCGCCGTTGACCCCAGCCGTGTAGCCGCCCAGCAAGTTGAGTGAGAACTTGTTCACAACCTGCGAACTCATTCTCCCGTGCGTGCCTAACCCCGGTGTTAATGATGCCTGATAAGGCAACGCGACGAAGAAACGGCCAATGTTACGACTTTGCGCCCGCAACTTAGCAGAAAGGAAAAAACGCCCGAGCCAGGTCGATTCACCTTCGGAATAGCGAACAATCAGTGGGTCCAGATCAACGGCTTTTTGCAAGATATTGATGCGCATATCCGCACTTTCCTGATTGATGACAATCGTTGTGTCCCCGTAGCCTACTTTGCTGATCGTCAGGCTTAAAGGGAGAGTTCTGTCCTTAATCCGAAGCCTGAAATGTCCTGCATCGTCCGACAAAGTGGAGACCAGCAATTGCCTGGAATAAATGCTGGCATAGTCAACCGCAACTTGCGTTTCCTGGTCAAAAATATGGCCGCTTATATAGAATACTTTTTCTCTCGCAGCCGGAAGAATGATCAGATAATCACCCTTTTCCCTGTATTGATATTTGCTGCCGAACAACTGGTCCAGCACCTGCTTAACAGTTTGCTGAGGGGCATTTAATGTTACCAGACTGTCGCCGGAGATAATGTTGCTGTTATATGAGAAGTAAAATTTTCCCTGATCACTGACTGCTTTTAAAACCGTTGACACCGGCTCCCTTTGTGCGGAAACGGTAACAGTCTTACTCAGAATGCCCTGCGCGTAGGCTGCGCAGGGCATAATTAGCATGCTTATGATGAATTTTATCGTGTTGAGTAGCGTAAAAGTCCGATTCATTCCGAAAGATAAGTCCTATTTCAAAATGATCTGCGCTCCGCTGCGTTCAACTTTTATTGTTAATGTTTCACTGATAAGGTTTAATGTGCTATCCAGCGATTTTTTATCAAATGTTGTATTGATAGGCAGATTGTTCAAACGTTCGTCTCCTATCACGATGTTGGCGTCGTAAGTTTCGTTCAGGATTTCCACCAGTCTCCACAAAGGCGTGTCGTTGCAGACCAGCTTGTTTGTTCGGTAATATTTATAAAAATCATCTTCTGTTTCATCCTTTACCAACGCCGGACTGGCTTTGATGACCGTTGCTTTTTGTTTGGGACTAATGCGGACAAATTCATTGTTTTTGGCCACTTCAACCAAACCGGTTTCTACGATCACTTCGGTCTTCTTAGCATTGTCCTTCACATTGAAACTCGTCCCCAAAACCTTCACAGTCATATCATTCACTGAAATTATAAATGGTTTTGTCTTGTCCTTCGTCACCTCAAAGAATGCTTCGCCTGTCAAAGCAACTTCCCTTTTACCTCCCGTAAATTCAGCGGGATAAGAGATGCTTGATTTTTTATTTAAAGTCACAATGGACCCGTCCGGCAATGTGTCGATCACAGTCTGCGATCCCGAACGAACGGTCAGCATCTCACTATCAACACTTTGACCAAAAAACATATAGGCTAACCAGCCCGTACACAAGGTTGCGGCGATGAGCGCGGCAACTCTAAGGAAAGCAAACGACTTTTTCGGTTCGTGAAGAGGGATAACCGGCGCTTCTTCCCTCACTTTTTGCGTCCTTTTCCTGAAACGCTCCCAGGCTGCATCTTCATCAACCAGGTTTTGCGCTGCCAATTGTTTGCTCTGGTTCCAGATCAATTCGAAATGCTCGAAATATCGCTGGTTCTCATCACTATCGGACAACCATTGGTTGATCTCGATCTGTTCTGCGACGTTTGCCTCGTCCAGTAAGGCCTTGACAAGCAAGTCGTCTATGTTGTAATTCAGTTCTTTATGCATGACTGACACGGATTAGCTGAGGAGAAATAAGAGGATGGATGCGGGCAGGAAATCAACCAGTTTCAGACGCAAAAGACGCAGCGCCTTACCCATTTGATTTTCCACTGTTTTCAAAGGCAATTGCAGGAGGTCGGCGATTTCCTGGTATTTCAGCTCTTCAAATCGGCTCATCTGGAATATCGTCCTGCATTTTTCGGGTAATTCTTTCAATGCGCTGTCCAGGCGCTGTTCAAGCTCTTTCAGTTCTAGGTGATGAGCTGTGTTGTTGCTGTGTTCCATTTGATTAATTGCGTACGTTTGGTAGGCGTCCCTGACTTTCAAATGCTTGATATAATTAAGGCTTTCGTGGTAAACCGAGCGATACAGATAGCCGCTGACAGATTCTTTTATCTCAATGTGATCTGTCTTTTCCCAGAGCCGGCAAAAAACATTCTGCACCATTTCTTCGGCCATAATGTCATCCCGCAAAATAGTGCAGGCATAGGCGTGAAGGCCTTTAAAATGCTTTTTAAAAACCCTCTCAAACTCCGCTTCCCGATCCCTGCTTAAAAATGTTACGTCATCCGCGATGGCTACGTTCATTGCAATGGTAGATTACTGGTAAAAAATAAGCGCCCGACTTAGGCTGTTCATTGGAATGACAACCAGTCGGGCGCTTACCCTAAATTTTCCGGAGAATATTTCCGGTATTATTTTGATCTATTGCTTTTTAGCAGCTTTCAGCGAGTCGGCTTTGCTCGTTTTGAAACGTTTGTCCGGCGTGCCGTCTTTTTTAAGGTTTTTGTTTTCATTGTAACGCTTATCCGGCGTGCCGTTGGCTTTGAGCTTTTTGTTCTCCGAATAACGCTTGTCGGGCGTTCCGTTAGCTTTTACTTTGATAGTGGTTTTATCATTTCCGGTCTGCTTCGTAGACACGGTTGTTTTATTGGTAGCCGGTTTCTTGGCGGGCGTCGCCGTTTGTGCAAATGCTGGGGCTGCAAAAGCCATTAAAGCCAGCAGAACCAATGCTTTCAGGTTTTTCATTTTTTTCAAATTAATGTGAGCGATAGATATTTTATTGATCTAATGTACAATGATCAACCAAATATCATGCCCGTTTTCAGTCTAAAACAAAAATTAATAGCAATTTAATGCAAAGCGCACTGCCAAGTCTTAGAGTAACGCGAAACAGAATACGTTATGATTATAAAATAAACCGATTAACATTATCTTTACATCAATATAATCTATCCCCACTCCTTCGGTCTAAATGAACATTCAACAACTGGAATACATTGTCGCAGTCGATAATTACAGGCATTTCGTCCAGGCAGCCGAACATTGTAATGTGACCCAGCCCACGCTTTCCATGATGATCCGCAAGCTGGAAGAAGAACTATCCGTTAAAATTTTTGACAGGACTAAACAACCCATTGTTCCCACCGGCATAGGCCGTGAAATTATTGATCAGGCTAAAACGATTTTGCGTGAGGCATCGCGGATGAATGAGATCGCCAAGCATTTCAATGGTGATTTATCGGGCGAATTGCGGATAGGGATCATCCCCACCATTGCACCTTATCTGCTGCCGCATTTCGTTAATCCTTTTATTACCAATTACCCCGATATCAAGCTTCACGTCTCCGAAATGATCACCGAACGCATCATTAGTGAGCTGAAACTGGGCAATCTGGATGTGGGAATTATTGCTTCGTTGTCCGAGGAAAGCAGCTTGCAGGAAATCCCGTTATATAAGGAACGCTTTTACGCCTATGTTTCGGAAAACACCGATTTGTATGCCAAAAAATACATTCTGCCAGCAGATATCGAGCCGAACGAGCTGTGGCTTTTGGAAGAAGGACATTGTTTCCGCACGCAAATCCAGCGCTTGTGTGAATTGAGCCGCAACAGCCAGTTTGGCAGCAGTTTCAGTTATCGTTCGGGCAGCATTGAAACATTGATCCGGATGGTTGAGAAGAACGGCGGCATTACCATTTTACCGGAAATGGCGGTTATGGAGCTTTCCGAGGAGCGAAAAAAGCACATTCGCAGCTTTCAGTTTCCCGAGCCGGCGCGCGAAGTTTGCCTGCTGGTCAACCGCGAACAAATGAAAACCAGGCTGATTGATGCTTTAAAAACAGGAATTACTGCATATTTGCCACAGGAAATTTTTGAAACCAATACAGCATTAAGGATTTTATAAAAGCCATGAGCATTGAAAATACGCAAAAAGCTTACGACAAATGGTCGGAGCAATATGATACGAACGTGAACAAAACGCGCGATTTGGAAGCGATGGCGCTTCGCCAGATTTTGGCTGATCAGTCATTTGATAGCATTCTGGAAATCGGCTGTGGAACAGGGAAGAACTCACAATGGCTCATTACCAGGACCAAAAAACTCATCGGCGCAGATCTTTCCGCAGAAATGCTCGCCAAAGCCAAAGAAAAACTATCCGGCCGCGAAGCCACATTCATCCAGGCTGACATTACCCAGGACTGGAATTTCACAAGCGACAAATTCGACCTGATCACATTCAGCCTTGTCCTAGAACACATTGAAAACCTTGACTTCATTTTCAGAGAAGTAAGCCAAAAGCTCTCTGGCAGCGGGAAAGTATATCTGGGCGAACTTCATCCATTTAAGCAATATTCCGGCTCCAAAGCCCGCTTCGAAACCGAAGAAGGCCAGACCATAGTGCCCTGCTACATTCACAATGTCTCCGATTTTACCGAATCCGCATCAAAATACGGCTTAAAAATCGAAGAAGTGCGTGAGTTTTTTGATGAGGATGATCGGACGAAAGTCCCCAGGATTTTAGCTTTGGTGTTTGGGAAGGGGTAAGTGCGTAATAAAATCGGGAGGTTTTAGCGAATAAAACCTCCCCAAATGAAACCTTCGAATTTTTTGACAGGGTGCCTTCCTATTACAAATGATTTGGTGATTTCCAGATTTTTCGCGAGGGATTGGACATTCTTCAAATCTGCTTCTGTTGCTGTTTCTTTCACTTCGAAACAGAAGTCTTTATCCACAATAAAGTCAATTTCCCTGCCGGTTTTGAGCTGATAGTAAGCCACTTCACCTTTATGCAGTAATTGGTTAAAAACGGCATTCTCAAATTTAGAACCGCTCCCCAGATCGCCCGATAACGACGCAATCCCATTATCTAAAAAGTACACCTTTTTTGCTTTCACAATCTCCCGATCAGGGCTTGTGGAACGCACAGGAATCGTTTTGATCAGATAGCTTTTTTCTAAAAGATCCAGATAGTTTTCAACAACTGTACGGTTAATGCCAATAACACTGGTCAATTTTGAGACATCCAATTTCGTGCCGATCCGGACGGATAACAACTTGATTAACTTAAATAAATTAGTTGGATCTCTAATGTCAGAAAGCAAAGCAAGGTCAAAATTGATATACGAACTTAAAATATCACTGATCAAATCCTTTTTCTCAGCAATCGAATCGGCCAAAACTACCTCGGGAAATCCGCCAAAATTTATGTAGGCGTCATAATACATTTTTAGCCTTTCGTACTCGGATTCTGCATATTTAGCTGATTGGTCAAAACTCAATGTAACTGCCGGAACGCCATTAAATGAAAGCAGTTCGCCAAAATTCAATGGGAAAATTTCAAAAATCTTCTTCCTCCCAGCAAGTGACTCCGAAAACTGATTTTTCATATAGTAAGCACTGGATCCCGTCACTATAAACTTGATATCATAAGTATCGTAGAGATATTTAAGAATACTGGGAAGATTCGGCACTAATTGTATCTCATCGATGGCGATCAGCACTTTTTTCGTAAAATCAGTCCCTCTTTGCGTAAGCGCATATATGATTGTTTCATAGTTAGGCTCAGAAAATAGTGCACGGGTGTCTATTCTTTCGAGGTCGAAATAGTGCTTTTGCGTTATGTCGGATTGGGATAAAAGTTGCTTTACCAAAGAAGTTTTACCCGTTCGTCTCATGCCGGTTAAAACTGTAATCTGCCTTCTTGATAGGTGTTCAAGCAGTTGGGGATAGATATCTCTGGAAAAAAACATAAGCCAAAAATTGTGAAGAGTAAATTAGTTTACCTATTTTACTTTGTCAGCACAAAAATAGTAATACTATTTTATAGTTCAATTATTAAAATAGTAAACAATTTTAAACTTAATATAATTATTATTATTTTAAATTTAAAATATTCAACCTACTTATCAAATACTCCTCCATCCTACCCAAATCAAACGCATTAAACGTCATATCCTTCGTCAAGCCGCCTTTCCTTGCCACGGCAACGCCATAATGCATATCAAAATAGCCTTCCTTAGAATGGGCATCAGGGTTAATGCTCAG
Source organism: Dyadobacter fanqingshengii (assembly GCF_023822005.2). GTDB lineage: Bacteria > Bacteroidota > Bacteroidia > Cytophagales > Spirosomataceae > Dyadobacter > Dyadobacter fanqingshengii. The sequence continues at coordinate 2,634,462 of NZ_CP098806.1, forward strand.
GAGGACGCCTTTTTCCATGCAGTAGGAAATCCAGCGCCAGTCGAGGTCGAGGCGCCAGGGGGACGCGTTGATTTCTACGACCACCTGACGTTCGGCGCAGGCGTCGATGATGGCTTTGTGATCGATGGGATAGCCTTCTCTTGAAAGTAAGAGGCGGCCGGTGGGGTGGCCCAATATGGTTGTATATGGATTTTCAATGGCTTTGAGCAATCGCGTGGTGGCTTTTTCAAGCGTCATCGTGAGGTTGCTATGCACGGATGCAACAATGTAATCGAACGAGGCGAGGATCTCGGTTGGATAATCCAATGAACCGTCTCCTAAAATATCAGATTCTATTCCTTTTAAGATTTTGAATGGCTTTTCCGGATTTTCTGCCGCGAAACGCGCGTTCAGTTTTGCAATTTCTTCGTGCTGGCGAATGACGTCTTCGATTTTAAGACCTTGCGCATAAGTAGCAGTCTGCGAGTGATCGGCAATTCCCAAATATTCAAAACCCAGCTCACGGCAATACAGCGCCATTTGTTCCAATGTATGCTGACCGTCGGAATAAGTGCTGTGATTGTGCAAAATCCCTTTCAGGTCGTCCCAGGTAATGAGCTGATCTGTGGAATGCGTTTCGGCCCAGAGGAACTCATTGGCGCCTTCGCGCATTTCTGGAACAATGTAAGGCAGCCCAGCTTTTTGATAAATAACCTCTTCATTCTCTGCTTCTTCATAATATGCATGACGCCAGATCGTGCTGCCGGCCGGCGTCGGATAACCGAGATGCAATGCATCGGAAGTTTCGATAAATAATTCATTCACAACGCGTTCGGGTTTGGCAGCAACGATTTCAATATCAACCATCACATCCTGCACATTCCCGCGCCACACAAAAGGCGATGACCGTTTTTCGTCCTGAACAAGAATTTCAATTTCACCAATAAACGTTTGCAGCAAAGCCGGCGAATCTGTCCCAACCAGGATTTTGATTGTATCCACAATCTCGGCCCTGCGTCTGATATCGCCAGCAACTTCCACTTGATCGAAGCTCTTTTTCAGCTCCCTAACGATCATTTCAGCGATCACTTCTGCCTTGTCCATCCGCAATTTTCCAGCCTGATCTTTCAGAAAAGCCAGTGAATCAATGATTTTTTGCTGAATGCTTCCGCCGAAACCTTTGAGTTTGGCAACTGTGCCGTTCAGGCAAGCCAGTTCGAGCTCGTGCAGGTTATCAATGCCGAGTTCCTGCCATAGCACGGCTATTTTCTTAGGTCCTATTCCTTTGATATTGAACATTTCCATCACACCCAGCGGCGTGTTGCGAAGCAGGTCTTCGAGCTCCGGAAATGTTCCCGTTTTTGCAATCTGAACGATCTTGCCGGCGGTGCTTTTACCAATTCCCTGCAATTTGGTAAGCTCCTGCTCCGTCATATGTTGGAGCTCCCCTTCCTTATATTTATCCAGATAAAAAGCCGCAATCGAATATCCCTTGATCTTGAAAGGGTCTGCACCGTGCAGTTCCATCAATTTGGCGGTTAATTCCAGGATCTCAACAATTTCAGGATTGCTCATATCATTTCAGGTTAAAGAATTCTTTGCGAATTACGATTTATGTCTCAGCATTTGCAAATATCGGGTAAGTAGTCCATTTTTTCCTTTAAGTAGTTATAGTATTAGCCTGTCTTAGATAGAAAAAACTTTAACCAAAACTGCCCTCCCGGGGACATAAATAGGATTACCAAATGAGCATTGACCAATTAAAAAATTACCGCAGCGAAATCCATAACCATTTAACAACCGAGTTGCTTCCTTTTTGGGAAAGCAGATGTGTAGACAAAGAAAATGGAGGCTTCATCACCCATTTCGACAATGCTGGAAACGATTCCGGCGAAGACGAAAAATCGCTCATTGCCCAAACCAGGACTGTTTTTACATTTTCTTCTGCACATAGGGCGGGTTATGGCGACGGTCGTTATGCTGCTATTGCAAGCCACGGCGTGGATTTTCTGATCAATAAAATGTGGGACGAGGAAAATGGCGGATTTTACTGGCTTATGGATCGCAAGGGCAATGTTAAGATTGATGAAAAGATCGTTTACGGACATAGTTTTGCCATTTACAGTCTGGCCGAATACACATTGGCAACGGGCGATCCACGCGGTTTGGAATATGCTGAAAAGGTTTTTGATTTATTACAAATACACGGGGCAGACACTTACTATGGTGGATATTTTGAAATGTTCCACCGTAACTGGGAGCTGAAAGGCAACGGTCCGGCGGGCGGCGACCGTAAAACATTGGATGCCCATATGCATTTGATGGAGGCCTTTACAACATTATATGAAGCAAGCCAAAAACAAGTGCATAAGCGCAAGCTGATGGAAATTATTGAGCTGCTTTTGCATAAAATCATGCACCCGCAATACAAAACGGGCATTCCGCAGTTCTGGGCAGACTGGACAGTTGCGCCGCAAATTAAGTTCGACATTATCTGGGGCTGGGACCGGTTTTCGGAAGATGGCATGAAAAGCTCTGCCGAAGACAACACAAGCTATGGCCATAATGTGGAATTTGCGTGGCTGCTCATGCATGCGCTGGACATCGCAGGCGTTCCCTATGACGCCTATCAAGACCAACTCCTGGCTTCCTACGATCACGCGGTGGAGCATGGCATCGACTGGGAATTCGGCGGCGTGTATGTGGAAGGCTCGCATGCAGGCGAAGTTTATGATCGTGAAAAAGAGTTCTGGCAGCAAGCGGAAGTGATTATTGGGATGCTGGATGCTTACCGGGTTTATGGGGATGAAAAATATTTGAAAGCATATGATGCAACTCACCGCTTTGTTTTTGATAAGATGATCCATCACGAAGTGGGCGAATGGCTACCCTTATTAACCCGTCAGGGCGAGCCGATCTGGAAGCATATGAGCCATTCCTGGAAAGTAAATTATCATTCTGTTCGATCCATGGTGCAGGGCATTGTGCGCTTGGATAAGCTCATTGCACAGGCGGAGTAAGGTTTTCCAAGCAAATATTTGGACACTTTCGGGAAAATTCTTACTCAAAACCGCTAAAAACTTAATGAAATGCTAGTGGAATGATTGTTGCCCATGTTTCATCAGTCGCATGCTTTTAACCAAGCATATTTTTTAATTTAAATTGATGAAATCATGAGTGCTTTCACACAACAAGTAAAAGGAAACTGGAATGAACTGAAAGGTAAATTCAAGCAACAATATGCAGATTTGACCGATGATGACCTGTTATATGAAGATGGAAAAGAAGATGAGCTTCTTGGCAAACTTCAAAAAAAACTAGGTAAGACCCGTGAAGAAGTTGAAAGTGAAGTAGATAAATGGTCTAGATAGGTCCAGTTTTTGGATTGAATAATGAATAAATTAAGAGCCTCGGAATTACATTCCGAGGCTCTTTTTGTGTAGTAGGAAGCATCCATCTCGTCCTTTTAGTATAATCTTTAACATAAAATTTCCTCTCCGAATGAATCCAAATGAAATACCTGTCGGCATAGTTGGTTTGGGGTTAATGGGCTGCAGCATTGTTACTTGCTTGTTGATTGCAGGCCACCCGGTGGTTGCCATTGCCCCGATCAGCGCAGACTTGCTTCATGCGGAAAGAAGAATTAGGGAGCATTTGGAAAATGCGAAAGAAAAAGGGCTGGTCGAAAACGGGCCGGAATTTTATTTAAAAAATCTGATCATTACAGAGGATTACGCCGAGCTCAAACTGTGCAAAATTGTGAATGAATGCACGATTGAAAACATTGATATTAAAGAATCTGTTTATAAAAAAGTGGAAGCGGTTATTGCACCGGATGCATTATTATCCAGCAACACTTCTGCCATCCCCATCAGCCAGTTGCAGAAATTAACGCTTCATCCTGAACGCTTTCTGGGTTTGCATTGGACAGAGCCAGCGCATACGACGCGCTTTCTGGAAGTGATCTGCGGAGATGATACGGACATTAAAAATGGCGAATATTTATACGAACTTTCCCACAAATGGGGCAAAGAACCGATCCTGGTAAGGAAGGACATTGCCGGATTTATCACCAACCGGCTCATGTACGCCATGTATCGCGAAGCCATCAGCCTGGTTGAAAACGGTTATGCTACCATTGAAGATGTCGACCGCTCCTGCCGCAATAATGCAGGTTATTTTATGACCTTAGTCGGCGTGTTCCGCTGGATGGACCTGACAGGCGTTCCCGCCTACCACACCGTCATGAAAAATCTGCTCCCTACATTAAACAACAGCACCGAAGTCCCTGAACTCATCGATAAAGTTGTCCGTGAAGGCGGCCGCGGCGTGGCCAATTCCCACGGTTTCTACAACTACGAACCCGGCGAAGCCGAGGTCTGGGAGGAGACATTTAAGGAATTCACCTACGAAATCAGGCAGCTGGCATTAAAATATCCAGCGGATGTTGTGAAGAAAAGGTTGGCTGCGAAGGGGGAAAGTTAATGTCTATTTGGGAGGAAATTTCTTATAAATATCACCTCTTGACTGAATGGTAAGGATGGAAACGATTTTAATCGTGCCTTCATGGTATTTCAGACCGATTCTGTAACCGCCAATGCGGATTCTATAATATTCTTTGTTGGCTTTACCCTGTATCAGTGAACAATCAGGGATGTCCATAATGTGTTCTACAGCCTTAATTGTATTTAAAACAATAGCGACTTGCCGTTGAATGTAATCGGGACAGCGTTTTAATTCTTTTACAAATGTCTTTTCAACAACTAGTTCCATCCCATCTCTTTTTGGAACTGCTCGAAGGTTAATGTGTCTCCTTTATCCCGGTTCTTCAAAATTTCTAACAAAAATATATCTTCGAGCTCCTGATTTTCAATCACTTTCAATACTTTTTCAATTTCCTCCACAGACCAATTTCCTCGTTTCTTCTTTTGTGAAAAATTCGGTGCAGGAATGCCGGTTTTCTCAGCGATATAAGCATTCTTATATCCAGACCTGTCAATCAGAATTCCCAAATGACTTCTCAGATCTTTATAATCTTCAATAATACCCAGCATTTTTTAAGAACATTGATGTTTCAAAGATTAGTAATATTACTAATAAATTTTTGTTAAATTGCTAATATCAGTTTAAAATTATGGTTGCAATAACCAGCTCCCCTTACATTATACACATTCATAATATCCACAATATTCCTTCCATTTCCTTTCCTTCACAACGATCCTTTTTGCTGAAAAACTGGTTCTTCATATAAGACTTCGTTAGCTTTGGACGGCTGGCTTTTAGGCGGCCGGGGAGCTTTGAATGCTTCCTATTTTTTAGTAAAATAATTCCATGATGGATGATTTTATAGCTGCCCGATCTCAGATGGCCCTTTCGCTGGGCTTTCACATTATATTTTCCTGTATTGGCATGGTTATGCCGTTTTTTATGGCCGTAGCGCATTTTTACTGGCTCAGGACCAACAACATTGTTTACAAAAACGTCACAAAAGCATGGAGCAAAGGCGTCGCGATCTTTTTTGCAACGGGCGCGGTTTCGGGAACTGTCCTATCGTTTGAGCTTGGACTGTTGTGGCCGGAATTCATGAAACATGCAGGCCCTATTTTCGGAATGCCGTTCTCGCTGGAAGGAACGGCATTTTTTATTGAAGCAATCGCCCTGGGATTCTTCCTCTACGGCTGGGACCGGTTCAACAAATGGTTCCACTGGTTCACGGGCGTCGTTGTCGGCGTGAGCGGGCTTGCTTCGGGAATCCTTGTTGTGGCGGCTAATGCGTGGATGAACAGCCCGGCCGGCTTCGATTTCGTCGATGGCCAGTATATCAACATTGATCCCATTGAGGCCATGTTCAACGACGCGTGGTTTTCACAAGCGCTCCATATGACGATCGCTGCATTTGTGGCGACCGGTTTTGCGGTGGCGGGTGTGCACGCATTGATGATCCTGAGAGGGCAAAATGTACTTTTTCATACCAAATCATTCACCATAGCGGCCATTTTCGGATGTGTTGCGGCGATTTTGCAACCATTAAGCGGCGATATCTCAGCCAAAGACGTTGCTATCCGCCAACCAGCCAAGTTGGCCGCAATGGAAGCGCATTTTCACACAGAAAAATCTGCTTCATTAATTGTGGGCGGCATCCCCGACGAAAAGAACAAAAAGGTGGATTATGCGATAAAGCTGCCTGGTTTCCTGAGCTTTCTGGCACATGGTGATTTTAAATCGGAAGTGACCGGCCTGGACAGAATTCCGGAAGAAAACCAGCCGCCTGTCGCAATCACACATTATGCTTTCCAGATTATGGTCGGTATGGGCATGGCGATGATGCTGGTTGCTGTCCTTTATTTTCTGGCGCTCTGGAAAAAGAAACACTGGCTCACAAGTCGCTGGCTGTTGAAATTATTTGTGGCTGCAACCCCACTGGGCTTTATTGCCGTGGAAGCTGGGTGGACAGTAACAGAAGTTGGCCGACAGCCCTGGATCATTCACAATGTCATGCGAACGGCCGACGCGGTTACCCCTATGCCCGGCATAGCTTACTCATTCTATTTGTTCAGCGCGGTTTACGTTTCCCTTGCAATCATCGTAGTTTTTATGCTCTACCGCCAGATCAAAATGGTCGGAGTACTTTACGACAAACAACATTAAACATTCGCTCATTCAGTCATTCAGCCATTAAATAATGCTCTACGTAGTCATCACTTTCTTATGGGCCTCCATCCTCCTTTATCTCCTGCTTGGAGGGGCCGATTTTGGTGCAGGGATCATCGAGCTTTTCACGTCGCGAAGAAACAAAGCCGTGACGCGCAAGACATTATATGGTGCTATCGGGCCGATCTGGGAGGCCAATCATATGTGGCTGATCATTGCTATAGTGATCCTGTTCGTAGGATTTCCGGTGATCTACTCAACCATGTCCATTCACCTGCATATCCCGCTGACGATCATGCTTTTGGGCATTATAGCCCGCGGAACGGCCTTCACTTTCCGGCATTATGACGCCGTGGTAGATGATATGCAACATTTATACAACACCATTTTTGCCGTTTCAAGCTTTATAACACCATTGTTTCTGGGGATTATTGCGGGAAGCGCCGTTTCCGGGCATATTGATCCGCAGGCGGACACCTTTCTTTCGGCTTATATTTTCAGCTGGCTCCACTGGTTTTCGGTTGCTGTGGGCATGTTCACGGTTGCCATTTGCGGCTTCCTGGCCTCCGTTTACTTGATTGGCGAAACAGATAATGATCAGGACAGGCTTCGTTTTGCACACAAAGCGCAGTTTTTCAACATTGCCGCAGTGCTATGCGGCATTCTCGTGTTTATTGCGGCTTACATCGAGCACATTCCGCTGATCGACTGGGTTTTTGGCAACTGGGTAGGACGGATCGCCATTATTTCTGCCACACTTTCGCTCGTCTGGATGTGGTCGCTACTTTACCAGGGTAAGCTTGCATTACTCCGCCCGCTGGCCGGATTCCAGGTGACAATGATCTTATTGACAACGACTTATAAACATTTCCCTAATATTGTTATTCTAAAAGGAGGCGGTTATCTGTCGCTCCTTGAACACAGCGGACAGGAAAAGACAATGGAGGCGCTTGCACTCGCATTGCTGATCGGAAGCGTTTTTATCCTCCCTGCCCTATTCTATCTAATTTACAGTTTTCAGAAAAAACCTTTGGACCACGCGGCTGAACATTAGCCTAAGAATCATCCATAACAGCCGGTGGCACATCCGACAGGCGCAAATTTCTCAATTACCAATATTTTGGAATGCGAGAGAAATGCAAGGGGCCTCGCATTAAAAGTGCCCCGCCCCCCTGTTATGATCAAAGTTTTAATTGTTGATGACGAACTGACCGCGCGGAATTTCCTGCACCGCCTGATCATTGATTTTGTTCCTGAAATTTCAGAGGTCCGCATCGCGCGGTCTGCGGCGGACGCACGCAATATCTTGCACGATTTTGAGCCCGATATAGCATTTGTCGACATCGAAATGCCTTATCAGAATGGTTTTGAACTGCTGATAAAACTGAAAAATCCGCAGTTCGATGTGATATTTACAACCGCACACAACAAATATGCAATCCAGGCGCTTCGTTTCAGTGCATTGGACTATTTGCTGAAACCAATCGACCCGAAAGAGCTCATCGGTGCCATGCAGCGCTATCTCGCCAAGCGCTCCACTTCGCCCAGGAGGCGGAAGGTCTATGAAAATTTTATCCAAAATGCTGAAAGGAAGGACCCAAATGAGTTTCGGTTGGCCGTCACGTCTTCAAAAGGCGCCTTCTTTTTTCCACTCTCCGAAGTCCTTCGCATTGAGTCGGACCGGAATTACTCAGTTATCCATTTGACCGAGCGGAAAAAACCTTTCGTGGCTACCAAAACACTCAAACATTATGAGGAGATTTTGGCACATTTTAAATTTATCCGCGTGCACAAATCCCACCTGGTTAATGCTGAACACATTGTGCGCATTTCCAATAGCAACGATTACCTTGTGCTTTCAGACGGGACACATATATACATTTCACGCAGAAAAAGAGAAGCCGTTTTAAATTTGCTGAATGTTCCTTAGGGTCATAACTTGGCAGAGAAATTCTGTCATAACAAAGTAGATACGCCGGGAAACGGCGTTACTATATCTTGTTACCAAATTCTTAACTACGGACCTCTATGACCGATCGTAAAACGCGGCTGGCTATCATTCTGATCACTTCTTTGTTTTTTCTGTGGGGTTTTGCCCTTAATCTCAACCCAATTTTAATTCCGCATTTAAAGAAAGCCTGTCAATTAAGTGACTTTCAATCTGCCCTTATTGACTCCGCATCTTATATCGCCTATTTCCTGATTGCTTTACCCGCCGGGCTTTTCATGAAAAGGTTTGGTTACAAGGCGGGGATTACATTAGGCCTGCTTCTGTTTGCTTTCGGCACATTTTTATTCTATCCGGCTGCCGAACTAAGGCATTTCGGCTTTTTCCTGTTTGCATTATTCGTCATTGCCAGCGGCCTAACATTACTGGAAACGGCTGCCAATCCGTACATTACGGTTTTGGGGGATAGTGATTCTGCTACCCAACGCCTCAACTTTGCACAGTCCTTCAATGGTTTGGCCGCTTTTCTGGCGCCGTTGATGGGCGGAACATTCATTCTTTCAGGAAAAACGCTTTCTGAGCAGGAACAGCAATCCATGTCCGCCGAGCAGCTGGATAGTTATCTTAATGCTGAGGCTTCTTCCGTGCAAATGCCTTTTTTGGTTATTGGAATAGTCGTTTTGTTTGTCGCCGTGATGATCTGGCGCACAACGTTGCCAGAAATTCAGGAAGAAGAGGACACAACCGGAAAAGTTAGCGGCTCGATCTGGTCTGAAAAAAACCTGATTTTGGGTGTTATAGCGCAGTTTTTCTATGTTGGTGCACAGGTTTGTATCAGCAGCTTCTTCATTCGTTTCTCGGATAAAGTCGCGGGGATTGATGAAAAAACGGCCGCTTATGTACTTTCCGGCGCATTTCTTAGCTTCATGATCGGGCGTTTCATAGGCACTTATCTGATGCGTTTTGTGGCTCCGCCGCGTCTGCTGGCACTTTATAGTGTTATTAATGTGGCTTTGCTGATCCTTGCCGTCCTTACCGAAGGCATGGTCGCGGTTTACGCATTGGTAGGCGTCCAGTTCTTTATGTCCATCATGTTCCCTACGATTTTTGCGCTCAGCATCCGTGGTTTGGGAGAAAAAACCAAAATCGGCTCTTCCCTGGTCATTATGTCCATCGTTGGCGGCGCCATTTTCCCGGTTATCATGGGTCAGGTTTCAGACATTTCGTCCATTCAAACAGCCTACATTGTTCCGGCGGTTTGTTTCCTGGTGGTTCTTTATTTTGCAATCAAAAACAATTCAATTAAGCATGTGACGCTGGGTGCTTCCCATTAAAAATCGTCCGTATTTTTAGCTAATATTTAATCAATCATGGATTTACAATTGAAAGATAAGGTCGTTATCGTAACGGGTGGCGCAAAAGGAATAGGCGAAGGCATTGTGCATGTGCTGGCAAATGAAGGCGCCATTCCCGTGATCGTCGGCCGCAATGCTGAGGACAACCAAAAAGTGGTGGATGCGCTGTCTGCCAAAGGAATTAATTCGTTCCAAGTGGTTGCAGAGCTTACAAAGCCGGAAGCGTGTGAACAAGCCGTGGCGGCTGTTGTGGAAAAGTTCGGCCGCATCGACGGCCTGGTTAATAATGCAGGTGTTAATGATGGAGTTGGGCTAGAAAATGGTGATTATGATGCGTTTATAGCTTCCCTGCACAAGAATGTCGTGCATTATTATCTGATGGCGCATTATGCATTGCCTGCGCTTAAAGCCTCCAAGGGTTCTATTGTGAATATTAGTTCAAAAACTGCGGATACGGGACAGGGAGGCACTTCTGCCTATGCGGCATCCAACGGCGGCCGCAATGCGCTGACGCGTGAATGGGCGGTTGAACTTTTGAAATATGGCATTCGCGTCAATTCGGTGATCGTTGCGGAATGCTGGACACCGCTTTATGAAAAATGGATTGAAACACTGCCGAATCCGCAGGAAAAATTGGCTTCTATTACTGCGCACATTCCTTTGGAAAACCGGATGACAACAGCCGAAGAAATCGCCAATATGACCGTTTTTCTGCTATCGCAACGTTCGAGCCACACCACGGGCCAGCTAATTTATGTAGACGGCGGCTATGTGCACCTGGACCGCGCATTGGCCAATTCCTGATATTCTCAACACAAAAATATAAATTAATTCCATTCAGTTATGGAAGTTTTGGTTTGCACCACACCCGGGGAATTTGCCTATCAGCAAGCAGAAAAACCTGCACTAACGCCGGGAAATACCATTATAAAAATCAAGCGGATCGGCATTTGCGGGACGGATCTGCATGCATTCGAGGGAACGCAGCCCTTCTTTAATTATCCGCGCATTCTGGGTCATGAACTGGCCGGGGAAATTGTCGAAACCGACGGCGCGCCGGGATTTTCCGTAGGTGACGCGGTGACATTTATTCCGTATTTCAATTGTGGAAAATGCATTGCCTGCCGGAACAACAAACCCAATTGCTGCACCAGCATTCGTGTTTCGGGCGTGCATATTGATGGCGGAATGTCTGAATATTTGTCGGTTCCCTCCTACTCGCTTGTGCATGGGAATGGTTTGAGTTTTGATGAGCTGGCGCTGGTGGAAATGCTCTCAATTGGCGCACACGGCATCAGACGGGCGAATGTGGGGCAAAATGAAACGGTTTTGGTCGTTGGCGCCGGACCCATCGGACTCGGAACTATGGAATTTGCACGCATTGCAGGTGCAAATGTCATTGCACTGGACATTAATGATGGCCGATTAGCATTCTGCCGCGAAAAATTAGGCGTTGCGCACACGATTAATGCATTGACAGACAATGTTTTGGAAAAACTAAATGAGATTACAAACGGTGATATGCCAACGGTAATCGTGGATGCGACCGGCAATTTGAGAGCCATTAATACAGCTTTCAGTTATCTCGCGCATGGCGGCCGATATGTGCTTGTGGGCTTGCAAAAAGGTGAAATCAGTTTCAGTCATCCGGAATTTCACAAGCGGGAAGCCACATTAATGAGCAGCCGCAATGCTACTCGCGTTGATTTTGAGCATGTTATCGACAGCATGAAAGCTGGATACATTAATCCTACAACTTACATCACGCACCGCGTGACTTTTGGTCAGGTGAAAGATGAGTTTGAAGGCTGGCTCGATCCTGCCAATGGTGTTATTAAGGCGATGGTTTCTCTGAATTGATCAGTTTGTTTTTTTGTAATTCAAAATCGCCCAGCCATTCAAAATAACCGCCATCAGGGAAACTATGGCCATTTGCGGCAAAACATCCTGAAATCCGCTGCCTTTTAAAATCACCATCCGCATTACTTCGATCATATAACGGACCGGATTAATGCGGGTGATCAGTTTGGCCCAATACGGCATGCTGTCAATTGAAGTGAATAATCCACCGAGCAGGATGAAAAGCATCATGAAAAAGAACATGATGAACATGGCCTGCTGCTGCGTGTCACAGAAAGTAGAAACCAAAAGCCCGAAACCAAGCACGGTAAGCAGGTAAATGGCGATAAAAACATACAACACAAGCAGGCTGCCAATGGGGACGATCCCATAAATCAGGCGAGCCAGAATAAGCCCGATCGTAAAGACGATCATCGCCAAAACCCAGAAAGGAATCAGTTTTCCCAGGATAAAAATGTGCTTTTTAATGGGTGTAACATTGATTTGCTCAATCGTCCCGACTTCTTTTTCCTTGACAATGTTCAACGCCGTCAGAAACCCTCCTATCATGGTCACCAAGATGGCCAGAATGCCCGGAACAATGAAAACTTTGTAGTTCAGAACCGGATTGAACCAGTTGGAAGCGACCACCTCAATCACCGGAAACTGGCTGAATCTGGGTTGCTGAATCAGTTGCATGCGAATGTCCGCATTAAAATTACCGATAATGGTGCTCAGATATGCCCCGCCCAGGTTGGCCTTTGTGCCATTGATCGCATTCACTGCCACAAACAACTTTTGCTTAGTCTCCCTGATCAGGTTCCGCTCGAAACCGTGCGGGATTTCAAGGATCAAATCGGCCTTATCGGACTCAATTAACTGAAATGCTTCCTTAAACGAGCTGTTGTAGCCCTGCAATTTGAAGTAACCCGAAGCGATCACTTTTGAAATCAGCTTTTGAGAATAAGTGGATTTATCATTATCAACCACCGACAGATTCACATTCCGGACCTCGTAATCAGCCGCTAATGGCATGATAATGAACTGGATAACCGGCATAAAGAATATGAGCGTGAGAATGGCCTTGTCACGGAAAATCTGCCGGAACTCTTTGCGTAACAGAAATCGAAGTGTTCTCATTGCAGGCGAATTTTAAAGCTTTTTAAACTGATGGCAAGCAAAAACAGCGTCATACCAGCCAGGATCAATGTTTCCTTCCAGAGAGCAGCAATGCCCAATCCCTTGATCATGATCGACTTAACGATAATGTAAAACCATTTGGAAGGGATAATGTTGGAAATAACTTGCAATGGAACCGGCATGTTTTCAATAGGAAATAAAAAACCACTGAACATCATGGTTGGCAACAACATGCCCATTAAGGAAATCAGCATGGCGATCTGCTGTGAATCGGTTTTGATGGAAATAAAAATTCCTAATGCTAAACAAGTGATAATGAACAATGTGCTTTCTCCAAACAGCAACAGCAGGCTACCTTTTATCGGAAGTTCCAGCGCGAAAACACTCAGAAAAAGAATCGCAGCGACATTAATCAGTGACAGGATCAGATAGGGAAATGCTTTCGCAAAAATCACCAAAACAGGCTTAAATGGCGAAACCAACAGGATTTCCATCGTTCCCATCTCTTTTTCCCTGACAATAGAAATGGCTGTCATCATCACAGAAACCAACATTAACACGAGCGCCATCACACCAGGCACAAAACCGTGCGCACCTTTGAGCTGCGGATTGTAAAGCATCCGCGTTTCGGGAATGATCTGATAAGGGATCGTAAGATTTTCATTGATCTTCGTTTGGTAATCTTTAATGATCGCGGTCAGGTAATTGGTGATCATATTGGCCGTATTGATGTCTGTTGCGTCCGTAATGATCTGTATTTGAGCCTGATTATTATGCAAAAGATCGCGATTGAAATCGGATGGAAAGACAACGACGGCTTTGATCTTGCCTTTTTGAAAAGTGGATAAAATCTCTTTGTGCGTCAATGCAGCATTCCGGATGTCGAAATAACGGCTCGCTGCGATCTCGGCAATGATCTGTTGCGACGCATCGTCTTTTGCATAATCCACCACAAGGATTTCTGAATCCTTCACCTCGTTGGTCAAAGCAAAACCAAAGATCAGGATCTGGGCGATAGGCATGCCGAAAAGGATCAGCAATGTTCTTCTGTCACGCAAAACGTGGAAAAACTCTTTTTTGACAAATGCGATAAACTGTTTCATGAATCTGCTCTTTTTGCGCTTCTCGCCAATTGGTAAAACACCTCGTCCATCGAGTCGGCTTCGAACTGCCTTTTCAGATTGCCCGGTGTGTCCAGCACCTCAATTTTCCCGTCCACCATGATGGATATACGATTGCAATATTCGGCCTCGTCCATATAATGTGTGGTTACAAAAACCGTAATTCCACGATCCGCCGCTTCGTAGATCAGATCCCAGAACTGACGCCTTGTTACCGGATCAACGCCTCCGGTTGGCTCATCCAGAAAAACGATTTTGGGTTCGTGTAAAACGGCTACTGAAAAGGATAATTTCTGTTTCCAGCCCAATGGCAGCGATCCAACGAGTTTTTTCATCTCACCTTTCAACCCGAGCTTGCTGGCCAATTCTTCCGTTTTTTTCTTGATATCCTGATCCGTAAGCCCGTAAATGCCTCCGAAAAACTCGACGTTTTCGAGCACCGTCAGGTTTTCGTAAAGTGAAAATTTCTGGCTCATATAGCCAATGTTCCGCTTGATCTTCTCGGTTTCGGTGTAAACATCGTAGCCTGCAATGGTTGCTGAGCCGGAAGTCGGGGCTGATAGGCCGCAAAGCATTCGCATAGCAGTGGTTTTACCGGCACCGTTCGCGCCCAGAAAGCCGAAGATTTCTCCTTTATTTACCTCAAAAGAAATCTCATTCGTGGCAATAAAATCGCCAAAACGCTTTGCCAGCCTGTCGCAAACAATCACTTTTTCCTCCATAACCGTCAGCACCGCTGGATTTTAGTTTAATAGTTTGATAAAAGAATCCTCAATGGTCGCAGGAATGCTTTTGATCTCGATGCCCGAAAGCCCATTATCCCTCAGGAAACGCTCCAAATGCGTTTTATCTAATGTCTCTGTTTTAAATGTCGCATGCGCATATTCTCCAAAGGCATAGCTGTTCAGCCTGTCCGGGTAAGTTTCCAGGTTTTTTAATAATCGATACATTTCATTAGCCTTAACAGCATAAAGGCTTGTAGGATAAGCCTTTGTAACATTCTCCGGTGTATCAATAGATAAAATTCTTCCGTTTTGGATTAATGCAATCCGGTCGCAAAGGGCAGCTTCGTCCATGTATGGCGTTGACACAATGATGGTTATGCCCTGTTCTTTTAGTCTCCGCAACATTTCCCAGAATTCCTTCCGAGAGACCGGGTCAACGCCGGTCGTTGGCTCGTCGAGAAATAGGGTGGTCGGTTTATGGATCAATGCACAGCATAACGCGAGTTTCTGCTTCATTCCACCTGAAAGTTTTCCCGCGCGTCGCTTTTTAAAGGGCTCTATCTGAACATAAATATCTTTGATCAAATGGTAATTTTCTTCAACCGTTGTCCCAAAAACCGTTGCGAAAAAATTGAGGTTTTCTTCAATGGTAAGGTCTTGATAGAGCGAAAATTTTCCCGGCATATAGCCCACAGAACTCCTGATCCGCTTAAAATCTGAGATAACGTCAAAACCATCCACTGTTGCGGAGCCTTCGTCCGGCAGTAACAATGTGGTCAGCATTCTGAAAATGCTTGTCTTTCCTGCTCCATCCGGGCCGATCAGTCCGAAAAGCTCGCCTTTGTTTACTGTGAAGGAAACATTGTCCACAGCAAGGACCTTCTCCTTGCCGTAAGTTTTCTTGATATTTTTGACAATAACCGCTTCCATATCAAAGGATTACTTCGCCATACATGCCTATTTTCAGCAATCCGTCATTCTTCAACCTGATTTTAACCGCGTAAACCAGATTGGCGCGCTCGTCCTTCGTCTGGATCGTTTTGGGCGTAAATTCCGCCTTGTCACTGATCCATTCAACGGTTCCGGGCAGCTCTCTGTATTTCCCCTCCTTCTCGTCCACCAGCACTTTCACCTCCTGGTTAAGCTTTACGTTTGTTAACTGATCGCCAGTCACATAGGCACGCAAAATGATCGTTGTCAGGTCTGCAATTTTATAAAGCGGCTTGCCGGCAACTGCCATTTCACTCGCTTCCGCATATTTGGAAAGCACGGTCCCGTTGACCTCATTCACTATTCTGGATTTCGCCAGCTGATCATTAACCTGCTCAATCTGAACATATAAAGGAACCACATCCGCCCTTAACCCCGACGTTTGCGTCCTCAGCACAGACGCCTGCGCAGCATCCTGGCGACTGATCACTTCCAATTGTTTTTGCAGTTCACTGATCTGCGCATTCATGTCATCCAGTTGTTTCGGTGTGGCCGCGTCGGCTTTGACCAGGTTCTGAATGCGTTTTTGCTCGTGCAGCAAATTATCCAGTCTCGTCTGAGAAACAGCCAGCTGCTGCTTGTAAACATTCGTCTGTGCCGCAATGTCGGGTAACTTGCTGCCTGTGGCCTTAATCTGCGCTTCAAGCTGCTTTTTCTTTAAATACAGGGGAAGACTGTCGATATAACCCACTTTTTCGCCGGCTTTCAGCAACTGCCCTTCTTCCAGCTTGAATTCTACGATCCGGCCGGTTGCTTCTGCCGAAACGATTGTTTCAACGGCTTCAAATGTGCCCGAAGCGTCATACACATTTTCCTTTCCCTTGCAGCCGGCAAAGGCCATAACTATCATCAAAGCAAATCCGATTGTCCTCATTATTTCTGAATATTTACTGCTAATAAATTTTTGTAAATGTTTATTGATCAATGTTTTGTCCACGTGTTGTGCGCACATTATAATTGGACATCAACAATTGTATCTCATGCAGAATGCGGTTTAACCTTGCCTGATCTTCCGCATTGACTTCCCTTAAATAATCATTCGTGTTAATCACGCCGTTTTCTAACTGGGCAGCCGCGGTCGTTTTCACACTTTCCCGCAATGCAATGATCTCATCATCAGATTCAAGCAGCTTTTGAAGTTTGATTAAATCTGCATTTTGCTGCTTCAAACTCAGATTTGTATTGTATAAAAAAAGCGCTTGCTGCACCTGAATGGACTCCCGGTTATTTGCGATCAGCGCGCGATTGTTTTTTGCCGTATATAACCCTGACAGCGACCAATTCAGGCGGACTCCTGTCATGTAATAAGGGTCAAATCCATTGTTGAGAATGTTAAGCGCAGGCCGTCCGTAACCTCCCTGAAAGAAGAAATTCAGCTTGGGACGGTTTTTCACTTTTAATAATTGGTCTTGAATGTCGAGGTTCTGGCGCTGATAATCGAGTAGTCGCAATTCAGGTCGGCTTATTTCACCGGTTAGTGAAAGCGTTTCGGGTTTTGCCAAAACCGTCGATTCAGCTAAATCCTGACCTATTAGCAAGCCCAACATATCGAGATACGCTTTGCGGTTTGATGCAAGTTCTATGGCGCGTTGTTGGGTTTTGAGCAATTCGGCTTTGAGCGTGTTTCCGTTACTTTTAAATGCTGTTCCGTTGTCGATAAAGGCTTGTATCTTCCTAATTCCCAGGTCAATGTCCTTTTTTAGAAGTTCGTTTTGTTTCAACTGCTCATCCAGCATCAGCACGCCGAAAAAGAGCTGATTAACCCGCTCATTTAACTTATAAACCTCTACCTCCACTCTTTGAGCTTCTACAAGCGCACTTTGCTTTTGCGATTCAATCTGCGTGCGCACTGCTCCTCCATCGTAAATGGTCTGGTTAACCTCTGCGTAGACTTTATATTGATCCTTACTAATGCTAGGAAATTCCGCTCCCGGGATCGCGATGGGAAGCTTAAATTCCGTCACGGCGGATTGATAAGTGGCCTGACCAAGGACAGAAACTTGCGGCAAATAGCCCTTCGCAGCATTTTCCACTGAGAAATCTTCTGTTTTTCGGATCAATTCGAATTGCTTGATCAGCGGATAATTCCTCCTTGCAAGCTCATAGGAATCGTTGATCGTCAGCACTTGATCTTGTGCAAAGGCAGTTGGAATAGTTATCCAACCAAGCACTATAAGCAGCCGGATTCGGAAATAGTTAATCATTTTATTTATTCGTTTTATTTAATCATTTGATTAATCGAAAACCAAAAAAATTTACGCTTTCGCCAGCATCATTTTGAGCCATTCCGGGATCAGCTTTTTACGCTGTTCCATCAATGCCAGGTAATTTTCTTCTCCGCCGGTTACGGTCTGCAAAACAGGCTTTCCCACGAACGGAAAAATGATCATTCCCAGCAGATTCATCAGAAAATGAAACGGGTGAATTTCAGTCCCTTTTTCCTGCAACTGCTTTATAAAAACCGATTGCGTCAAATGCGTTTTGGCTTGCAACCTGTCCGCAAACCGTTCAGGATTATTCCTCAACTCGCTTAAAACGAAGATCGGGAGGTCGGGATGCTCGATCAGCATGTTGATATAATTCTCCGTTATTTTTTCAAATTTTTCTTCCAATGTTGTTTCCGCATCATTTAAAACAGGCGTTAAAATCCCAAAGAGTTTCTGGATCCTTTCCGCCATTACAATGTCAAACAGCTTTTCCTTACTTCTGAAATAGTAGTTGAGCAGCGCGAGATTTATTCCAGCTTCTTCCGCAATGTCCCTTGTCCGCGCGTTGCCATATCCTTTTTTGGTAAAAACTTTGCTGGCAGCTTCCTTAATTTTCTCCTCCGTCGACAGGTCAATCTCTGCCTTCACAACTTTCGCCATTTGTATTTAAATAAATTAACGTCACAAAACTAAAAGAAAGATTTTATTTATACAAATTATTTAATCAAATGATTAAATAATTTGTTTTAGCTGTTTTGACGATTTGGTTTAACTATTTGCAGAAAATGAAAATACACCCTGTCAGGGATTTCCGCAGAAGTATTTCATCTAAGTTTGAACTTCAATGAGAAAAGCTGTTGAAATATTAATTACCCTCGTAATTTTGCAGATGCTTTGCGTCAGACTTTTACGTGCAGGGCATTGGAACAGTAACTACTTTCATGAAGAAAATCCGTAATTTTTGCATTATTGCCCATATTGACCACGGGAAAAGCACACTGGCAGATCGATTGCTGGAATTTACAAATACTGTAAGCAAGCGCGATATGCAGGCACAGTTACTCGATAACATGGACCTGGAACGCGAACGCGGCATCACGATCAAGAGCCACGCCATCCAAATGACTTATCTTTATCAAGGAGAAGAATATACTTTTAACCTCATTGACACCCCGGGCCATGTAGACTTTTCTTATGAAGTTTCCCGTTCCATTGCGGCTTGCGAGGGCGCATTGCTGCTTGTGGACGCGTCTCAGGGAACAGAGGCCCAAACGATCTCCAACCTTTATCTGGCGATCAATCATGACCTGGTTATTATTCCGGTTTTAAATAAAATAGATTTACCGGGTGCTATGCCAGAGGAAATCAAAGACGAAATGGTGGATCTGCTCGGCTGCGAGCGGGAAGACATTATTCCGGCGAGTGGAAAAGAGGGAATCGGCATCGAGGCTATTTTGAATGCGATCGTTGAAAGAATTCCTGCACCCGTTGGCGATCCGAAAGCGCCATTGCAAGCATTGATTTTCGACTCGGTTTTCAATTCATACCGTGGCATCGAAGTTATTTTCCGGGTTAAAAACGGGACGATCAGAAAAGGGGACCGTGTTAAGTTTATGGCGACGGGCAAAGAATACATTGCCGACGAGATCGGAACGCTTGGCTTACAACAAATCCCGAAACAAGTGGTGGAATGCGGCGACGTAGGTTACCTGATTTCGGGGATTAAAGTGGCTAAGGAAGTGAAAGTAGGCGACACATTTACGCATATTGACAGGCCTGCGAGTGAAGGAATTGTTGGTTTTTCGGAGGTTAAGCCCATGGTTTTTGCAGGGATCTATCCTGTTGACACGAGTGAGTTTGAAGAACTGCGCGAGGCGATGGAAAAACTGCAACTGAATGATGCTGCGCTTGTTTGGGAACCGGAAACCTCCGCTGCCTTAGGCTTCGGATTCCGTTGTGGATTCCTCGGGATGCTACATATGGAAATCGTTCAGGAACGTTTGGAACGTGAGTTTGATATGACTGTCATCACGACGGTCCCTTCGGTGCAGTTCCGCGTTACAAACACCAAGGACCAGTTATTGAATATCAGCGCCCCCTCTGAAATGCCTGATCCTAACCACATTAACTCGATTGAAGAGCCTTATATCAATGCACAAATCATTACGAAATCCGATTACATCGGAGCGATTTTGAACTTGTGTATGGACAAACGCGGCATCCTGAAAAATCAGGTTTACCTTACTTCGGAACGTGTTGAGCTTCAATTCCTTATTCCACTTGCGGAGGTGGTTTTTGATTTCTTTGATAAACTGAAAACCATATCCCGCGGTTATGCGTCTCTGGACTACGAACTGGCGGGTTACCAGGAATCGGATATGGTGAAACTGGACGTCATGTTGAATGGCGAGCCTGTGGATGCGCTTTCGGCCATTGTTCATAGATCAAAATCTTACGAATGGGGCAAGAAACTGTGTGAGAAGTTAAGAGAACTGATCCCGCGCCAAATGTTCGAAATTGCGATCCAGGCGGCAATTGGTCAGAAGATCATTGCACGCGAAACGGTGAAAGCGATGCGTAAAGACGTTTTAGCGAAGTGTTACGGCGGTGATATTTCCCGTAAAAGAAAGCTGCTTGAAAAGCAGAAAAAGGGTAAAAAACGCATGCGCCAGGTTGGTAATGTAGAAATCCCGCAAGAGGCGTTTATGGCCGTGTTGAAAATCAATTGATTAAATCACAGATGTTCAGCCAAGCGTTGTTTTGGTCAATTTTATGAAGTGAAAGGTCACACCTATTCGCGTTTTATTGTAATTTTGACTGAATTCTAATTTTTGACCAAGAAACTAAAATACCTTAACAAGCGATATGGCAGAAGTAATTCGTATGCCCAAGATGAGCGACACCATGGAAGAAGGTGTTATCGCGGAATGGCACAAAAAAGTTGGCGATAAAATAAAATCAGGTGAGATCATTGCTGAGGTGGAAACCGACAAAGCGACGATGGATCTTGAATCCTATTACGACGGCACTCTTCTTTACATTGGCGTTAATAAGGGCGATGCGGTTCCCATAGACGGCATTATGGCTGTTGTTGGTGCCGAAGGCGAAGACTATAAATCGTTGCTGGAAGGGGGAAGCACAAATGGCGCAGCGAACACTGAAAGCAGTGCGGAACCCGCAAAAGAAGAAGCAAAACCTGCCTCCGCTCCTGCAGTAGAAACGGTGACACCCGAACCTGCGAAAAAACCGGCAGCCGCTGCTCCCGCTGAAAAAATCAATGCAGTCGTTGTCAGAATGCCAAAGATGAGCGACACGATGGAGGAAGGAACATTGGTTGGCTGGCAAAAAAAGGTTGGAGACAAAGTGAAATCAGGTGACATCCTGGCCGAAGTTGAAACTGACAAGGCGACGATGGAACTGGAAGCTTACGAAGACGGAACGCTTCTATATATTGGAATTAAAGATGGCGAATCAGTTCCGGTTGACGGCATTATTGCGGTGATCGGTGAAGAGGGCGCTAATGTGGAAGCATTGCTTGCGCGTGAAAACGGTGAAGGCGGTGCGGGAGTTGAAAATATTGATGCAACGGACGAAGGAAAAGCGGCTCCTGCTGCTGAATCCGGTTCAAATGGTGCTGACAAAACGGTTTCTGTTGCTGATTCAGGTGACAGGATCAAGGCGTCACCATTGGCAAAGCGTCTTGCAGACGAAAAAGGAATTGACCTGAGCCAGGTTGGTGGCAGTGGTGACAATGGTCGCATCGTGAAACGTGATGTGGACGAATTCAAACCTGCTGCGGCAGCCGCGGCTGCGAAAACAGAAGCGCCTGCTCAGGCAGCACAAGCTCCTGCGAAAACAGAGCAACAACCTGCTGCCGCCCCGGCGACCGGCGGTCCGGCGTCCGGCGCCCCGGCGTCCGGCGACTTTACGGACACGCCGATCTCGCAAATGCGTAAAACCATTGCCCGCAGATTGAGCGACAGCCTGTTCACAGCGCCTCATTTCTACGTGACCATGGAAATCAACATGGACAAGGCAATGGCATTGCGTCCGCAGCTGAATGAAGTGAGCCCTGCGAAAATCTCATTCAATGACATGGTGATCAAAGCTTGCGCGGTGGCGTTGAAACAACATCCTGCGGTAAATTCAGCCTGGTTAGGAGACAAAATCAGAAGATATAATTATGTAAATATCGGTGTTGCCGTGGCAGTGGACGAAGGTTTGCTGGTTCCGGTAATCCGCGACGCCGACAAGAAAACATTGTCAACCATTTCAGGCGAAGTGAAAGATCTTGCCGGAAAAGCGAAAGACAAAAAATTGCAGCCAAAGGACTGGGAAGGAAACACATTCTCGATCTCAAACCTGGGCATGTTCGGTGTAGATGAATTCACAGCGATCATTAACCCGCCAGATTCCTGCATTTTGGCCATTGGTGCGATCAAAAAGGTGGCTGCTTTCAAAGAAGATGGAACGGTTTACCCGCAAAACATCATGAAAGTAACCCTTTCCGCAGATCACCGCGTCGTGGATGGAGCATTAGGCGCTCAGTTCCTGCTAACTGTGAAAAAGTTGCTTGAAGAGCCGATGAGCATGTTGGTTTAAAAAGTTAATAACATAAAAAACGCACATTAAAATAAATACCGCACTATGACTGCAGATCAAAGATTAGATCAAATAGAACCAGTTCTTGCAGAGCTTTTGGCAAAGCAGGATCATACCGACAAGAAAGTTGACAGGCTAACTGATATTGTTTTAAATATCAGTCAGGTTTTAAACAAGCAAAGTGATAATGTTTCTTTTTTGCTTAAAAATCAGCTTCAAATGTCCGGCCAGATTGAAAATATCGAAATAACAATCAATACGATCGAAACAAGGCTTGACACAATGGACGGCGGGCTTGACAAGATGGATGACAAATTTGACAAGCTGGATGACAAATTTGATAAGATGGATGACAAATTTGGCAAGATGGATGGCAAATTTGGCAAGATGGCAGAGACGCAAAATTCTATTTTGTCAATTCTCCTATCAAAGTAAAATTCATTAAAATTTTAATAAAATGTACAAAGTGTCAGGTTTTGCGACCTGGCACTTTTGTTTTGTGAGGGGTTTGACGAATTAGTATAAAATCAATTTATGGAAAAAATACATGCGACCACCGTCTTAGGGGTCCTTCATAACGGAACGGTTTCCCTGGGCGCAGACGGTCAGGCCACAATGGGCAATACAGTTGCAAAAAGCAATGTAA
Source organism: Dyadobacter fanqingshengii (assembly GCF_023822005.2). Lineage (GTDB taxonomy): Bacteria > Bacteroidota > Bacteroidia > Cytophagales > Spirosomataceae > Dyadobacter > Dyadobacter fanqingshengii. Next base: position 2,657,665 of record NZ_CP098806.1, read on the forward strand.
AAAAGATCCGGACCTTAATGGGCGGCAAGATCCTGGTAGGTTTTGCAGGATCCACAGCGGATGCTTTCACGCTTCTTGAAAAATTTGAAGAAAAACTCAATGCCTATGGCGGCAATATGAAACGCGCTGCCATTGAACTGGCAAAAGATTGGCGCACAGACCGTTACTTACGCAAGCTGGAAGCCATGATGATCACGGCCAATAAAGAGGAAATTTTGGTTATTTCAGGAACGGGCGACGTCCTTGAACCTGAAAACGGCATTGCGGCGATTGGTTCGGGAGGAAATTATGCGTTATCTGCGGCACAAGCTTTGAAAAAACACGCGGCACATCTTACTGCCGAGGAAATGGTGCGGGAAGGCTTAACCGTTGCGGCTGACCTTTGCATTTATACAAACCACAACCTGGTTATCGAAAAAGTCCAGTAGGGATTACAATTCAGCCATGAGTGTCATGATTCTCACCAGAGAATCGGTGATGACACGATTGCTTCCCGGCATATACTTGTGGGCAATGATTGAAAAGCTGAGCAATGATCCCGATTTCGAAGTGACATAACCGGCATAAGCGCGGGTCCCTTCAATGGACCCGCTCTTAACATGCATGTTCCCAGCGGCTTTGCTTCCCTTTCCTAAGTTTCGGACGGTGCCGTTTACGCCCAGAATGGCAATGCTTTTATAGAAATCGTTGAAACTGGCATCCTTATTAGCCACATTCAGAATGTCTGTCAGGCTATTTGTTGTGATGGAGCCGGAAGGTGACAGGCCGCTGCCATCTTTGATATAAAACCCTCTTAAATCCGCATTCTTACCAGACCAATAAGCAGTAATTGCTTTGGCAGATTCATCGAATGCGGATTTACCTGCAAGTCGTTTTCCCGCCTGTTTAAAAAATGCATCGGCATAAAGATTAATACTCCAAAAATTGGTCTGCTGGCATAAATCGCGCAGTGGCGGCGAGTCGTATTTATCGAGAATAACCTTCGGATTTGCGGTTGCAGCGGGCATTCCCGGTTGCGGCACATTGTTCTCTCCGATTCCTACTGCGGAATTTAACAAACTGGTTTTCATTGCATAAGTCACATATTCTGCTGGATTTGGAATAGAACCTTTGACCGAAAAAACAGGCGAACCGGTAGGAATCGTGCCCGTAAGCACTGCTGCATTGCCTAATGGACTGCTATAAACAATGGTCTGATCGCCCGAGCCTCTTTCCCCCGTAGTCACCTGGTTTGTGAATGTCAGGTAGGGAATAGCTGGTTCGATGCCCAGAAAAGTTGTTGGATCGCCAAAGTCGGCGCCGGGCTTGAATTTTATTTTATACAAATTCTCACTGAAATTTAAACCTGAGACGCCAGCACCATAATAGTTGCCTATATCGCCCCAAATCCAGGTGCTGGCTATGGTTTCCGAATCAAAAAAAGAAGCGTCGGCTATGATTTTGCCATTGATATAACGGATTCCCTTCTTCTTCACAGCGGCCGTCCAGCGGTTAATGAGCTCAATGCCTGACGGATAGCCCTTGAATCGTTCGCTTCCGAGAGACGGGTCGCCGGTTCCATGAATGTACAAGTTGCCTATTAATGTATCGTTTCTGATCACGCCGTCGTGTTCCAGGAAAGTTTGAAATTTGAAATCACCACCAAAAACAGCCAGTACTGTCGCTGTTGACACCAATTTCAATGTCGAAGCGGATGGTAACGAGCGTTCTGGGTTTAATGCGAAGACATTCGAAGCATCTTTGACTTTTTTTACACTGACAGCCAGGGAACCGCTTCGCATCAATTCGCTGTTTTCGAGTTCCAGCACGGCATCGCGGAGGTTATTGAGCGCGATACTGTCGATAGTTTGGGCATTGACATTAAAACAGAAAGAAAGAAAAAACAGGAACAGGCCGAATTTCATATTAGATTAGCAGGGTGACTTTCGCACAGAAAGAGAAGATACCAAATCTAAACTAGTAAGTAATCTCCAAATCTCAGCCGGTTTTTGGTACTTTTGTAAGATACACCCCATTTCCAACGTATGAAATTGACATTTTGGGGAGCTGCACAGCAGGTGACAGGTAGCATGTTTCTTTTAGAGACAGACGATTACCGAATTTTAATTGACTGCGGCTCTGACTTTGACTTAGACGAGATAGGTAGAAAAACCAGATATGAGGAGCAAAAAAGTGTATTCCCGTTTGACGCGAGTTTAATCAATACAGTACTTTTAACACACGCCCACATTGATCATTCGGGCAACATTCCAAATTTGTATAAATATGGATTTGAAGGAAGGGTTGTTTGTACCGAACCCACACTAGCACTCACTTCACTCCTTTTAAAAGACGCTGCCAATCTGCACCAGAAGCGCCTGAATGCGCGCTTGAATGGTTCTGCTAAAAAAAGAAGCAAGAAAAAGCGGGAAGTTCCGATGGATTATTTCGTTGAAAAGAACGTAAATGAGGCATTGGACAACTTTGTACCGGTTGCTTTTGGGCAGCGCTACCGCATTGCAGATAATGTGACGATCGTTTTTTACGCGGCCGGGCATTTGCTGGGAGCTGCGCATATTGTGCTGGAAGTTTATGAAGATGGACAAAAAAAGCGCATCTGCTTCTCGGGAGACATTGGCCGGAGCAACTATCCGCTGCTGATTGATCCGCAGGAAATCCCGCAGGTGGATTATCTGATCTGTGAATCCACTTACGGAAACCGGCTGCACGAAGACCAGGGCTCGCCCGCAGAAGCGCTGGCCGATGTCATCAAAAGAACTTGCGTTGACATTCCGGGCCGACTAATTATCCCTTCGTTCAGTGTGGGCCGCACGCAAGCGCTCCTTTATACTTTGAACAAGATCTATATGGATCATTCTTTTCCGTACTTAAAGGTCTTTTCCGACAGTCCACTGGCGCATAGCAGCACGAAAGTGTATCAGCGCCACGTGAGAATGCTGAACAAGGAGGCGCGGACTTTCCAGGATGATAATGATATGCTTTTCGATTTCGATAACCTGATCTATCTTGAAAGCTCTGATGCCAGCAAGGCGGTTTCCAATTATAATGAGCCTTGTATTATCATTTCATCATCCGGAATGGTCCAGGGCGGTCGCGTAGAGCAGCATGTGGAGGCAAACATTGGTAATCCTTATGCAACGATCCTGATGATCGGATACGCTTCGGAAGGCACGCTGGGATGGCGGCTTTTGAACGGGCAGGACACGATTTCAATTCGTGGAAAGCAATTGCCGGTCTTGGCTAATATTGAAAAAATTGACGTATTTAGCGGCCACGGAGATCAGAACGATTTATTGAAATTCATAAAAATACAAGATCCGGAAAAGCTGAAAGGCATTTTTCTGGTGCACGGAGAACAGCAAAGCATGGCTGATTTCCAAAGTAAAATTCAAGAAAACGGCTATAATTCGGTAGAAATACCATTAAGGGGACGCACTTACGAACTTTGACCTGCCCCGTTGCCAACCAAACCAGAACCTGAATATGAGAACATACCTGGATTTCGAAAAACCTATGGCCGAGCTCGAACGCAAGCTCGAAGAAATGAAAACATTGGCGGAAAATAATAATGTGGATTTTTCCGGCGCCATTTCCTTATTGGAAAACAATATTACAGATCTTCGAAAGGAAATATTTGAGAATCTTACGCGCTGGCAGCGTGTGCAGCTCTCGCGCCATCCGGACCGTCCATATACACTTGACTACATCGAGCTGATCTGCGACGAGTTTATCGAACTGCACGGAGATCGCCAGGTTCGGGATGATCCGGCTATTATTGGCGGACTTGCTAATGTGGGCGGACAGTCTTTCATGCTTATAGGACAACAAAAAGGCCGCAACACGAAACAAAGGCAGCACCGGAATTTTGGTATGCCCAATCCCGAAGGCTATCGCAAGGCTCTGCGCCTGATGAAGCTGGCTGAAAAATTCAATAAACCCATTGTTACCCTCATCGATACGCCGGGTGCATTTCCTGGAATGGAAGCAGAGGAACGTGGTCAGGGTGAGGCCATTGCGCGCAACCTGAAAGAAATGTTCATGTTGAAAGTGCCGGTAATATGTATCGTGATCGGGGAGGGAGCTTCGGGTGGTGCGCTGGGAATTGCCATCGGCGACCGGGTTTTAATGTTGGAAAACACCTGGTATTCCGTTATTTCTCCTGAAAACTGTTCAGCGATCCTTTGGAGAAGCTGGGATTTTAAAGAGCAGGCAGCCGAAGCGATGAAAATTACCGCTAAGGATATGAAAAAGAATAACCTGATCGACGGCATTATTTCGGAACCTCTCGGCGGCGCTCACTTGGATCACAACTGGATGGCTGAGGAGCTGAAAAAGGTGATTTTGGAAAACATTAATGAACTGGCTGCGATTGAGCATCAAGACAGGATTGACCAGCGCATTGAAAAATTCTGTGCAATGGGTGTAGTTGTTGAATAACGGGAACAATGAAGAACAGCAAAATTAAAAATATCATTTTTGACCTCGGCGACGTAATTCTCAATATTGATGTGCCTGTAGCGTCAAAATCATTTGCGGAATTAAGTGGCAGGGAACAAGCTGAAATCCTTGAATTATTTAGTAAAAATGCGCTGTTCAGGCAGTTCGAAACCGGGGAGCTGGACGAAGCAGGCTTTCGGAATTATATAAGAAAAATCCTCGATTTCTCAGATCTTTCCGACGAGGCTATTGATACAGCGTGGAACAGTCTGCTGCTCGATCTTCCTCCCGAGCGCGTTCAGCTGCTACAAAATCTGGCTAAAAATTACCGTCTTTTTCTGCTCAGCAACACCAGTTCGATCCACATTACGCAAGTCAATAAAATCCTTGAAGCCTCAACCGGAATTGAAAAGTTGGACGATCTCTTCGAAACCGTTTTCCTTTCTTACGAGATGGGATTAATGAAGCCGGATCAAAGAATTTATGAAAAAGTGTTGGAGGCGGCAGGTCTCAAAGCCGAAGAAACGTTGTTTCTGGACGACAACCTGGCCAACATTGAAGCAGCATCAAAATTGGGCATCGACACGATCCACGTGCAGAAACCTGTAACCATTTTGGAATATCTCAAAGACTATGCAGTCTAGCACACGCACCTACATCATCCAGGCCGTTCTTTTTGTCTTGACGATCATTACCACCACCATGGCCGGTGCGGAATGGATGTATGGCAACATTTTTGCTTTCGTATACGATTTCGCCTATCTGCTGATGGGGAAGGGTGCGGAAAAACCGGTTACCGACGAAACTGTCAAATTATTAGGCTGGCCGCAATTTCTGCACGGTTTTCAGTTTTCCATTCCCTTCCTCGCCATTTTGACGATTCATGAATTCGGGCACTATTTTGTCGCCAGAATGCATCAGGTTAAGGTCACACTTCCCTACTATATTCCGCTTTGGTTTGGTATTTCAAACAGCATAGGCACAATGGGCGCGTTTATCCGCATTAAATCAGTTGTGCGTTCGCGTTTGAAATTTTTTGATATCGGCATTGCAGGGCCTTTGGCTGGTTTCATTGCCGCTTTGGTTGTGCTTTGGTATGGCTTCACACATTTACCACCGCCGGAATATATCTTTTCCATACATCCCGAATATGCGCGCTTTGGTTTGAGTTACCCGCAATTTGCTTATGAAAATGCGTCAGGTAACATCGCATTGGGCGATAACATCTTATTTTGGTTATTCAAAACCTACATTGCTGATCCCGCGCGCCTGCCGCATGCCTACGAAATGATCCATTATCCATACATTTTTGCCGGATATCTGGCGCTTTTCTTCACGTCGCTTAACCTGATCCCGATCGGGCAGCTCGATGGCGGGCACATTCTTTATGGCTTGATTGGCAAGAAAAAGTTTGATATCGTAGCGCCGATCCTTTTTGGATTGTTCGCGTTTTATGCAGGTCTGGGGCTATTTACCGCCGAATCGTTTGCCACAGGAAGCAATGCTGTTTTCTATGAGCGTTTCTTCTATCTGGCGATCTATATTTATTTTCTTTACATCTGCTTTAAAAGAGCAAGTGATAGTCCAATGACAGGTTTAATGTTAAGCTTGATTGTTGTAGTCGGTCAATTTGCAGTCTCCTATATTCACCCCGATTGGCAAGGTTCCACTGGATTTTTGCCATTTATCTTCATCCTGGGACGCTTCCTGGGCATCCGTCATCCCGAAACAGACGAAAACGAGCCGCTCGACGCCCCACGGATCATCCTCGGCATCTGCGCATTGATTATCTTTATCATCTCATTCAGCCCCACGCCATTTATTTTGATTGAGTAGATTAGGAGCATATTTCGATGCAAAATCCGCTGGGATCTTAATTTGCGAAGGACAGTTCCTTGTAACAATAGTTAGCTATGATTCTTTTCTTCGATAAGATAATTGACGTACTTAACAGCAAGGACATTCCATACATGCTCTCGGGCAGCGTTGCTATGAGTTTGTATATTGTACCAAGAGCAACCAGAGATTTCGATTTTGTTATACACCTATTGCCGAAGGACGTTGATGTTTTTGCGAGTAACTTTCAAGACGGCTATTATTGCAATAAAGAGTCTGTTATGGAGGCTGCAGTCAATCATGGGATGTTTAATATCATCGATCATCAGTCTGGATATAAGGCAGACTTCATAGTTTTAAAAAACGACACATTTCGTAAGCATGAATTTGAAAGAAAAACGAAGCTGGACTATTTTGGGAAAAGCATTTACGTCGTAACTCCCGAAGATCTGCTTATTTCTAAGTTAATCTGGATTCAGGATCTTCAATCAGGGATTCAGTCGGAGGACATCAGAAACTTATCCGAGCTGAAAAGCCTTGACTGGGCATACATAAAAAGATGGATTTATACACTTAACCTCAAAACTTTCAACCTTTTGCGACATGAATGATACTCCCGAACATATCAAGGAATTGCAAATGAACCTGTGGTTGTCAAAACCGCCGGTTGAAAGACTTAGACAGATGATGATCGATAACGAGTCTTTTTTTCAATTCTGCCGACAAATGGGGGATAAAGCGCTTTCATATGAAGGATCGGACTTACGACTTCATAACGATGGAAGCACCAGAAACTAAATCACCAATCCCTACATTTTCGCGAAGGCAATTCGTTGCTGCTTGCGCTGGTTTACCGCTTTTGGTTAAGTCTCCTTTTGAAGAACCATTTACAAATAGCGTGAAGGGAAGAATTAATGCTTCCGACCTTGGCGTGACGCTCATTCATGAACATGTTTTAGTTGATTTTATTGGGGCCGACAAGATTACGCCTGACCGGTGGAAACATGAAGAGGTGATCAAAAAGGTGCTTCCCTATTTATTGGAAATCAAGGAGAGGGGCATCCAAAGTCTTGTGGAATGTACGCCCGCCTACATTGGCCGGGATGTGTTATTACTTCAAAAGCTATCCGAAAAATCCGGATTGAACATACTGACAAATACTGGTTATTACGGCGCTTCTGATAACAAATATTTACCTGCATTTGCCTTCACAGAAACAGCAGAGCAACTTTCTAAACGCTGGATTAGCGAATTTGAAAATGGCATTGAAGGGACAAAGATCAAACCAGGCTTTATCAAAACCGGTGTCAATGGTGGGCCGCTCTCTGAAATTCATCAAAAACTGATCAAAGCCGCGGCTCTTGTGCATTTAAAAACGGGCCTTACCATTTGTTCACATACAGGGCCTGCACTTCCGGCAGAACAGGAAATAGAGATTCTGCAAAAGTCCGGCGTCAGTCCTGGCGCATTTGTTTGGGTACACGCGAATGGGACTCATGATGAATTTCAAAAAATCGGAAAAAGAGGCTGCTGGATCAGTTTGGACGGTGTTAATGAAGATAATGTTGAACAAAATGCTGAGCTGATCCTGTTTTTAAAACAGCAAGGTTTGATCAAACAAGTCCTTATTTCCCACGACGCAGGCTGGTATCGCCCCGGCGAGCCAAACGGCGGCGAATTCCGAGGCTTCACTACAATTTCAGATAAATTATTGCCCCTACTCAAATCCAAAGGATTCAGCGACGCGGATATCAAGCAAATCATGGTTGCCAACCCGGCAAATGCATTTGCAATACGGGTTCGGAGGATTTGATTTGGTATACACGAACATTAATCCCCTCTTACATCTCGATCCTGAAAACCGTCCATCCGTCTGCGTTGGTCTGTAAGGAAAATGTGAATCCGTGGTTGATCAGGATTTCGCGGGTTAATGTCAGGCCGATGCCCTGGCCGTCGTGTTTGGTGCTGAAAAATGGGTTGAAGAGTTGAGCACCGACTTCGGCTTCGATGGGTTTGCCATTGTTTTTGATCGCAAGATCGTTTTCTGAAACTGCGATCCTGATCTCATCTCCTGGCTCGCATGCTTCGATGGCATTTTTAACCACATTGACAAGCACATGCTCCATTTGCCCTATATCCATGTTTTTGAACACTACAAGCTCTGGCAGCAAGGTCTGAATGGAAACACCACAAACTGCGGCGGCGGGCTCCATGAAAACGGCGATGTCCTTTATAAACTTGTTCAAATCTGCACGAACGGGTGCCGGCGCTGGCAGCCTTACAACATCTGCAAAATTCCGCATGAACTTTGTAAGCCGCTGATTCCGTTCGGAGGCAATGATCAGTGCTTCCCTGAGATCCAGATAAGAATCATCGGAAAGTATGTTGGTAGTCGTTTGTAAAATAGAATCCGTGGCGCCTAATGTATTGTTGACCTCGTGCGCCATCATGCGAATGACCTTTCCGTAGGCATTTTTTTCTGATTCAAGTATCTCATTAGTAAGCTCTTCGATCATCAGGAATGAGCGTCGGAAACCCTGATCCATGAAGTGAGACCGCTGCACTTTGTATGTCACTACGCCATTGGTTTTCACAATTTTCGACTCACCGTCTTGAACATTAGCCAGTTCAATCAGCAATGGGTTGTTTGTTTCCTGCAACAACAGTCCCTTCAAACCGGCTGCTTCGTCTTTGAAGTGTTCCTTTGCTTTCACATTAAAGGAATCGATCCTTTCATCAAAATCGAGGATAATGATAGAGATAGGCGATGCGGCGATCAATTTTTCCAGAAAAAAATGCTGCTCATGCAGGCGTGTCCGCTCCTCGCGAAGCTGGTCTATCATGAGATTGTAAACTTCTATTAATGTATCGACCTCGCCTTTCCCGGTCGGGACGAACTTGATAGAAAAATCCTTGTCCTTAATGGCTTCAATTCCCGACTTCACAAATTGGATAGGTTGCATAAAATTTCGGTAAATCTGAATGGAAACGATAGCGGAAAGCAGCAGAAACACCTCAGAACCAATGAAAAGCACTTTGTCCTGATACAGTATTTTGTACATCAGGAAAACCAGGACAATGTGCAACACCAGTATGTAAAGAATGTATTTGGCCTTCGTTGATAATCTCATGCGTCCTCCGATTCGTAGGAAATACCATATTTTTCCAGCCTGCGATAAAGTGCAAACCGCGTAATCCCCAACGATCTGGCTACTTTACTTACCTTATTTTGATGGAACTGCATGGCTTTGGTAATCATTTGATACTCCATTTCCTCCAACGTGATCGCGCCCACTTCCGGAAGATTTTTTTGGGCTGATGGCTGCGCACCTCCGCTCAGATTCCGTTGCAAATCAGCAATATCCAATGTATCCGAGCCGGAAAGCAGCACTGTGCGCTCGACCAGATTTTTGAGCTGGCGGATATTACCCTGTAATTGCAATGTTCTCAGCCATTTCATCGCCGCCGGGCTCAGCCGCAAATTTGGGCGTTGATAGATGATTTTGAGGTTGTTAACGAAAAATTCCGACAGCAGTGGAATGTCATCCGGCCGCTCCCGGAGCGCTGGCAGCTTGACGGTGATCAGGTTAATGCGGTAATAAAGGTCTTCCCGGAAAGTCCCTTGCGCAACCATTTCTTCCAGATTCCGGTTTGTAGCGCAGATCACACGCACATCCACAGTCCGGCTTTTACTGCTTCCTAACGGCTCAAATGTGCGCTCCTGCAACACACGCAGCAATTTCACCTGGCTCGACAAGTCCAGCTCTCCAATTTCGTCCAGGAAAATCGACCCCTTATGCGCCATTTCGAAGCGGCCAAGCCTATCCGTTTTGGCATCCGTAAAAGCGCCGCGAACGTGCCCGAACAACTCGCTTTCAAACAATGTTGACGATATTCCACCCAGGTTTACCTTCACAAACGGCCGCGATTTCCGCTTGCTGTTCATGTGGATCGCCTCGGCAATAAGCTCCTTGCCCGTGCCGCTTTCGCCCGTTATGAGCACGGCCGCATCCGTGGAAGCGACCCTGCCCACCGTTTCAAGAATAGCTAGCAGCTTAGGGTCCTGTCCAACAATGTTTTCAAAATGATATTGCTGTTCAAGCTTTTTTCTGCTGCCCGAGAGCGGCCATGTTTGAGACAGATTCAGAATCGTCCGGACCGATTGCAGCACGTAATCATTCTGCCAGGGTTTTGTAATAAAATCAATGGCTCCTTCCTTCATTCCCCTCACTGCCAGGTCGATAGTGCCCCAACCCGTGATCAGGATCACCGGAATAGCCGGGTAGCGCTTTTTGATCTGCTGTAAAAGCTGCATTCCTTCCTTCCCCGAAGTTTCAATAGAAAAATTCAAGTCCAAGAGGATTAGCTCGGGCGTGACCGTTTTTAAAATATCAAAAGTTTCATCAGGCGAACCCACACCTCTCACCTCAAACCCTTCTTTTTTGAGAAGCAGGATCAAAGAAGTACGGATCGCTAAATCGTCGTCAACAACTAACAGCATTTTTCAGGAGGCTTACATTCAATCATCGCACCGGCGATGTGTCACTTTTTATCTTATTCCTCGTGCAAGGCCAGCGCCGGGTGAATCCGTGACGCTTGTTTGCTCGGAAGCCACGCGCACAGCGTAACGATAATGTAAATTACGGCAATGGATGCGAAAATTGACGTGATATAAATCTCGCTATCCAAATCAAATACATTCATCAGCGGAAACTGGACAGCAAAAAGAAGGCCGATTATAAGGCTGAAAGTCGCGATCACCCATATTTCTCCTAAAAACTGAATGGTAACCTTGCCTTCCGTGGCACCCATTGCCCTGCGCAATCCGATCTCGTTTTTTCTGCGTGAAATGTTGAGATTTAATACGCCAAAAAGTCCCAGTGCAACATTGGTCAGCAAAAATCCGCTGATAATCAGGAATATGATCACAGGAACGAGTGTCAGGTTATGCCGGTTGAGACGGGATTCTTTCAAATAACTGACCTCAATTCCCCAGCCAGGCAACATCATGGCAATGTCTTTAACCAGTTTTGCCTCGAAGTTCGCATCGGTGCCGCGTTTGGTTTTGATCAGCACATTGGAATTCCAGCCGTCATCCTTAGCAATCATTTCAAAAAGCGCCGGGTTGTCCGACATAAATTCACCTTTCGCCTTAAAATTATCCACCACACCTACGACTTTATATGAGCTCTTATCATCGATTTTGATCACTTTATTCAAGGATGTTTCATCTAAAAAGAGCTTGTCCTCCATCTTTTTATTGATGACAATCGGGATAAATTTCGCTACCCTGTCACCGTCGCGATACCAACGACCTTTCAACAGCGGCAGGTCCAGCACTTTATTGAAATCCTGGTCTGTGTAGTAAAAATCTCCGCCGGCTGTGACTTTATTGTAAGTGACGGAATTGCCGATCTGGTTCGCTGAAAAAGGGGTGTTACTGCTCATCCTCGTGGCCGTTTCCACCTCTTTATACGACCTGATCCGCTGCATAACCGTCGTCAGCTTGCGGTTAACTTCCACGGTGTCCTGATTGCTGGCTAAATCTACATTCCAAACCTGTTCATACTCAAAACCAATGGGTTGCAGAAAATTTCTGACATTAAAAACAATGAGTGAAAGCACACCAAAAAGCACCAGAAACGACGCCAGAATCTCGATGATCAGCAACGAGTGGGTGCCTTTCTTATTCCATATTAATTTAAACAAATGACGTAGCATAGCTTTAATGTTGAATGACCGGGTCGCCGGTGCGGTGAATGATCTGAATCTCAGGCTTTAAGCGCGTCCACAATTTTTAACCTGGACATTCTGAACGCTGGTAGCACACCGGAAAGCAAGCCGAATACCAGACACACACCCAAGCTGATCGCAAACACCGGCACATTGATCGTTAAATCTGCGTACGCGATCCAGCCGCTGGAATTGATCAGGTAAATGATCAGGTAAGACAGCGCCAGCGCAAATGCGCCTCCGATGAATGTGATGAAAATATTTTCGATGATAAATTGCCAGAGCAATGCGGCAGAGGGCGCGCCAAATGCTTTCCGGACGCCTATCTCGGAGGCTCGCTCCAAAATCCGGCTGACATTCACATTCACCAGGTTAATGGCTGGCAAACCCATGAACATCAGGATCACAAAACTCACCACGGTGTAAAATAAAAACCGCTGTGTGCTGTCCCTGGCAAAAGTGTTGACAAAATGGTTGAAATATTCATCGGCTTTCACTTCCAAAACAGTCAGATTTTGCTCAGTATGGATCTCTGCATAAGGAATCCGTGAAATATTGCTGTCAAATTCCGATTGGATTGCGGGCATATCGGACGCGTCCTTCGCTGTCACGATCGCAATGTAGCGGCCACGCATTCCTTTGTTTTCATAGTTGCTTTTGGGTGCGGTGTATGGAAAATAAACATCGGAATAGCTGTAAACACGGGTTGGCGGACTGCCTTTCACCACACCGATCACGCGGTAATTAATGTTCTCGATTTCAATGTTCCTTCCCACCACAGACTTCCCGCCGGTTTCAAAATACTGGTCCCGCAGCGCGTCCGTAATAACAGCCACGTGATCTGAATTCCTAATGTTATTGTCATTGTACGGCTTTCCTTCCAAAAACTGAAAACCCATCACGTCCCAAAATTCCGTATCCGTGTATTTGGTATTCAGCTTGATCCTTTTCCCGTTTACATAAGTGTTGGAAAAACTAAAATTGGACATAATAGCCACTTTGTCCGCCGATTTGAGCGACTTGGCATGTTTAGTCAAAAAAGCGAATGTCGCGGGCCCCGAAGACATGGATGTGCGGGCCGAATCGGTCTGGATAACCGTGGCAATGTACAACGAGCGGTTGCGGTTAACCTCCGGATAATGTGTCCCGAACAAATGATCCAGGAATGATGTCAGCACCATTAACACCGTGAGTGTAAGGCTGATGCCGAAGAGCGTGATAAATGTATAGAAAGGATGCCTTAGCAAAACTTTCCATGCGATTTTGATATAATTTGAGAGCATAATATTCAATAAGTGAATGAGTGAGTGAGCAAATTATAGAACCTGCGTTCCATCAAAGAGCCTGATCAGCCTATGCGTGCGCTTGGCCATGGCGTCGTCGTGGGTTACCATGACGATGGTGGCGCCTCCTTCATTCAGATTTTGGAGAATGCTTAAAATTTCGTTACCCATGGCGCTGTCCAGGTTTCCGGTTGGTTCATCGGCGAGAATGATCTCCGGCTTTCCCACAATGGCCCTGGCAATGGCTACGCGCTGCTTTTGCCCACCCGAGAGTTGTTTTGGGAAATGCTTCATCCGGTTGCTGAGGCCTACTTTTTCCAATGCTTCCTGCGCCAGTTCGCGACGTTCTTTCGAAGAGCTGGCGCGATACAGAAGCGGGATTTCCACATTATCTATCACTGAAAGATCATTGATCAGGTGAAAGCTTTGGAAAATGAAGCCCAGTTTCTGGTTGCGCAGATGCGCCAGTGACTTGTCGGTGTATTTCTCGACTTTGCTTCCATCGATTTCAATGTGGCCTTTGCTGGGCGTGTCGAGCAGGCCCATAATGTTCAGTAATGTGCTTTTTCCGCAGCCCGAAGGGCCCATAATGGAGACGAATTCGCCTTTTTTAACATTAATGTTGATGTTGTTGAGCGCTAATGTTTCAATGGCGCTGGTGCGGTAGACTTTTTCAACGTTTTCGAGTTTGATCATGGCTTAGTAGGCAATTTTTTTGTTTTGTTCAAAATCATATAATGTCAGGATTCTCAGGCTGTAATACGATTGCCAGTAATCTCTTAATGCCAAAATGTAATCCCTTCTGGCAATGTCTTTTTCCTGGGTTGCGATGCCCAGGTCCGTTACGCTGAGGTCGCTGAGGATAAACCTTTCTTTGGCGATCTGATAACGGTCTGCGGCAATGTTATCGGCCAATTTGGTGAGTTTAACCTGCTTTTGTAACATTTGCAAAAGGGTAACCTGCGTGAAAATCTCCTGCTCAAATGTCAGCTTGTCCTGCTCCACCGACTGTTGCGCAAACTCCTGATTGGCCTTCGCCACTTCCGTCCGTGCCTTGTTACGTCCCCAGGTCATGATCGGCAATGTGAATTGCAGCTCTACAAACTCGCGGTCCTGCGGGTTCATGTATACATCCGAAGGCCGCGCGCCTTGGTTGGATAACCCAAAAGTCGCATTTAATGAAGCATTCAGGCCATTTTCCTTCTTTGCAAACTGCACTTCCTGTTCTGCTTCAAGCAACTTTCGCCGAAAACCAACAGCCGCCGATCGATTTGCAAATGCCTCGTCCAATGCGAGTTGCGTATTTATCGCAAATTCAGCCGCTTCCAGGGGAATTTCTAGTTCCAGCTCTCTTTCGTCCCGCGAACCCATGTACATTTTGAGTTTCAGAGAAGCCACCGCTGCGGCTTGCTGAGCCGACGCTAGATCTTTTTGAGCAGTTAAAAGGCCCATTTGAAGTTGCAAGAGGTCGTTCTGAGATATTTTACCCAATGACAATTTGTGCTGTGCAATCTTGTAAAGCGTATCATTATTGCTCCGGTTTTTTTCGGCAATCTGCAAATTGACTTGCGCCACCAGCAGTTCGAAATAATAACCCGTGGCATCCAGGGCAATCTGTTCCAATGATTGTATAAACTGCTGATTGCCTTCCTGGTATTTCAATGGCTGGATTTTCCGGTCCCATTTCAATGTGTTGAATCTGAAAAGCGGCTGGCTAATGCCGATTTCGAACGGGATGCCATTATAGCGTGTGTTGTTTCTTGCAAAATCATCAAATCGCTGCGTCTGCTGCTGCACATAAACAGTGCCGCCTGTAAGCGCAATGCTCTGACTAAGAGACAGATTGAGCAAGGAATTGTTATTTGAAACTTGTTCAAACGAAATGGTCCCATCCGGCTGTGTGACCTGAATATAAGATCTGGTAAAACCCGGAATTGTTCCATTCAGGCTGAGTTGCGGCTTATAGTCGGCCTGAAACGAGCGAAATTGCCAGTAATTCGTTTTCCGGGCCGTAACCGCCTGTTTTGAAGCAATGGATTGCTCCTTAGCCATCGCCACCACTTCCTGCAACGACAAATTCCGAAGTTGCGCAAAGCCAGGAAAAGACACAAAAAAGGCGATGAGCAGTGTGAAGAGGTTTTTCATAGCATCTATTGAATTGAAATTTCCTCCAAGTGCTCGTAATCATTCAAATCCGTCAGGATCACCTTCTCGCCCACTTCCAGACCGCTTTTAATCTCAATAAAATCAAAATTGGAAAGACCAGTTTCTACTTCACGGCGCAGCGCTTTATTGTCCTTCAGAACATACACAAACTGCTTTTTCTTACCCGTGAATGCCGGACCATTTGCGACGCGAACTGTGTTGGAACTACTGCTCGTCACCACATAAACTTCCACCTTCATATTAGGCCTAAGTGATTCACTTTTAGCATTATCCAGCTGAATCACAAACCCGATTACGCCATCTTTAACAGCTGGTTTCACCTGTGTAATCACGCCTCTCAACGTTACTTCATTTAATTTAATAATCACATTTAAACCCGCTTTCACCTGATCCGCATAAATGTCGGAGCAACTTCCTTCTACCCTGAAACTGGCCAGATCCGCCACTTTTGCGAGCATTTCGCCTTCGTTCACGGACGAACCAATGTTTTCGTTAACCCAGGTCAAAACCCCTTTCCGGTCCGCAACAATATCCGCCATTCTTAGCTTATGCTGCAACTCCTTTAAGTTTTTGCTCTCGATCTGCGCACCAAGTTCGGTCTCTTTTAAACTTGCACTCATGGATTCGCGATTGTATTTCAAATCGTTTTCCAGCTGCTGTTTTTCCAACTCAGCAATTTTTAAGGCATTTTCTGCCCGCGTAATGTCCTCCGCCGTGCCGCCTCCTACTTTTTGAAGTCGTTTCGAATCTTCAAAGTCAGCCCGCAACTTGTTAATGTTCAGCGACTTGATCCGGTCGTTGATTTCAGCATCGTATAGATCTTTGTTCAGCTTCATCCGCAGCTGTTCAATGCTGTTCTGCTTCAATTTAAGCTGATCTTCATAGCGTTCAGATTCAATCTCGGTGAGTGACTTATCCAGCTCAACAATGGCTTGCCCGGGTTTCACTTGCGTTCCCGGCGTGAGCAGAATGCGTTTAATGCTTGCACGGATGGGACTTGTGAAAATCTGCTCATAAGCCGGAATCACTTCTCCTGATGCCGTCAATGTGTTTTCAACATTCCCTTTTTCAACCGTTGCCGTGCGGATTCGGGCGCTTTCCAATGTGCTGCCAAGTGATTTGCGGAAAAAGTAGAGCAATGTTGCTGTTACGATAATTCCCAGCGCGATGAACAGCCATCGTCGGTTTCTGGTGGTTTTGATGTAGTCCGGCGCAACTTCCCGATCCATTGTTATTTCTTTTGGAGGTTAAATGTGTTTCATGGCTAATGTGCCTATAAATAATCCATTATTGTGCCAATACATAAAACACTCACAATCAACAATTTAACTTAGATTCTAAAACAAAAAACCGTGCGTTAGCGCACGGTTTGTGTGATTTGGAACAGGAAAAACGAAACGTTTAAATCTAGGTTTTAAGCTTCTTCTTTTTTGCTGCAGGAAACAAAATGTTGTTGAGAATAAGCCTGTAACCCGCCGAATTCGGATGCAGGTTCAAGTCCGTAGGCTCCTCACCTACGCGGTGCTGATAATCCTCCGGATCATGACCGCCATAAAAGGTAAAAAAGCCCTTTCCGTGCGTGCTGTGAATGTAACGCGCCTCTTTCGCCGTTTTGTTTTCAGCTAAAATAATTACCTCAGGCTTGATCAGGCGGTTTTTAAATGCAGTTGTCTGGCCTAAAAATCCTTTGATAATGGTCTGGTGGTTTTGCGTAAGCATACTCGGCACCGGGTCCCACTTGGCCGAAAACTGGAACAGCGAAAAGAAATCATTGGGCTCCGTCAAACCGCGCTCTTCGGGCTGGTTATCAATGTCCGAAAATTCCACTTCGTAAGGATAGGAAATCGTTTTGAAGTCTTTGAAAGCGAAGGTGTTCTCGTAATTGAGCTTGCCATTCGCGGTCGGGTCCACAGGCGTGCCGTCATACATTGCCTCGACTATATCCAGTCCATCAGCAGCCAGCGTAATGTCGAATGTATCGGTTGCGTTGCACATGGCGAACATATAACCGCCGCCCGTAACGAACTCAGAAATGCGCTTCGCAACCGCGAGTTTCATTTGCGGCACATTGCCGAACTGGTATTTGTTGGCCGTTTCCTCGGCTTCCCGCTTTTGCTCGCGATACCAGGGGAAATCTTTGTATTGATAAAATTTACCGAACTGGCCCGTAAAATCTTCGTGGTGCAAATGCAGCCAGTCGTATTCTGGCAGCTTATTGTTCAGCACTTCGTCATCATAAATCACATCATAAGGAATCTCAGCGTAAGTAAGCACGAGCGTCACCGCATCATCCCACGGAAGCTTTGATTTAGGCGAATAAACAGCGATTTTAGGCGCTTTCTGCAATTTCACAGCATCCATATTCACATCAGGCGCGCTGATCTGGCTCAGGATTTGCCCGGCCTGCCCTTCCGAAATCACTTCAAAACTCACGCCGCGCACGGTCATTTCAGATGCAAACTGCTGATTATAGGCGATCATAAAGCTACCGCCGCGGTAATTCAGCAACCAATCCATTTCCATTTCAAAGTTTTTCAGGATCCAGTAAGATATCCCATAAGCCTTCAAATGGTTCTTTTGGCTCTCATCCATCGGGATAAGCAGCCTGTTGGACATACCGTTAATTGATAATGTTAAAAAAATGATAAGCGGGATAAACAAGCGTATCACTGGTTTGATTCTTTCACGTTTCATGCGCAGCTTTACAATCAGATTTATTAAATATAAAAAGAAAACGATATAATTCACATTATGGTGCACGAGCTTTAATCACATGAACATCAAGGAAAATATCGACGAAGGCCTTCGCTCCATCCAAAGCAATCTGCTCAGAACTGTGCTCACTGCGCTGATCATTGCGATTGGAATTACCTCCTTAGTCGGTATCCTGACCGCCATTGAGGGCATACAGAGCTCCGTAAACAGCAGTTTTGCAGATCTCGGCGCCAACACATTCACCGTCAAAAACAAAGAAGACGATGATTTCCGTAATGATGGCCGCCGAAGCAAACAATATCCACCCGTAACCTACCGTCAGGCGCTTGCATTTGCCGACAAATTTAAAGCTTCCTACACAGCAACTGCCTCACTTTCAGCTGGCATTGGCGGAGCAGTGCAGGTTAATTTTCTTTCCAAAAAAACCAATCCCAATAGCAGCGTCGTTGGTTCGGACGAGCAATATTTGGGCATTAATGGCTACAAAATCGATCTTGGGCGTAACCTGGACAAGAATGATATGGAAAATGCGCTGAATGTTGCAGTGATAGGACAAGAAATCGCCAAAAAACTCTTCGAACGCGTTGATCCGCTGAATAAAGACATTACTTTTATGGGCAGCCGCTACAAAGTGGTTGGCGTGTTACAAAAAAAGGGATCGCTCGGCGGGCAAAATGACGCAGACCGAATCATCCTCATTCCACTCGAAAATGGCCGCGGACTTGCCGCAAACCGTGCACTGACCTACAACATTACCGCCTCTGCCCCAAACATTTCAGATGGCGATTTCATCGTTGAAGAAGCCCGGGGGATCATGCGCAGAATTCGCAATGACGCTTTGGGCAAAGAAGATTCCTTCACCATCGACCGCGCCGACGCCATTGCAAAGGATTTTGAAGAAGTAACTGGTTATTTGCGCATAGGAGGCTTCGGAATCGGCATTATCACATTATTAGGCGCTTCCATCGCACTCATGAACATTATGCTCGTCTCCGTCACCGAACGGACGCGTGAGATCGGCATTCGCAAATCGCTGGGCGCGACACCAAGCGTGATCCGTTTCCAATTTCTGATCGAGGCCATTGTGGTTTGCATATTAGGAGGAATCGCCGGCCTGATTTTAGGCATTATCATCGGCAATGTCATTTCCGGCCTGATCAGCTCCGACAGCTCATTTGTAGTTCCCTGGATCTGGATGGCTATGGGGATTTTGGTTTGCGTGGTTGTAGGCGTACTTTCAGGAATTTATCCAGCCATCAAAGCCTCCCGCCTCGATCCGATCGAAGCATTGCGTTATGAATAAGGAGGTTATGTTCAGCAAGTCTGTTGCAGCAATTTTTTCCAGCTATTTTTTCAATATTACGCTTGCTTAATATATTTTTCTACATACTTTTGCACTCCCAACAAGAGAGATCAATGCCCAGATGGCGGAATTGGTAGACGCGTTGGTCTCAAACACCAATGAGGTTACACTCGTGCCGGTTCGACTCCGGCTCTGGGTACAAAAGCCCTTCAACGCAAGTTGAGGGGCTTTTTTTCTTTTTGAAGCGCGAAAAATTACAATTAAACCCAGCTCTTGTGATATTTTCCTGCCATTTTGATTCGACTCCGGTCGCCTCGACCAAACGGAACTTTTTATGCAAATCTTAAAACGAAAATAATATTTTAACGATCATTAATTTGATTATCAGCCTAATACAACTTACAACCCAAAATACTTTTCCGGTTCGACAGACTATATGCTAACCCACTAGCACAAGCGAAAAATTTAGGCGTCGATTTATTAGCCAATCGGCATAAGAGATCATCCTGAATTTTTTAATGGCGTTTTCTCATTAAAATAGCTAGCTAAATATTTTCCCGTTTGACTGTCTGGTTCACCGGCAACAGTTGCTGCCGGACCGCTTATAACGACTTCACCGCCTTCATCTCCGGCACCCGGCCCAACATCGATCACCCAGTCGCTGTTTGCGACAACGTGCATATCGTGTTCGATGACAATAACCGTATTACCCTGATCAACCAACTTATTGAGCTGGACAAGTAAATTGTCCACATCGGAAGGGTGCAATCCTGTTGTAGGCTCATCAAGAATATACAACGTGTTGCCATGCTGCGCCCGTTGCAATTCGGTAGCCAGCTTTATGCGCTGCGCCTCACCTCCTGAAAGCTCGGTAGCCGGTTGCCCAAGACGCAGATAACCCAGACCAACCTGACGAACGACATCCAGCGCCCGGTTGATCTGAGGTTCAGAGTCAAAAAAGTCAAATGCCTCATCCACAGTCATGCCAAGCACCTGGGCAATGTTTTTGTCATGGTATGTAATTTCCAGCGTCTTCTCATTGTAACGACTTCCATGGCAAGCCGGACAAGGCGTATACACACTGGGAAGAAATAAGAGCTCGACCATTACAAAGCCTTCACCTTCGCAATTCGGACAACGTCCTTTTGCGACGTTAAAAGAAAAACGGCCCGCATCGTATTTGCGACTCTTTGCCATTTTTGTATTTGCAAACAATTTACGGACATGATCAAAAAGACCCGTGTAAGTTGCCAGGTTTGACCGTGGCGTACGTCCGATGGGCTTCTGATCTACTGGTATTAACCTCCGAATCTGACTTATGCCATCCGAAATGTACCCGGTCGTTGTTTTTCGGACTTCTGCCTGAAGAAGATTATCTTCCTGATCTTCTATGCCTGGTATCTGCTGTCCCAATTTCTCCAAAACAAGCTCTACAAGTGCCTGACTTATAAGACTACTTTTGCCCGAGCCCGATACGCCGGTGACACTGGTTAATACGCCTAATGGAAAATCGACATCGACATGCTTTAAATTATTTCGGCTTACGTCCCTTAGCCGCAGCCACCCTTTTGCCTCTCTGGCAGTTCTTTGACTTTGATTTACATTGAACAAATATCGCCTTGTAACGGACTTGTGAATCTTTTCCAATCCCTGTAACGGACCACTGTAAAGTATTTCACCTCCCTTTTCGCCCGCACCCGGCCCTACATCAACGATCCAGTCCGCATGGCGTATGATTTCGACCTCGTGTTCGACAACAAAAAGCGAGTTTCCAGCTGCTTTTAACCGGTCTAACGCCCGGAGTAATGACTGTGTGTCGGCAGGATGAAGACCTGCGGATGGCTCGTCGAGTACGTAGACGACGCCGAAAAGATTGGAGTGTATCTGCGTCCCCAGCCGCAGGCGTTGCAATTCTCCCGGCGAAAGTGTCGGAGTGCTTCTTTCGAGGGTCAGATACCCAAGCCCCAGATCGATCAGTACATCCAGGCGGGATAAAAGATCCTGACCGATGCGTTCAAGAACCAATGTTTTTTCGGGGTGTTTCTGGTCTGGGTCGGTATTTTTAGCTTTTACGGATGAAGATATTATTTCACGTAAACTTTTGATATTGAGCTGATAAAATTCCGCAATATCCATTCCGGCAAATTTCACAGACAAAGGCTCAGGACGCAGGCGCTTTCCGTGACAGACGGGACATGGCGCGCTCAACATAAATTTGGATACGCGCTTTTTCATCGCCTGGCTCTGTGAATTGGCGAACGTTTGCATCACATACCGTTTGACGCCGGTAAATGTACCCATATAACTAGGTTCCATTTTTCGCGCCAGGGCTTGTTGAACCTGTGCCGCATTGAGTCCGGAATAAACCGGAACAACCGGCTGCTCCTCTGTAAACAAGATCCAATCCCTGTCTTTTTTTGGCAGATCACGCCAGGGGATGTCCACATTGTAACCCAGCGTCATCAATATTTCCCGCAGGTTCTGCCCCTGCCAGGCGGTGGGCCACGCTGCAATGGCTTTTTCCCTGATCGAAAGGGAATCATCGGGAACCATCGAACGCTCTGTTACTTCATACACAACGCCCAGGCCGTGACATTCCGGACAGGCGCCTTCCGGGGTGTTGGGTGAAAACGACTCTGCGTATACGATCGACTGGCCGGCCGGATAGTCACCCGCCCTCGAATACAGCATCCTGATCAGGTTTGAAATCGTTGTGACGCTGCCCACCGAGGAACGTGTGCTCGTCCCTCCCCGCTGCTGCTGCAAAGCGATAGCCGGCGGAAGCCCCTCAATACTATCGACCTGAGGAATGGACATCTGATTAAAAAGTCGCCTGGCGTACGGAGAGACCGACTCCAGATATCGACGCTGCGCTTCGGCATACAATGTCCCGAAAGCAAGGGAGGATTTGCCCGAACCCGAGACACCGGTAAATACGACCAGTGCGCCTCTGGGAATTTCCAGATCCACATTCTTAAGATTATTCTCTTTGGCTCCCCGTACTTTGACAAAATCTGAAGCAGGCGGCGATGGTGATTCTTTTGACATGAGATCTGGGGTAAATTCTACCGTATGCAATAATCGCAGCGCTATGTTAACACTTTTTTCGGAAGTCCCTGTTGAGCAAATTTCGTACCTGATCTGATTCCTGCCCAATCGATTCTTAAATTAATTAATGTTGTGCATACATTGGATGACAGGAAAGCCCCTTAACTCCCCCGAAAACATTCGTTCAATTGGAAGATTGTTTTCACCGAAGAAACGCCTTTATGACTAATTTGTGGCCCTTAATTAAAATTCATAAATGAACTGGATCACGCTAGAAAGACCCAAGATTGACAGGCTAGCCTGCCCGCGGCTCATTAAGCGGTTTATTGATCGGGACGCTACGATTACTTTTGTGCCCGAAGATCAGGTCATTGAACTGGCACAAAGTTCAGGCGCTACCCCTTTTGATGTGCCTGGTGTCGAATACACCCATTATGAAGATTGATGCACTTTCGATTATTTCATCACAAAACACAAGCTTACAGATCCGGCACTGCTGGCCATGGCTCCGATCGTGCGCGGTGCCGACACCGATGACCATTTACTGGCTCCACAATCTGCCGGACTTTGGGCCATATCCGCGGGCTGTCTTTCAATTTTGATGATGATCAGCAACTTCTAGATCAGGGGATAATTATTTACGATGCTTTGTACAGCTGGGCAAAACATCTTCAATCAGTCAAGCATACACAAAGCCCGACCAAGCAGCTTTTACTGGCTGTCCTGCATGCTTACATGAACCCTGATAATAAGCGCAAGCCGCCGGTGTGGGTAAAGGAATTAAATTCAATGATTCAGGATCAGATCGATATGAACCTGGCTTTAAGCCTGACCGAGCTGGCCGAAAGCGTGGATGTAAATCCCGCTTATGTATCGCGCACATTCGCCCGTTATTTTGATGACCTATCGTTTGGTGAATACATCCGGAAACTCAGGATCGACAAAGCCATACAGTTACTTGAAGCGACGGATTACACTTTAACGGAGATCGCCTTACCTGACCGGCTTTTCGGACCAAAGGCATTTTACCCTTATTTTCAAAAAACAGATCGGCCAAACTCCCTGGGAATACAAAAAAACCGGCAAAAGGTAAAATACGTACCAGTAAATAAAAATCATTCTATTTAGGCGAGTAGAGACGCAGTAATCTTGACCTGTCAAAAATTACTGTATGAAGCTGAAAATATTCACCACACGTTACAAAGCCACTTTTCGTGGCACGATGGCCCGGGGCACGATTGCCCTGTTGCTATCCGGCATTGCATCCATAAGCGTCTCGTTTGCCCAAACTGTTGCCACGCCGCCGCCGACATTTCCCCGAATGGTTGGTTATCAGGGTATTCTGCATCCAATTGTGACATTGGATAAAGACCATGTAGAAACCAATTTCAGCGATTATTATGTGGTTGGTTTTCCAATTGGACTTAATCTCTGGAAGACAAAACAAGTCTGATTTTCCGTTGAAATGGTTCCTGTTGTCCGTGCGCAAAATGGCACCGCTGTCACAATTAGCACCGGGCCCGCTCGCGGCACAGCTGGCCATCTATTTGGGGTATGTACATTATGGTCTGCTGGGGGCAACATTGGTTGGAGTGGCATTTGAAAAAGCTGCGTGCGCTGAAAATCAAAAAGAGTGAAATTCACCTGCATAAGGTAGAAGCATTACAGAAGTTGCTCAACACTTCGAAGATCCTGTAACTAGATTCGGTAACACAAAACTGTACTGTCAACAAGCCGATTTCATAATGGAAGTTATCAGGCCTATTAATAACGCTTCCTCGCTTGAAATTAACAATTCCTACTTTGGCAGATCGATAAATTTTGGTACATGTGAATCACCTAACCCAAGGGTCTGCTATCATGCCATCAGTTGCTTCGACTCAGTATGGGGAATTTCGTCTACCTATCAGAAATTGGATTGATTAGCAATATCCTCATAATCAATTATTTACTAAATAAAGAAATGGCGTGCCAATATCAAATGGCCTGGAACGTAATTTAAGTAGCGCCCGGCCTCAGCTTTAATTATTGCACCAATTACTGAAACAGTACGAACCCTGTTTCGGTGCAAGGCCAGTCAACAATTGCACTTCCGATCTACATAAGTCAAACACGATGGCAACGATTAAAATCACATCATCTGAATTCATCGATCGCGGGGTGATCAAAACGCATCCTACGGGTTCATCTTACATCTATTTGAGCTTTACCAAGCGGATCGCATTTGCTGCGGCGTGTCTGGTGCCGATGTATTCCGGTCTTCGAAAGTTTTCGATGCCTGCCCTGCTCGTTGGAGCTTCTGCCTTACTCGAAAGAGGCCCTTGATCGAACGGCCCATGAGCCTTTTTAGCTTCCAAAAACAATTCATTCACTTAATCGAAAGTATCATGAAAGCACTAGTGTATTACGGTCCTAAAAACGTAAGAGTAGCAGAGATGCCGGACCCGGAGATTGAACAACCCACTGACGTATTGGTGAGGATCACAACGACTAATATTTGTGGTTCTGACCTGCATATGTATGAAGGCAGGACTAATATGGAAGAAGGACGGATTTTTGGCCACGAAAATCTCGGGGAGGTAGTTGAGGTAGGTAATGCGGTGGTCAACATCAAAGTTGGTGACATGGTATGTATGCCTTTTAATATCAGTTGCGGTCATTGTAAGAATTGCGAAAGTGGACTCACTGCCTTTTGTTTGACCATGAATCCCGGGTTTGCGGGTGCCGCTTATGGTTTTGCCGGAATGGGCCCCTACAACGGAGGACAGGCTGAATACCTGCGGGTGCCATTTGCGGACTTTAACTGTTTAAAACTTCCCGAAGATGCCAGAGAAAAGGAAAACGATTACGTAATGCTATCTGATATTTTCCCTACCGGCTTTCATGCAACCGAGTTGGCAGGCGTTAAGCCCGGTGATAATGTGGTCATTTACGGTGCCGGGCCGGTGGGTTTAATGGCAACGATTTCAGCTGGCATAAAGGGCGCGAACAAAATTATGGTGGTAGATGATCATCCCGACAGGCTAAAACTGGCCGAAGAATTGGGCGGC
The DNA here is from genome assembly GCF_023822005.2 of Dyadobacter fanqingshengii. Classification (GTDB taxonomy): domain Bacteria; phylum Bacteroidota; class Bacteroidia; order Cytophagales; family Spirosomataceae; genus Dyadobacter; species Dyadobacter fanqingshengii. Next base: position 2,683,236 of record NZ_CP098806.1, read on the forward strand.
ATACCTATCGACTTTTCAAAAGCACCAGCAGTTGACCAGGTCCTTGAACTGACCGATGGTCTTGGAGCTGACAGAGGTTGCGAATGCGTTGGTTACCAATGTTGCGATAAGCACGGGCACGAACATAATAATATCACTATGAACGAACTCGTGAAAGCTGTCAAGTTCACAGGCTCGATTGGTGTGGTAGGTGTTTTTGTTGCACCAGATCCAAAAGCAGAGGACCCGCTTGCCAAAGAAGGCCACATGGATTTTGACTTTGGTAATTTTTGGTTGAAAGGTCAAAGTATTGCAACAGGCCAGGCAAACGTCAAATCCTATAATCGTCAGCTTTGCGGCTTGATATCTTCTGGCAAAGCCAAACCATCCGTCATTATTTCGCATGAGCTTGCATTAGACGAAGCACCAGAGGGTTACCAGCATTTTGATGCCCGCGATAATGGCTGGACGAAGGTAATTTTGAAACCGGGTATGCAAGGCGCCACAAAAAAACAAGGAGAAGCACGGGAGGCAATAACAGCATAAGCAAAAAATAACTATTGTTCATCAATCAGGAAAGTCTGTTCCTAAAAATCCAGGCTTTCCTGATTGATTGAATTTTTAAAAAATTCTTATGCACAATCACCGGCCAACTGACAGACTCGAATATTTTAGTGACGCTGTGTTAGCCATAGCGGCAACATTGCTTGCTACGGAATTGCCTAAACCTGAAACCGGAACAGATCTATTGCAGCAACTTATCCAAGAATGGCCTCATTATGCTGCATTCGCCGCGTCTTTCCTGTTTATATGCATTGCCTGGTCGAACCATCACAACATGTATATTTATATAAAACAGACCAATCAGCACCTGCTTATATTGAATGTCTTGTTTTTAATGTTCGTAACGCTTCAGTCTTTCACCACAGGATTATTGGCCCGCCACGTAGGGAAGCCGGACGAACGAACGGCAGCGTTAATCTATCACACAACATTGGTGCTTATGACATTGCTTTATAACTGCGTCTGGTGGTATGCTATCAGAAAGAAAGACCTTTTAGAAGAAAATGCCGATCCAAAACTCATTCAATTTTTAACAAAGGAATATGCAATTGCCCCTGCATTGCACCTGGCTGCCTTGATCATTTGTTTGTGGAGTGTAGCATTCAGTATTATACCCATTATTTTGTTATACATCTATTTCGCTCTACCACGACTTAGTGAAAAAAAGGTTAGGGACAAGAATAACCAATACCAGCAGTATAATCCCAAAGATTAACGCTTGACTTTAATACCATCTCATCACAAGGATGTATTAAGTTCATTTCATTTAAACTAGTCAAACAGCTATGGTAAAATTGGGAATTCTGGCAAGGCTCGAAGCTAAGCCAGGTAAAGAACAAGACGTCGCGGACTTTCTCAAAGGTGCCTTGCCTTTGGCGATGGAGGAAGCAGGTACCATCAACTGGTTTGCCCTGCAAATAGGCCCTTCCACATTCGGAATTTTCGATACATTCGAAACTCAGGAAGGCAGGGAGGCACATTTGGGAGGCGAGATCGCCAAAGCATTGATGGCAAATGCGCCGGACCTGCTTGCAGTTGATCCGGTCCTTGAAATGGTCGACTTACTGGCAGTCAAGTAAAACATTGAGTACTACCCTTCATAATAATTGTGTTTAGGCTCTTCATAGAAAATCTAGATGCGGCAGTGATCCTATTTTTAAAATAAATAATTTGATAAGCATGTCCACTTTCAAGAATCTGTTAATTCTTACTACGCTCCTTTTTGGCGGTCTCGTTCACGCACAATCCAATTTTACAAGCAAATCCATCGGGGTAGGCGTCGTGGTAGCAGACATGCAACGCTCATTGGATTTCTATATAAAAGGGATCGGCATGGTCAAAACCGGCAATTTTACAATCAATGCAGAATTCGGTAAACGAGGCGGTTTAACAGGTGGTGAAGCGGTTGACGTAAACATTCTTAAACTGGAAAACAGCCCCGAAGGCACCGATTGGAAACTGATGAGTTTTGGTAAAAAGGTAGGTCATCCAAAGTCAAAATTCATTCAGGACGATACAGGTCCGCAGTATATCACCATTCAGGTCAAATCCTTAAAACCCATCATTGAAAGGCTGAAGGAGCAAAACGTGACCTTCCTGGGCAACACACCTACGCCTCTGACAAAAGATTCACACTTCGTACTCGTCCAGGATCCGGACGGAACGTTTGTGGAGCTGATCGGGCCCCTGTAATCGTGAAGTTTTCTTTCGATCTTAGCAGACGGTTAATCGCTGGCCCGGGATGTTTGATGACGAGTTTAATTGGCAACAGTTAAGAATTTCATTAATATCAGCTCGCAGCCAGTTTGCTTAAAATTGTGCATGGATTACGCCGGAGACCTCTATGTTCAGGTACGAAGAGCATGGCCAAAACAGTTGCAATATGGAAGAAAACAAACATGACTTCAATAATGTGTTTTTCCAACAGGCTTCAAGACTGGACAAAATTGGAAGTTGGGAAATTGATGTGGTAAATGACAAACTTTACTGGTCAACGATGGTTCACGAACTGCACGAAACGAACCCAAAAACTTTCATCCCTGATTTAAAAACAGCCCTTGGTTTTTACCGAAATGATTATCAATCAATGGTAAATGAGATTATAGTAAAGAGTATTGAAACGGGTGCTGAATTTGACTTTGAAGCTGTAATCATCACTAAAAAAAAGAAAGAAAGATGGATTCGGGCTACCGGAAATGCTGAAATGGTGCAAGGTAAATGCCGGCGAATATATGGCAGTTTTCAGGATATTCATAGTTCCAAGTTGCTGGCTCTTCAGATGCGTGAGATATTGGAAAGTATATCTGACGCTTTTTATGCAGTAGATAAAAATTGGAAATTTACTTATTTTAATAAAGAAGCCGAGAACCTGCTGTTAAAGAAGGCAGAAGATGTTTTAGGCAAAAACATTTGGGAACTATTCCCAGCAAGTGCAGATACTGTCATTCGGAAAATTTATAAAAGAGTTGCCCGATCAAAAAAGAAGGAATCCTTTGATTACTATTATCCGGGGAATGGGAAATGGTATGAAATAAATGCATATCCATCACATGGTGGCATATCAGCATACTTCAAGAATGTAGATGAACGTAAGCAGGCCGCAGAAAAACTCGATAAAGCCTATCAGGAAAAAATTAATATACTGGAAAGTATCGGAGATGCTTTCTTCACTGTAAACAAAGATTGGGTACTAACCTATTTGAACAAAGAAACCGAAAAGGTTTTACACCGGAAGAGGGACACCCTCATTGGTAAAAACCTTTGGGACGAATATCCTGACGCAATAGATACTGACTTTTATCGCCAATATCATAAAGCCGTGGAAACTCAGGAAAATTTGACTTTTGAAGAGTTTTATCCAGCATTGAAGGTATGGCTCGAAGTGACGGTATATCCTTCAAACACCGGACTGTCTGTTTATTTTAAAGACATTACACAAAGAAAAGAGTCAGATATACACTTGCTTCGTTCTAACGAACGCTTTGAAAAAGTCGCCGAAGCAACCAATGATGCGATATGGGATTGGAATATTTTCGAGGATACGCTTTACTGGGGATCTGGTTTCGGTAATCTGTTTGGATACCAGGTCGAAAAGGTCACTCCATCATTGAAGTCCTGGACAAACCACATCCATCCTGAGGATCGGAAACGGGTGTTACAAAGCATTTATGGAACGCTTGAGAATCCTCGTCAATCCCATTGGATCTCTGAGTACCGTTATCAAAAAAATGACAAAACTTTTGCCGATGTAATTGATAGGGGTATAGTAATTAGAGACGAAAAAGGAACCCCTATCCGTATGGTAGGAGCTATGAATGATATCTCAGAGCGAAAGAAATTTGAGATAAGCAGAATTGAATATATCGGAAAAATTGAAACACAGAATGAAAAACTAAAAAGTATTGCCTGGACTCAGTCACATATTGTACGTGCACCCCTTGCGAGAATGCTCGCAATTATGAATGCTATTGATGATAACGATAAAAATCTGGATGACACTTTAATGTGGTTAAAACATTTAAGAGATTCGGCTAACGAGTTGGATGAAATCGTAAAGGATGTAGTTGAAAAGGCACAACATTTAACTTAAAAAATGAATAAAACGGTTATAATTATAGATGACGATCCAATTGTTAGATTAGTTACCCAAAGAATGATGCATAACATTGATAGTACAGTTAATTGTCATCAATGCGAAAATGGAGAGGTTGGTTTATCGACAATAGAAAAACTACAAAATGTAGCCGATTATGTTGTTGTACTTTTAGACATCAATATGCCCGTTTTAAATGGATGGGAATTTTTAGACAGATTGCAACAACTAAATATTGTTGCCAGTGATAAATTCAAATTATACATGATCACCTCCTCTACAGATGCAAGTGACAAGATTAAAGCTCGATCTTATCCGGTGATTAAAAAGCTCTATCCCAAACCGCTTTCAAAACAAGATTTAAAGGAAATTCTTATTTCTAATGAAATGCCTTAATTTTTGACATCGTTAACCTCTCTAGACAATACGATGCCATGACCTCCTCATCCCGTGGCAAACTGATTCCCAGCGACAACTCGCCGTTTTTAGGGTTAATTCCACCGCCAGTCAAGAAACGTCAATTTTGATCCTAACCTTGAATGCGTCGATCAAAAAATCCTTACTTGAACAAATGTTGATTCTTGTCTCATTGTTGACGGTATGATTTTAATTCATGAACTTTTCCTAAGATACATGCTTTACTCAAAATCTCATAAATGCTCGAATGTGAGACACTCGCCCCCAAGGCATGGCGGCCTGAATTAGTCGCAACGCTCGGACGTTTTGTGAGACAAGCAAAAGCAAGTACAGTCTATTGAGTGGTAGCGTCTCTAGCACACAGAACCGGTTGCATGTGTTTGGCTATAATTAGTTGTGCCCCCAAGGAGACGATATGAAAATGTCCATCTAAATTTAAAGAGTTACAGTGTAAAAACCTCTGGCAGCTTCGCAAACACCCTCTGTGTAACAACCTCATGTACCAAGAGTTTAGTCTCAGTCACGATACATTGGCAACATTATCAAATAAACTAATCTACTCATTTCTAGATACTTATATCTGCCAACTTTTTTAAATTGATTAGCATCTGGTTCGACATTTGTTCCGTTGCGGGTACGAAAGCCCTTCAACGCAAGTTGAGGGGCTTTTTTCTTGTATTATTCATTCATATAACAACTTGGAGCACGCGGGGATAGCAATTATTTGCTATTGTGCGATGTGTGTAGTTTACTGTTTTTTGTATAAAAGACCTTAACTACGTTCGGATGAAAATCATAAAGTTCTACTCAACATTTCTTTTAATCCTCTTGTGTCTTGCCAGTAGCGGCATCATTCACGCACAAACCTATTGCGCCTCCACGGGTGGCGGTGCCCAGGATATCGTAAACGTGGCGATCGGGACATTAAACAATTCCTCATCCTGTAATCAAGCGGCTGGCGCTGGTTCTGTGCCGGGTAGTTATTCGAATTACACCGATCTTGCTGCCCCGGATCTAATGCAATTCAAAACCGTTCCTCTTTCGATCAGCGTCGCCTATTGCACCGGCTATCAATCAGTTACAAGTTCAATTTGGATCGACTTCAACCATGATGGAAATTTCGGTGATGGTGAACTTGCGTATCGCTCGGGGTCAAATTTCGAACCAAATCATACCGTAACAGGAACATTCACTATTCCTGGAAGTGCATTGTTAGGCCCGACCCGAATGCGGGTTATTACTGCGGCAGTTGGATATGTTGACCCTTGCGGAAGTTACAATGGTGGTGAAACAGAAGACTATACAGTAAATATTGTATCACCACCAGCTTGCAATGGTGCACCTGCACCGGGAAATACCATAGCAAGCCAGACTGCTATTTGCAGCAGTGGAACCATTGACTTGTCGTTTTCATCATCTTCCGCATTGAATAGTGGTGACGCAGCTGGGTTTACTTACCAATGGTTTAACAATGCAGGTCCTATCGCGGGCGCTACTAACACTACCTACACGGCAACCATTACAGCCACAGATAATTTTTATTGTGCAGTTACATGCAGCCAAAGTGGCCAAACGGGTCAATCAACGCCTATTGCTATTCGTGTAAAATCGTTTTATGAATGCTATTGCCCTTCTGCTGCTAATAATGACACAGGTCCGGACATTTTCAATGTAACGGCAGGGACACTGAACAACGCCTCTAACCTCTCTCAAACCGGAGGGCCCGGATCCATTTTAAATAGATATTCCAATTACACCACTTTGGTGGCGGCTCCGGTCTTTAATCAGCAAGCCACGATTCCATTTTCAATACAAGTAGGGGAAAACAGCGGTAACGCCTCAACTTCCATCTGGATCGATTACAATCAGAATGGCATTTTCGAAAATGAAGGTGAAAGAGTACATCAAACATCACAAGCAAATTCTGGCAACCATACAGTTAGCGGTTCTTTCACGATTCCTTTAAGCGCTGCAACAGGCGTTACAGGAATGAGAATCGTGACAAATGTTGGTCAAAATCCGGTAGGTTCTGCTTGTGAAAACTATGGTGAGGGAGAAACCGAAGATTATCTGGTAAACATTGGAGAAGTTCCCGCATGCAGTGGTGACCCGATACAAGCCCAAACGATCGCTACACAACTTCCCGTTTGCCCGGAAGCAAAGTATACGTTTTCTCTGAGTCCCGCCATTATTACTGCCGGTAACACATATCAATGGTATAATGACGCCGGACCGATTGCAGGTGCAACAAGCGAAACTTATACGGCAACCATCACCAGCCCGGATAATTTTTATTGTGAGGTAACCTGTTCCAATGGCTCAAAAACAACAAGATCAATCCCGGTTTCTGTCCTGACATGCTATTGCACTTCTACCGCTCTTAGCGGACCAACATTAGATGTTACTAACGTAACCGCAGGAACATTAAACCATTCAACCACCTTTTCTCAAACCGGCGGACCAGGATCTGTTCTTGGTGCCTATTCCGACTTTACAACCCTGGTGGATGCACCCGAATTTAATCAGCTGGCTACGATTCCGTTTTCAGTAACTGCAGGGGGGACTGACTCGTATTTCCACATTGCTATATGGATAGACTATAACCGCAATGGCACCTTTGAAAGTCCGGGTGAATTTATACATCAGGCAAGAGGTTTTCAGAATTTGACCACAACTGGCTCATTTATCATTCCTAAAACCGCATTAACAGGCATCACCCGTATGCGGGTCATTACCTCTGTTGGCCTGGCTCCGCTTAATTCCGCGTGCGAAAATTATGGTCAGGGGGAAACCGAAGATTATCTGATCAACATTGTACCACCTCCTGCTTGCAGCGACAGCCCGCTACAACTGAATGCAATAGCTACGCAAAACCCGGTTTGCCCGGAGGTGAGTTTAACTTTTTCACTCAGTCCCACCATACTTACTTCTAATAACAACTATCAATGGTACAACGATGCGGGTCCTATTGCAGGTGCTACCAGCGATACATATACTGCGACCATCACAGGTCCTGACAATTATTATTGCGAGGTAACCTGTCCAACCGGCGCAAACACAACCGTATCGACACCGGTGGCTGTCCATGGGACATTCCTTTATTGTCCTTGCAATTCTGCGTCTGATAATACATCAGGTTCGGACATAATTAATGTAACGATTGCTGAATTAAACAATTCATCCGACTGTAGCCAATCCGGAGGCCCGGGCTCTATCCGTAACAGGTATTCGGATTACACCCATCTGGTAGCAGCGCCGAACCTTGCAATATCAAATGCTACCCCGATCGCTATTCGGATGGGTCAGTGCGGATCTTTTGGTGTCAGTTCAACGTCTGTTTGGATCGATTACAACCATAATGGAAGCTTTGACGCACCAGCGGAAAGGGTGTATTTCTCATCAAATAACTTTTCCCCGGACTATACATTGACGGGTTCTATCACGATTCCAGAAACGGCCTTGCCAGGTTTTACGCGCATGAGAGTCATATCCGGTAACGGGGGAGTAGGTAATTCTGCCTGCGGAGGTTATGACAGTGGTGAAACGGAAGATTACTTTGTGAATATTGTTGCTCCGATTTGCAGCGGTAACGTCTCGCTCCCTACTGCCGCAACTACAAATACACAAAATGTCGCGACAACGCCTTTGGTAGCTAATGGTTGTGAATACATTGCCAAAGTAGTGCCCGCAGAAGGTTTCATGGAGGCTACTATCAAAAGCTGGCTTGAAACAATCCCCCCTTTTTACTATGTACCGCGACATTATGAGATTACACCAACCACCAACGCAAGCACCGCAACCGGCACCGTGACTTTGTACTTCTCACAAGCCGATTTTAATGCCTATAACGCTACGATCACTGCCGGCTTTTTACCAACCGGCCCGGATGATGTCTCGGGTATTGCCAACTTCCAGATCATTAAGTTTTCAGGAACCAGTTCGACAGGCTTGAATTATTCCGGGCCGCCATCAAACATCCCAACCGAGGGAAATTCCTGGAATGCAGGAGATTATACCTTTGTTTGGAACTCGATCAATTCCATTTGGGAAGTAACATTCCCTGTAACCGGATTTAGTGGCTTTATAGCGAAATCAATTGACCAAGCATTACCAGTCACATTGGTTTCTTTCACAGGGAAAGCGATAGAGAACAGCAATGAACTTACCTGGAAAACCAGCTCAGAAGTTGATTTCAGCCATTTCGAAATTCAAAGGAGCATGGATGCAAAAACATTTGAGAAAATAGGTGAGCAGGCATCGAAAACACAACGGATTTACACTTTCCTTGATCCAGATTCACCTCGTGGAAAAGCATATTACCGCCTGAAAATGATCGATCTGGATGCCAAATACAGTTTTTCTAAAATGATTGCAATAGGAAACGATGCAGAAACGTCCGTTGTCGGCAATTTTTACCCTAACCCAAGCACTGGTAAAGTATATATTGAAATCAATGCGATAAATAAAGGCACGTGGAATATCACCAACTATGATCTGACAGGCAGATTACGATCGCATAAGACTAAGAGTTTGCAACCTGGATTGAATGTTATTTCGATCGATAAGCTGTCTCCTGGTTTAAACATCTTCAAGTTTGACAACGGAAGTATTTCCGAAATCAGGAAAGTAGTAAGGGAGTAGCGAAAGCATAACGATTTCTTGTGATGGATTACCCTTACATTGGCGAAAACAAAATGTTTGCCGGGAGATTTGCTCCTGATCAGACCAGCCTCTCCCTGATTGCCAGGCTAACCGCCTCAGTGGCACTGTTTACGTAAAGCTTGTCATAGATATTGCGAATGTGATTATTCACGGTGTTGTAAGCAATATCACATTCTGCGGCGATTAATTTGTAACTGTAACCTTTAACCAAAAAACCTAAAATGTGCTTTTCGCGCTCGGTTAGGTGGTAATCTTTTTTGGCTGCCGTTTCAGCAGAAAAATAGCGCAGGACTTTGGTAGCAATGCTGCCAGTCATAGGCGCACCACCTTCAAGCGCCTCTCTTAAACTTTCAATGAACCTTTCAGGACTTGTTTTTTTGAGCAAATATCCGTTGGCGCCAGCTTGCAGACTGCCAAAAATACGCTCATCTTCTTCAAAGTTCGTTTGGATCAGGACAGGCAATGCACCAAAATGCCTTCTGATCAGAATGGTCGCGTCAATGCCGTTTGTTCCGGGCATGTCAATATCCATGAGGACAAGGTCGGGCTTCGATTCGGTAATGTTGGCCAAAAGATTATTGGCATTAGGGAAAGTTCCGGTGCACAAGAAACCGTCGGAGAGATTGAGGAGCATGGAAACGCTGCTCAACCGCTCCTGATTATCGTCGAAAATAATGATCCTTGACGCCATGCAGTCAGTTAATAGCAATGAATATGATTTTTAAATAACATGCTGCAAAATTAGCACCCGAATACTTTCTAGAATATAGCAAATACTTGTCATCTTCATTGGATCAGAATAGCAGCGTAATAGTCGTTCCCTCGTCGATGGCGGAGTGGATCGTGAGCACGCCATTCATCTGTGCCGCACGCTGATGCATATTGGTCAACCCATTGCCTTTTTTGATGAACCCGGGGTCGAATCCACGACCATTGTCATTGATAGTCAGCTTAGTACGACCGCTTTCACGGGTTGTGTATACTTCAACGGTGTTTGCATTCGAATATTTGGCAGCATTGTTCATCGCTTCTTTGAAAATTAAATACAGATTCTTTCGCGTCTGCATATCCAGTTTCAGGTTTTGAAGCTGGCTATCCGATTCAAAGCGAAAATCAAATCCTTTGGACTCTGCCAATGTGCTGCCGAATTGAAACATGCGCGCAAACACGTCCTCGATCTGGTCACTGCCAGCTTTGACACTCCATACGATATCGCTAAGCCCCTCCTGAACCTGCTGGGCATTTTCCTTTATTTTCTGAACCACCTGCTGATGTTCGGTTTTTTCTATTTGCATCAGCAATGCCTGGCTATAAAAAGTAATGCTGCTGAGCGTGCTCCCGATCTCATCGTGCATATCTGCACTTATCCCATTGCGGATTTTTTGAATATCCATGATCTGCCGGAGCCGATATTGGTAAAAGAGATAAATTAAAATGCCGATGAACAGCAAACTGAGAACAAAAAACCAAACCGATTTATACCAGGGCGTAAGCACACGCACAGGTGACTGCCATTCCTGGCTACTCCAATCGGCGCCACCCACGGAAACCTGCACTTTTAGCATGTAATTCCCGGGTGGCAGGCTGTTAAAAAGCAGTTTATTCCCATTTTCAAACATTTGCCAGCGATCATCCCCCCACCCTTCGAGCTTATATCGAAACCGGTTTAATGAGGTGTTCTGATAATCCGGGCTCATAAATGCAAAGGCAAAAAGACGGTCACCCGGGTTAAAAATGATTTGTTGACCTGCCTGATGGGTAGTGATCGTGTCAGCCTTGTTCCGACCTGCATCGAATTTTGAATAGGAAATGAGCTGCAATCCGCTCTCTTTTTTTGAGCTTAAATCAAGCTTTTCCGGATTGAAAGCAACAACGCCGTTCAAGCCGCCGAAATAAAGCGTGCCGTTTCTCGATTTCAGATAGGATCCATGATTAAATTCCAGGTGAGGCAAACCGTCTGAAATCCCGTAATTATGGAATTTTTTGGTTCGTGTATCAAATCGTGATAAACCTTTATTCGTACTCAGCCAAAGATTGCCCCTCTCGTCCGGCAAGGCCGCATAAATGTTGTTGTCAGGCAGGCCGTCGTGCGTGGTGAAAAGCTGCGTTGTTTTGTTATTCACGTCAATGCGGATCAGCCCTTGCCCTGTTGCCGCCCACAATGCATTTTCAAACCATGCTGTGTGGAAAATTTGTAAAGCCGGAAGTTTGATCTTGTCACCCGCTGTCTGTCCATAATGCTCATAAATGCTCGCATCCTGATTCAAAACGTATAATCCATTCGTAGTACTGACTAAAATACGGTTTTGATTCCACGGCATAAAGTTGTTGATGCGTTCATTTTTAATGTAGCGCCCGGCTTTATCATTTAAAAGAACAGGTTTCAGATCCCGCGTACCAATTATGCCCATTCCACCCCACGTCCCCGCCCAGAAAGTGGAATCATTGAGTTTGTAAAAAGAAGTAAATCCGCGTCCGCTGACAAATGGGAATGCCACCGCGTGATAGGCCTCAGTCTCGGGATCTATTTTCAAGAACTGTATGCCATCCGTAACCGCATAAACCTCGTCTTTGGTAAAAAGAACCTTATACGGAATCACCATTTCATTTGAAACATTAGCCTTGCTGTGCAACTGCATGTGCCTGCTCAGGTGTGTCAGAGGATCAATCTGATGCAGCAGATATTGTAAACCATCCCGGTTATAGCCATAAGAACATGCCCAAATCATTCCCGAGTTATCCTCGGTAATGCCTCTGACGCTGCTGCCGATATCGCCTGTCTTTTCCAAAGGCACGCTCATGTATCTTCTGAAAATTTCTTCGGTAAGCGTCACTTTTATAAGACCGTCGACGCCTGCCGCCCAAAAACTGCCGTCTGTGCTTAAACAGGCGCCGAAGAAGAAAATATCGGCACCCGATTTTTGCAAAAGACGTGTGGTGAGATTCGTAAACTGTCCGGTTTTTTGATTTAATAAACCAATTTCCTTTGAAGATTTATACCACTTGTAATTGTTTTTATAAGCATAAATCACGTCGGCCGCTATCGGCGTGTCAATGTCAGTAAGGGGACTAAAAATTCTTGTTCCTAGTGCGTATTGGCGCATCAGGAATTTTTTACTGATATTATGCTTGTAATAAATTTGCAATGTATCGGCACCGGACTGCACAACATTGAAGACGCTGAAACGCCGGGGATCCATGTCTTTTGCTAATAAATTGGTCCGGTTAATGAGATTTGCTTTTTCATTGATTTCGTCCAGATACGTGCTATCGCTAAACGCATAAAGCCTGTCTTTTCCGTCCACAAACATTTTGGTAATCTGACTTCCGACAGCAGCAGCATTCCCGGCGTCGGCTGGCGGTGTGTACAGTGCCACCGGGACGAAATTTTTATTGATTTTGATAAGCTTACCACGGGGAACAGACACCCATCCATTTTGATCCTTATCAAAAAAAACATCCAAATGCTGTTTCGAATCGATATTTTTAAAGGGCTTGGATGGATTGATGGTCTTGCAGGTCAGATCGAGGGGATCGACAATGCTGACGCCGCTGTTATGCGCAACCCAGATAGCGCCATTCGGCCCGGTCCTGATCTGGTTGATCAATGTTCCGCCGCCCAGGGAGCGGGTAAGCATTGCGGTGAAGTTTTGAAAAGTATACCCATCATAACGCCATAGTTCCTGACCAGTGGCCACCCACATAAATCCCCGGCCATCCTGGGCCAGAGAACGCGTATTCCGGCTGGGCAAACCTTGCTCCGGTCCAAGCAACTGAATATTTACCCGCGTTTGCGGTGCCTGCCCATAAGACATATTCAGACAAATCAGTAATAGAAAAGGGATCAGACGATACGACCGGCTTATTATACAAGACAAATTCAACTCGAACCGTAAAAGTCTGCGCAGCATGGAAAGACAGGAATTGTTTGTAAGAGGCATCTAAACTTCTACTCTTAAAGTAGGCTTTTGGATTAAAAGACCCACCATCTTATTTCTAACCACCAGTTACACCGCAATTTAATAGCAATAATCGCCTGATATAGCAATAATTTGCTATTGTGCCATGCCGTGCTCCTTTCTTCTTTTGCGATAAGATTTTACTCAACGTTTTTTATCTGAACCAGCATGCCAAATTCACAGGCCTGTGAAAATACTTCGCTACCCTTCCTGTCAGGATTTCCTTAGTCCGCACAGCCAGAAACCCCCAGAATCATCATTCTCAAATAGCCTTAAATTCAAAACAATGAAAAAGTCAATCTACTGCCTTTTAACATTACTGGTGTTCCTTTTCGTCCTGGCTTGCACAGATCACGACATTTTCGAACCTGAGCCAGAAACCTTGTCGTCAGAAATATTTATAAGGGGATTGAAATATCCGATCGGACTGGCCGCAGATGACACGGAAAATCTTTGGGTAACCGAAGCGGGTTCGGGTAAAGGCAACGATGGCAGCGTTTCCATGATTACACCATCCGGCGTGAAGACGACATTCGTAACCGGTCTTCAATCGCTCATGCGGGAAGGTTCGATTGAAGGAATAGCTCATTTGGGTTACCGTGCAGGAAAATTATATTTTTTACACGGCTCCAATGGAATCCTTTACACAGCAGACGTATCGTCCTTTAAATCAGGCGACAAGTCCGTCGAACTCGCCGATATTGATTCGGCAGACATTGGGAGCTATGTCGAAAGCCTTGGATTGACCAAACCTATCAATTCCAACACATACGATTTCACATTTGGTCCGGACGATCATATGTACATTATTGACGCCGGAAGCAATGCCGTTATCAAAAGGGATAAGGCCAATGGCGCACTAAGCTTGTTTGCTAAAATACCCAATGTTGCGACGGGTGTGGAAGCTGTGCCAACCGGTATTGTGTTCGATGGAAGCAAATTTCTCATCAGCACATTAACCGGCTTTCCTTTCACAACAGGAGATGCGAAAATCTTCCAAGTAAGTACAACCGGAGCGGTAGACGTGTACAAATCTAAATTTACAACGCTGACCGGCATTACGCTTTCAGCCAGCCAAAAGCCCATCGTCATCCAGCATGGTGTTTTCGGCGCAATGGGATTTGCTGCCAAGTCTGGCAAAGTGCTTAATGAAGACGGTAAAATACTTCTCGATAGCCTCTCACGGCCGACTGACATCATCCGTGGAAATGGACAAACCTTTTATTTGCTTAGTTATCAGGACGGCACAATCAGCAAGCTGTCGTATTAGAACATTTCACTTATTCCAAAAAGATCATTCAAGTGAAAGCAATTAAAATCATCGGTAAAATACTCAGCGCGCTGTTTGTTGTTGCCATTGCAGGCATCATTTATGCTAAAACTGCGCTTCCTGACACGGGTCCTGCACCGGACATTAAAATAGAACGCACTGCGGCCCGCGTGGCGCGGGGAGAGTATTTAGCCAATCATGTGACGGTTTGTATGGATTGCCACAGCACCCGCGACTGGTCGCGCTATGCCGGACCGCTTTCGGGCGGTTTCGGCGCGGGTGGCGAAGCCTTTACCCAAGACATGGGCTTTCCAGGTAAGTTTTATGCGCCCAATATCACACCCTATACACTAGCCGAATGGACGGACGGAGAAATTTTCCGTGCCGTCACAACCGGTGTTAACAAAGAGGGAAAAGCATTGTTTCCGGTGATGGCTTACCACCGGTTTGGCCAGCTTGACCAGGAGGATATTTACTCGGTTATTGCTTACATTCGGGAGTTGCCGGCAATAAAAAAGGATATCCCTGAGTCGGAACCTGACTTCCCTGTTAACATCTTGATCAACACCATGCCTGCGAAAGCGGCTTTCACCAAGCGGCCCTCAGAAACGGATGAGGTGGCTTATGGGAAATATCTGATCACTGCGACCGGTTGCGTGGATTGCCATAGCAAAACGGAAAAAGGAAGTGTGATTGCCGGAACTGAATTCGGGGGAGGAATGGAATTCGCTGGCCCAAACGGCATTATGCGCTCGCCAAACATTACCATGCATAAGCAAACAGGAATAGGTAAATGGACGAAAGAAGCTTTTGTTGCCCGATTTAAAGCGTTCGTTGACAGCAATTACGTTTCTCCTAAAATAACACCGGATGCCATTAACACGCCAATGCCCTGGACCATGTACGCAGGAATGAAAGAACAGGATCTCAATGCTATTTATGCCTATCTCAGCACAGTGAAACCAATCGATAATCAGGTTGTAAGGATGGAAAGAAGGTAGCTAGCTAGTCAATTCCCATTTGTTAATTCGCTGATAATTTAGTTTTTAAAACGAGCAATGCGGTTGAATCTCCATTCAACCGCATTGCTCGTTTTACTATCAGATTATCGATATTACTATCTGGCTACCAGCACCCTTTGTGTACTCACCGTACCATCGAATTGGATAATTGACATAATGTACATACCCTGACTCAGCTTCGAAACATCGATTCCGTTGTGAAAATGTTGTTGACTTTCGAATACTTTGGCACCTGATACCGCGTGTAATGTTACTTGCTTCACGAGTTCATCACTGCTGATCACGATCCGATTGTTCGCCGGATTAGGATAAGCGGTGAGCGTTGATGTTTTGTCAAAAATAACACTGATAATTTTGCTTAGGGAGAAGGTTTTATCATGATCAATCATTCTGAGCCGATAAAAATTCCGGTCTTTCAAGGGAGTGTTGTGTTCGAATGTATAGTTTGCCTGAACGCTGCTTTCCCCTTTTGCAACCACGGTTCCAACTACATTCCAAGTCTTGCCATTGATACTATGCTCAATCTCGAATCGGTCCGCGTTTGTTTCTTCTGCTGTCGCCCATTTCAGGGCTACATAATGTTCGCGGGTAGAACCTTCGAATGTTATCAGAGTAACCGGCATTGCATCTGAAAATGGTAAAAAGTAATCTTCAACCTCTCCGTTAGTGGCCATACCTGTCATTCCGCCAGTCGTTAAAACGTCCGTCGTGAGCCGGAACCTCGCAAAGGTCCCTACCTTGCTCTCAAATCCGCTCATTATTACAGCCGGCCACACCAGCGTTGCCTCTGTCCCAGCTGGGGCCAATGTTGTACAAACCCCTTCTCCGGATTCAAAAGTGCCATTGTTGTTCCAGTCAATCCAACCGCACAGGTTTGCGGTAAGTGCTGTTTCGTTACGAGCCGACACTTTGACCGTATAATTCGTAAATGTTCCGCTACCAGCAGCCGAAATAACTGGGAATGAAGCAATTCCATCCTCATCATCCGTGCCGGTGTTATCATCCCCTGTTGCAGGCGAACCGGTGTCACCATCGGCATCGATATCAATTGTAGTTCCCAGTGTAAGAGCGGGGTTTACCTGATGAACTGCACCATTGTCTGATGCTTTTGTGCCATAGGAAGCAGCTGCATCGCCATAATCATATCCTGCATTGACAAACTCAACATGCACGGTTTGACCTGCTCCTACCGTGATGTTTGCATTGCGATTGTCAAGGTTTGTGACCACCGTACCGCCGGATGTGTTGATGCCGACCAGCTTCCAAGCAGGTTGTGTAGGGTTCTCCTCCACCCTATAAGTTCCCGGGGCAACATTTAAAATGATACTGTTGGCAGTGCCCGACTGACGGACCTTATGGCTGTTCATCCAGGTGCCATTTTCCCTGCGCTGAATGAGTTGTCCGCGATCACTTGTGGGCAGATCGTCCTCTGCATTCAGCGTCAAGATGGGTGTATCGCCATCGGCTCCCGCTGATAAACCCGATGGGTTGCTTCCGAATCCGATACCACTGCTGTTAGGGTCGGCTACCCATGCTCCATTATCCAGATAATAGCTTGTTGTCGAATTAACAGCCCAAACTTTACCGTCAGCTGCAACTGTAATATCCCTGAATGCCAAGGAGGGAAACGTTTGAGCAATCGTCGCGGCGTCCCCGGAAAATGTTACTCGGTATACTTCCCCGGCAAGTTCGCTAAGCACATATACGGAGCCATCCGGAGCTACGTCAAGGCGGGTGCCGCAAATATTTGGATATTGGGTAAAAAATCCCGATCCTATACTGCGAGCCAGGGTATGGCATCCGAAATTTCTCACTAATACAAATGCGTTTTGAATAGTACCTGCAGAAACACCGACATCCACAGCATTTATCGAAGCCGATAATAATTGAAAAGCGCTTAAAGTGCTGTTCCAGGTGAACACAGCACCCGCTTCATTAACAAGCACCGAATTGCCTCTGAGACTGACATCGATTCTCGTGCCCATGCCGCCCGCCTGCACCCACGCTGATGAACCTGCCGGTCTGTGATAAATGTTTCCATTTCCTGTTCCCGATTCCGGAGCAGCGATTGCCCACATGGTGTTATCTTCACCCATGCCCACATCCTGCATGGAAATGAATGAGGGATCATCGTTTAATACAAATGACGGGATGGACGGGATCTCCGTGAAAAAAGTAAAGTTGACACCGGGAGCAATTTCTGGTTGTGTTTTTTTTGAAATAACGATTGTTCCAAAATCAGCATTTACCCGCGCGTTCTCTTTCTTTGTGCTGCCCGCGATTCGTTGCTGAGCAAATGAAACGGAAATCATGTTGGCAAGAACCAGGAGCAAAATCAGTCTTTTGCAAATTGATACCTGTCCATTAAAATAGAGAGTTTTCATATTGAGTAAAAAAAGATTGGGAATTTGAATGGCATTTGCCTGGAAGAAACAGCGTGATATGCGCATGCTTTGTAATTTTTTTACAATGCCGACTAAATTGCTGCAACGCAAATTTACCATGTCAAAAGCTGCCGTGGAATAGCAAATAATTGCTATGCAGCGGTGTAAAAGACCCCTTCAAGAATGGATCGGTGGAGAAACGATCTTCAAAAAATGCCGCTCCGGGAGTCCGAAGCGGCATTTTTTAGAGATGCGGGATGGTTGGAACTACCACATTGATCAGGGATGTCCATTGCCACCCGCGGCGCCGTAAATCTGGCCGGTAGCAAAGCTGGCGCTGTCGTCGGCGAGCTGCACATAGATGGATGCGAGCTCGGCCGGCTGACCAGGCCTTCCCAGAGGTGTCGCTTCCCCAAACTCGGTAATCTTATCCTGTGGCTGACCTCCGCTTACCTGCAACGGTGTCCATACCGGGCCTGGCGCTACACCATTTACACGGATGCCTTTGGGCCCCAATTGCTTGGCCAGCGACTTTACAAAAGCAACATTCGCGGCCTTGGTTTGTGCATAGTCAAACAAGTTTTCTGACGGATCGTACGCCTGAACCGACGATGTAGCAATAATCACTGACCCAGCCAGAAGATGCGGCAATGCAGCCTTCGTAATCCAAAATGGCGCGTAAATGTTGGTTTTGATGGTGGTATCGAATCCTTGAGAGGTTAGTTCGAGCAAAGAATCCACGGCTTGCTGGTGCCCTGCATTGTTGACCAGAATATCCAATCCCCCCAACTTCTGCACCGCCTGCTCTACAAGCTCCCCGCAAAATGCTTCCTGCGTTATGTCGCCTGGAATTCCAAATCCTTTCCTGCCTTCGGCTTCGATCAGTGCGATAACCTCGTCTGCATCAGATTGTTCATCAGGCAGATAATTGATCACAACATCAGCTCCCTCGCGGGCATAAGCAATGGCGGCCGCGCGTCCAATTCCCGAATCGCCTCCGGTTATTAAGGCCTTTCTGCCCGCGAGCCGGCCAGATCCTTTGTAGGATGTTTCCCCGTGGTCAGGCTGCGGATCCATTTTCGAAGCCAGTCCCGGCACTTGCTGCGGCTGCTTGTTAAATGGCGGTTTGGGATATTTGTCGAGCGGATTTTGAAGCGTTGATTTAATTGTTTCAGACATGTTGGTGAAGTTTTAATCGTGAATGGCGAAGCCTGTTTCCAGAATTCGTTTTACGGCTGGTTCTTAATAAAACTTTGCCAATCATTAAACCTGGGAAGGAATTGCCCGGTAACACGCACGGTTCAGTATGCGCTAACCGAACACGGCCTGACGCTAAAAACCATCATCAGTGGCTACGGCCTAAACTGTCGTAGACGGTGACGGTCTGGTGGTTGACTAAACCACCCAATCCCATGAATTTATTCATCAAGCCAAATGTTTCAATACAGTAAACTTAGTAAGCGCAGCGAAACCACCGGCCTCCAAACCGGCTAATCCAGCTTATATTCATTGATTTAGTAAAAACAAGAAAGGAAGCTTCATGAAGAAAATAGGATTTTTATCGTTTGGGCATTGGTCTAATCATCCGGCTTATAATGCTCAGACAGCAAGTGATACGCTGCTGCAATCTATTGATTTGGCTGTTGCTGCGGAAGAAATTGGTTTAGATGGCGCTTATTTTCGTGTACACCATTTTGCATCCCAACTGGCATCGCCATTCCCATTACTTGCGGCTGTTGGTGCGAAAACGAGTAAAATTGAAATTGGGACGGGGGTCATTGATATGCGTTATGAGAACCCCCTGTATATGGTGGAAGATGCAGGCGCTGCGGATTTGATTTCGGAAGGGCGGTTACAGTTAGGCGTCAGCAGAGGATCGCCGGAACAGGTGATTGAAGGATGGCGCTATTTTGGATACGAACCGGCTGAGGGCGAAACCGACGCGGATATGGGACGTCGTAAGGCACTGGAATTCCTTGAAAGGCTAAAAGGTGTTGGATTTGCGCAGCCTAACCCTAACCCCATGTTTCCAAATCCACCGGGGCTACTGCGTTTGGAACCCTATTCCGAAGGTTTGCGGGAGCGTATCTGGTGGGGAGCTGCTTCCAATGCTACTGCCGTTTGGGCAGCCGAAAACGGAATGTATCTTCAAAGTTCTACCCTGAAATACGACGAAGGCGGGAAGCCGTTTCATGTGCAGCAAGCGGAGCAGATCCGGTTTTACAAAGAAGCTTGGAAAAAAGCGGGACACCAGCGCGAACCAAGGGTTTCGGTGAGTCGGTCCATATTTGCATTGGTAACCGAGCAAGACCGCTACTATTTTGGACAGGAAACCAGCCGTCGCGATAAAATCGGAATGATTGAGCAGGACAAACGCGCGATTTTCGGTAGAAGCTATGCTGCCGAACCGGATCAACTCATTAAAGAATTGGCACAGGACGAGGCGATCCAGGAAGCGGATACATTGCTTTTGACCATCCCAAATACATTAGGCGTTGATTATAATGTGCATGTGCTGTCTTCTATTTTGGAGCATGTGGCACCCGGACTGGGCTGGCGTTAGGTCCCGTATAGGCAAAGTTGTTATTCCAATGTGGTAAATGCTGATAGGAATCAGCATTTACCACTGGTTATGCAGTCACCTTATCTAACACTTCCTGCCTGATTTTGAAGGGCCCAATGACATTAATGTTTTGCAAATTTGAAAGTAGATGTCGTGCGGTTCGCGCCTATGGTTTTCAATACAAAAATACCTGATGGCAGTGCTTTCACATCAATGCCCTCAGGTGAATATCCGCCGGTATAATGCAACACGCCGGAAGCTGAATAGATCTCAACCGTCTGTATACTCTCCACGTTTGTGACATCCAGAAAAATCCTGTCCGTAACTGGGTTAGGATAGCTTCTGAGCTGCGCTTTGGAATCAAGGAAACGCACGTGTTCAATTTTACTGAATGCAAAAGTGCCGTCTGCATCCACCATGCGTAGCCGATAGAAGTTTTCGGCTTGTAAGGGAAGCATATCCGTATACCGGTAATGCTGTTCTCCTGCGTTTTCGTTACGTGTGTTGACTAAGCCGATGTTTTCCCAGATCTTACCTTCCATGCTCCGTTGAATTTCGAAATGGCTGCTATTTATTTCACTGGAAGTGCTCCAAACCAGATCGACTGCCGATTCGTTCATGGAAGCATTGAAATTCACGAGGGTGACCGGCATGGGGTTGTTTACCGCTCTTATTGTGAATTTCCCGTCTGCAGAGGTCGTTTCCCAAACCAGTGGCGAAATGTCAGGAAGATTCACCGATTCAAATGCTCCGGTAATATTTCCTGCTTCCACGAGTGTGAATGCGTCACCAAGCTTCGGTGTAAAACCATTAATAAATGAAACCGATAATGTACCACCAGCGGTAAATCCGAAGGTTTGGACAATATCATAATCCATGAAACGTTCGGTACCACCGATTTCCATCAGCAACGTACCGGATGTAGTCATGTCGTTGGTAAACGCAAGGAAACCCGGAGACTCACCTGGTGAAAGAACACCCACATTTGTAAACATTGCGACTATGAAAGTACCACTTCCTGTGAGTGTGCCATTATTAATACAGCTGCCATTTACGTTGAACTGGCTATCACCCGAATGCAGTGTACCATCAATAGTCAGGTTACGAACTGTCAGGGATAATCCCGTTGGCATGCGCATGGTTTGCCCGGTTGTAATGAGCGTACTTGCCGCGGCACCTCCCGGAATAGAAGTTGCGGTAATCCAAAAGCTGTTATCCGCAGAAGATATCCAGTCGCCTACCGTGTTCCAGTTAGCGTCCACATTGGCGGATCTATAATAATCGCTGGCATTAGATACTTTGTAAATCGTGTATGCGCTCGCTGTGGTAAATTCGGCACTCACGTTCGGTACAGTGCCGGTCAGTCCTGAGAAGTCCAGCCGGATGGTCCCATTGCCACTGCCGGTATTGATAGTAACGGTGTAGGTCGTACCGGAGCCCGAAACGCCGGAAACTGCTGCTCCGGAAACGTCACTGGATGTCAGCGTGAAGTCAGAAGCATCCACACCAGTGACACTTTGGGCGAACACCACTTCATATGCGACAGAACTTGAATTTGTTGGGTTGTCATCCTGTGGTGTAATCGACGTCACCGTAGTCGGGGGCGTTCCGGTAGTAAATCGCAGCGTGGCATTGTTACTGACACCCTCAAAAATGCGCCCTTCGGAGTCTACAAATGCGGCTTCGTCGATCGTAAGGTAGTAACCCGTCGCACCATCCAGGTCTGTTGGAGGGTCAATGGTTATGGTATTCGATCCACCACCCGTCACCTGTGCACCGTTGGCAGCAATGTTCGCGAAAACAGAATTATTGTCGCTACGAC
This sequence comes from Dyadobacter fanqingshengii, assembly GCF_023822005.2. GTDB lineage: Bacteria > Bacteroidota > Bacteroidia > Cytophagales > Spirosomataceae > Dyadobacter > Dyadobacter fanqingshengii. The sequence continues at coordinate 2,705,470 of NZ_CP098806.1, forward strand.
GGATCTGTATGTTCTTGCCTGCTGCACCCGTTACCGTGCGACTGAATGTAAGTGAAATGTTGCTACTCACGGACACACCCGTTGCGACATTGGCTGGTGTGGTGGACGTTATCCGGGGTGGTGCGTCGTTCTGGCGGAAGAAATATTTCTGGTTCGCTGCGGTATAGTTGGTCGTGAACACATCCACATCGCCGTCGTTATCCCAGTCGGCCACAAAAGATTTCAATGCATTGTTATAAAAAGCTCCGGAATTCGGCAGCGTATTGAAGGGGTTTTCAGCACCGGTTACCTGCGTAAAATTCCCGCTTCCGTTGTTTCGCCAGAAAACCAGCGTGCTGGAACCATCGGATGTCTGCAAGTCAATATCGCCATCCGCGTCGAAGTCTCCGAAAATGATTTGGTTGTCGTTGGCAATTGCCATACCATCAAACGGGTTGGCTGCTCCTGTCTGGATCGTGTATATACCATTGTCGTTGCGGTGATAATCTCTCACAGACGTATTACCGCGTCTGCTCACAAGAATATCAACATCCCCATCATTGTCCCAGTCGCCCAAGAAGGCGTAACGCGCACTGGAAAATGCTGCCTTGCCGGATAGGTTATCAAAAGGGTTTTGCGCGCCGGTCACCTTAGAGAACGCACCGCTGCCGTTATTGCGCCAAAATTCATTGTCAAGCTGGCTTCCAGGATAGCTATGTATATCAATGTCGCCATCCGTATCGAAATCGCCGATGATCATTTCGTTGTTCCCACTCACGTTGATGCCGTTAAACGGGCTCGAGGCGCCGCTCAGCAACACGTATTTCCCATTATCGTTACGGTAGTAAAAGTTTTTTTCATTTTGCCCGCTGTTGCGCATCGGAACATAGATATCGTCATCACCATCATTGTCCCAGTCCGCTACAAATGCATTTAAAGCAAAATAAAAAACGGCGTTCTCAAAAACATTTTCAAACGGACTCGCCGCACCGGTGACTTTTGCAAATGATCCGCTACCGTTATTTTGCCAGAAGTCGTTAATGGCAGAAGTGCCGTCGTATGAATGGATATCGATATCCCCGTCCGCGTCAAAATCTCCATAGATCAGCTGATCGTCCGTCGCGATGGTCATGCCATTGAAGGGGCTGGACCCGCCGGTCAGCTGCGTGAAAGTCGGCACAAGCAGGCCTTTGAAATCCATGAGCTTTAATACGTGCTGCCTGAGGATCTTACCGGCAACATATTCCAGGTCCCAGTCCCCGCCGCGGCGTTCCGAGCCTGTCTGGTCATCGGAAGCGGCAACGGGCACTCCGAGCATGCTGTGCAGACGCTGTACGAATTGTTCCCCGGTTCGGTTTGCCGTAAGCTGGCAGCTATAAATGAGCAGACTGGACCTGCCAGCCACAAGCACATTCCCCAGGCTTTGCCAGAAGCTTTCATGCTCACTGAAATTAGCGTTATTAAGCTGCGTTTGTCCCAGCACAAAATTACCGTCGGTACCGTGGGTCATGATATGCACACGCTCGGCTTTCCCGCGGCTGGCTAGTTGCTTGGTAAGATTATGTAATCCTTCGGGGCTATTGGAAACGTAAATGACTTGTGATTTCGGATCCAGGCCATCGGCAAGCGAGCGGTAATCTTTTAGAGATTCGTCGATAATTACCAGATCGCCGGTACTGCCACTTCGAAGTTTTTTATAGCAGACTATTGAAAAAGTGAGTAAGGATAGTAGACAGAGATAGAGAGTAAAGGTAGTTTTCATCATATAAGGGAGTAGGATTAGTTGATTAGATACCAAAATCAATTTAATCGTATTCATACCCATTGTATGACAAGAAACTTATCTAACGGTTACATGACATCTGCTTGGGCCATTGGCAGATTTTTTGTAACACAATCTTTTACTGAATTTCCATCCATGAATACTATACCCGTTTCCGTAGTTACAATAGTCAAATCCCGGCAGGAAGCGCTGCAGAACCTTGTTTTAGGTTTGGAGAAATCGGATGTCTGGCCGGCTGAGCTTGTGATTGTCCATATGAATGAGCCTGCGAGTGAGCTTACTTCCGAAAATTTCCCTATTCGTGCTCTTTGGTTTGATGCCGGGGAAAAATTGCCTCTTGCCGCTGCCCGGAACTTTGCAGCAGAACAGGCAGCTTGCCCTTTTGTGATTTTTCTTGATGTGGATTGCATTCCGTCGCCGCAGTTGGTCGGGGAATATTTCAATGCTTGCCAAAAAGCCCAACACTTATGGATTGGGCCGGTCAGATATCTTCGGCAGGGAGCCACCTCAGAATCTGATTTTTTGCAACAAATGCGGGAATTGAGCACGCCTGACCCGGTTAGGGCTGAACTGCGTGAGGTTAATTACGCGCTTTTCTGGTCACTTAACTTTGCGTGCAGCAAGGAAGTCTACGACCGCATCAATGGTTTTGACACCCGTTTTACAGGTTATGGCGCGGAAGATACCGATTTCGGATTCATGGCCAGGGAAAGCGGTGTTCCGCTCAGTGTTGCCGATGCAGTTGCATATCATCAATATCATGCAAGTTATGACCCGCCACTCAATCATTTTGAGGATATTTTAATGAACGCCAGCACATTTTTCGAGAAATGGCAAAAGTGGCCTATGGAAGGCTGGCTTAAAAAATTTGTAAATGCAGGATTGATAACCTGGAACGATGATGGGATTAAAATTGTGCGCAAACCCAATGAAGCAGAGATCAGAGCAGCGCTAAAATCGTGATCATTCTCAAAAATTTTTCACTTTTGAACAAAATGCTTATCCCATAATGCATGCAATTGCAACGCAACATCCGCCAATGCTGAGTCACGGATCACCCCTTGCCAGCAATCGACGGGCACATTCCCGGCTTTTGCAATGATCATTTCCCATTCCGCATGCGCTAGTTCATCCGGCCGAATGACCACTGCCATTCCGTTTTTTTCCAGCAGCTCTGCCTTGCGCAACTGCTCCTGAAACGGACGATCTTCTGGTATGCAAACGAATTTTTTCCCCAGATCAGCCATTTCCATTACCGTGTTGTGCCCTGCATTGCCTATCACCACATCGCATTCGGAAAGTACTGCAGCCGGATCGGTGAGTTGGCCATGAAACACGATGTTCTGTGCCGATGCTTGTTCTGTTTCCGAAATGTCTCCAATCACATGAATCAACTTGTTTGTGCATTGTGTTGCCAAAGCATGGATAACGGCACCGTCGAGTGAAGTGCCGCCAGAACCAACAATGACTCCAATCGTGCGCTCGCCTCCCTTTTTAATGTATTTTTCTTTTCCGGAATATTTAGAAAATCCCCCTGAAAACAATGTTTTTTTGTTTACCCAATCATGCGACGAAGAGTTCATCAACTGCTCAGGCGACGGCGCGATCAGCAGTTGCGCACATTCGTAGGCGTGTAAATGGGCATTATCATCCCGGTCACCATTCTGACGTATCACGACCGTTGGAATTCCGCATAAAGTGGCGAGCATTGTGACCTCAACGGAGACATCGACAACCAGTATCACCGGAAATAAAGCATACAACGCCGCCGAGATCTCAGCGGCTCGCGCGGCAACTTTTTCAACATTGATTGGCGCGTAATGCAGAAAACTCAGCCCCATGCGGGAAGCGTAAGGATCTTCCTGGCCGGCTACATCCCCAGGCAGGTGAATACAATGTATATTTTTTGGAATAATATCCTCCAACCGCGTCAGCCCCGTTCCCATAAACGTTACCCGCGCATCTTTCAGCTGTGAGGCAATCGATAGCGCACGCATCAAATGTCCCGAGCCGTGGTGGTGTATATAGAAAGCGAAATTAGCTGACATCCGCCTTGATCTCCGTTTCCATTTTTTCCAAAGCTATTTTTTCAAACAGCGCTTCATAGGAATCTACCATCTTTTCCACGTCAAACAATTGCTCGGCTCTCTGGCGGCATTTAGCGCGATCCAGATTTCCGGCTACCCTGATGCATTCCGCCAGTTCCTGCACATCATCGCCACTGCATAACATTCCCGTGTGCTCGTCCAGCAAATGCGGCAATGCACCTTTTGCAATGCCCGCCACCGGCGTCCCGCAAGCCAGGGACTCAGCCACCACCAGTCCGAAAGGCTCCTCCCAGCATGGGGTGATCAACGAAACCTCTGCCCGGCCAATGAGCTCGTTCAGCTTCTTATGGTCACAGGATCCCAGTAACTCAATGGAATCGTCAAGCCGCGGTACAATCTGGGTTTCATAATAATGCTCGTCGCTGATCGCTCCGGCAACTTTCATCTTTTTTCCGGAAAGCTTAGCTGCATCAATGGCCAAATGCAAGCCTTTATCCGGGTGTATCCGTCCAAACCACATCAAGTAACTGCGGTCATTTTCAGGATAAAATTCCCATGCAGATAAGTCAATGCCATTATGAATAACCGCGCAATCTGGCGCATAAGCCTTCCAGTTATCCGCATTGGTTTTCGATACAGATACATATTGAACGCGCCCGTAATCCTGTTCACGGCGGATGGCGTTTTTCAGTTCGAATATCGGCGGGGTGTGCAGCACTGTGACCATCGGGGCATTTACGAGCGCCGACATCATAATGGGTACGTAATTGAGACTGTTGTTAAAAATAATATCGAGCTCGTCCTTATCTATTTCCTGCATCATTTCCACATAAGCGTGGTGCGTAGAAATATATTCTGTGCTCAGCTGGCGCGAGGTGAATTGAGAAGATGTAATGGGATGATAATCCTCTTCACATAATATAGGCCTGACATTCAGAATGGGGTCTGAGCCTGCGCAGGCATATAAAAGCACGTCGTGTCCGCGCGCGAGTAACCGCTGGCAAATGTCATAAGTGAAGGCTTCCAACCCTCCCATGAAAGGTTTGGAAATTGGATATTTTAAATGAGCAATGATGCCGATTTTCATATTGCATTTGGTAAAGTTTGTTGATGATACTGACTGATGAAGTGTTGTCTGATACTAATGCAACTTTGGTTGCGTTGTAGCCACATAGAAAATCGTGCCGGTGCTGTAAATGCGTTTTCATATGCTGGTATGAAATTTAAACTGCTCCGGAGTTATTTAACGTGCAGCATAGTGATCTTTACACCAAAAGAAACCCTTACCGAGCAAGAAGTTAAGGACGGACTGAACACCGTTCTTAAGGAAGGAATGACCACCGAAGCGATGGTAACCCTTGCCGGAGGCACTTTTATGGTTGCATTTGCCATTATACTCGGGGCGAGTAACTTCCAGATCGGGTTGCTTGCATCTTTACCCACATTCACCAATATTTTCCAGCTGCTGTCCGTATTTCTGATCCGCAAATACAATAACCGGAGGGCTGTTTCGGTAATTTGCTGCATTTTGGCGCGCATTCCCATGGTTTTACTGGGTGCAATGCCATTCTTCCTGGGTGACAATGCTCCGGTAAGCCTGCTGCTTTTTTTCCTGTTTTTCTACTACTTCTTTGGCTCTATCGCAGGTCCCAGCTGGAATGCCTGGATGAAAGACCTGGTGCCTGGCGACATGCTGGGCGCGTTTTTTTCGAAGCGAAGCCGCTATGCACAAACACTCAATGTCGTACTCAGCATCATTCTCGCACTTTCCATCGATTACCTGCGCCGGCACGCACCGCAATATGAATTGTATGTGTATGCGACCATGTTCATGATGGCCGGGATCGCGGGCCTGGCAGCAGTTGTCCTGCTGGCGAGAGTGCCGGAACCGAGGTCCTATTTACCGAATGAGAATATCCTGAAAATGTTTATAAAGCCACTGCGGGATAACAATTTCCAGCGATTACTGGTTTTCAACTCATTTTGGCTGTTTGCTGTTAACATTGCTACGCCGTTTTTTACAGTCTATATGTTAAAAACGCTGGGGCTGACCCTGACCTACATTATCCCGCTGACCATTCTGAGCCAGCTGTCCAGTATTTTCACCATTGGCTACTGGGGAAAATTCGCCGACCGTTACAGCAACAAAACGATCATTTCCATTTGCGCTCCCCTTTACGTGGCTTGTGTGATTGCGTGGTGCTTTGTTGGGATTTACACCAATCTGATTTCCAACCTGGCGCTTCTGGCAGTGATCCATATCGTGAGCGGGTCGAGCAACGCTGGCACCAACCTCGCGCTCACCAATATAGGCCTGAAACTTGCCCCTTCCCGGGAGGCGATTGTTTACCTTTCTGTTAAAAATATCATTACCTCCGTTTTCTCATCCCTCGCCCCACTGATCGGCGGCTATCTGGCTGATTATTATACATTAAGGCAACTGCGTGTAATCGCCGAGTGGAGCGGCCCTAACTTGCAAAAAACCTTCCGGCTGCTGCTGTTACATGAGTGGAACTTTCTTTTTCTGATCGGTGCAGTTCTCACATTGGTAGCGCTACAATTCCTTCCACGCGTGCGAGAGGCCGGGGAAGTGCACAAGAGTGTGGTAAAACGGATTATGCGTACGAGCCTGAAAAGCAACCTTAGGGATTATTTTGTGATAGATGTGCTGATCAACTGGCATTCGTCGCTCAATAATATGCTTAAAAGCGACCGTGCAAGTTCCGATGCGGCACAACAGGAAAAATAGCGACAGAGTTGATGTGCTCTGCCGCCCGCCCATTCACTTCAATGCCCAGCTGACATTTCCTTTGAAAGGATCCTTGCTTACAACCAGTTTGCTGCCTTTTTTGACAATCAAAACATCCTTTACCTCGCTTTCGCCAGGCAGGAAGAGTTTCATCGCCGTTTTTGAACTGGTCACATTAAAACCAACCAATTCTATATTTTTCCAATCGATCTGATCCGTTGATTGCGCTACTTTCACGTGCGGCAATACAGCGCCTTCGCGGACCAGCATGACCACTTCCAGCTCACCGGCGGCTATCTCGTGCCATCCGCCTTCGTATACTTTTCGGGTCTGGTAGTCCACCCATTTCCCTTTCGGGAGGTAAACCTGCCGACTTTTGCCATTCTCGAAAAACGGCGCGACCAGAATGTCCGACCCCAGCATATATTCATTATCCACCATCCATGCGCCCGGGTCATCGGGAAATTCAACCAGCAATGCCCGCACCATGGGCAATCCCTTTTGGGAGGCAAGTTTGGATTGGGTGTAGATGTAAGGCATGAGCTTGTATTTCAGCTCCACTGCCTTTCTGAAATAATTTTGAAAATCGTCGCCATACTCCCAGGGTTCCTTGGGTGCTTGTCCGTGTGTGCGGGTGTGTGAGCTCAGCAGTCCCATCATTAGCCAGCGACGATACAAATCTTCGGGCGTTTTCATTGTAAAACCGCCTATATCATGGCTCCAAAAGGTGAAACCGGAAAGCCCCAGCGACAATCCGCCGCGCAGCTGCGCTTCCATTCCTTTGTTGGTTGTTTCCGCATCGCCGCCCCAATGGATCGGGTAGCGCTGGCTGCCTGCCCACGTGCTCCGTGCCCAGATAATGTTGTCGCCTGTCACCTTTTTCGTTAATTCCGAAACAATCTTATTGTAACGCAACGGATACAGGTTATGCTCATAAAAGCCCGTGCGGCCCGATGCATATACGCCGGATAATGGCGCAGCTTCGCCAAAATCGACTTTAATGGCACCGACGCCTAATTTCAGCAAGCCCGAAATTTTATCTTCATACCATTTAATGGTATTGGGATTGGAAAAATCAAGAACGGCATCCTCGTAAGGAATCGTCCCGTTTGCATTCTTCACAGCCAATCCCTTCGCCACGATTTCGGGATACAAAGTGTTTTTAGGAACAAAATAAGGCAACTGCCACAATGAAGTGCGGAAACCTAGTTTTTTCAGATCGGCAATCATGCCTTGGGGATCTTTAAAACGGCTTGGGGCGAAGTTATAGTCACAGCGCCAGTCAGTTTCAAACCAGCCTGTATCGAAATGGATTACGTCGGAAGGAATGCGGTTCTGGCGCAATTTGGCAGCTACATTGCGTCCGTCCTGCTCTGAGAAATAAGTAATGCGGCTCATCCACAGACCAAAGGACCATAGCGGCGGCATGGATGCTTTTCCGGTCAGGTTTGTATATTCATCCAGAATGTCTTTGGGTTGACCTAAAAAAACAAACAGATCCAGGTTCTCATCCCCGATCTGCATAGCATTTGACTCTCCATAAGTAGCTCCGAAATCGCAGGTAATAGGCGATGTCGTGTGCATGAACATGCCATAACCGCGCGAGCTCATGTAAAATGGAATGGGCTTGTACATGGTTTGCGTTTGCACGCCGTTGGGATCATGCGTCCATAACACCACTTTTTGCCCGTTTTTGTCCAATCGCGTAAACGACTCACCGCAGCCGAAAATCTTCTCGTCCGGTGAAATGGAAAACACCGCAGCAACACTCCGCGAATAATCGGAAGCCCGCCGCACAAATGAAAACGGCAATGTTGGTGTATAGGACGACCTCCCATCCGCTTGCCCACGCGTTTGCGTAAGCACCTTCCCACTCGCATCCCTGATCAAAATCTTCCAAGGATTCTCATAAATCGTCACTGATCCGTGTGCATTCGTGTATTCGTGGCCACCATTAATCTTTATATATTTCCAGGAAGCATCCTTCAAAGGCTCACTCACCAGCATTAAAGAAGGCTCATTGCCAGGCCCTTGCGCACCCGTGTTTGCACGGATGCGAACCGTGCGTGGAGATGTAAATTCAACGGAAAACGGCAAAACAGGATCCTGGGCGTATTCAACTGATGGAAATTCATTGCTGTAAGACCGCTTGTAGCTCAACATGGAATTATCAAAATTATGCGCAGAAAACGGTTCATGCCTTTTCCATTTGATCTTCCCAACGCCGGTTGCAGGGTCAAACGCGGCCAGACTGTCGGCAAAGAAAATGGTGTTGGAAAAATCCCTGAAATCGCCGCTGATGTCAACCGGGTCGTTCACGAGTTTACTTTGCTGCGCAGCGGCATGAAAACCGATGAAGCCAATGTTAAGCAGCAGCAACAGGATAAGTATTTTTCGAAAAAATAGGGTGATTATCATAAAAGAATGCAATGTGATGCACGTAGATAAATAGGCAGGGCGCCCTGCAAATGAATGCCTGGCGCCCTGAGAATGGTGAATAATGTAATGTCCGACATTCTATTTTTTCACAATCCGGAAGTTGTCGACACTGCCGTTAAAGGAAGCAATCGCAACATCGGGCGTGCCAAATGAAACTTTCAGGTCGGATACTTTGGATACGTCAGCAATGGTTCCGCCCGTTGCGTTTTTGAACTCTGAAAGCTCAATTACTGCCGTTCTCCAACCATTGGTTTGGTAACCGGCTGCGGCATATTCTGTGGAGTTCCAGGGCTGGAATGCATAAACGTATTCCTTGCCGCCTGCTGTGATGGTAATGTCGTATTTGCCTGCTTTCCAGGGCTCGGCAATATTGTGCTCAAATTTAAATTGTCTTTCGGCTGCTGGTCCTGCGGCTAGCTTGAAGTCGAAACTGCAAGTAGAGAAAACCCAGGCGTCGGCATAGCCGGTCGCAGGTAATTTGGTTTGTTTAATGCGTGAATATTTGCCCGAAATGGCGCCAGCATCGGTGCCTGGAATTATCGCAGCAGATCCGTAGCAAACATCCGATCCCCAGGTTGTTGCAGGCACATCAAAATTGATCATATTCCCTTCCGAACCATTAACCTTATAGCTCGTTTTCACCGTACCGAACTCTCCTTCCACGGTCACAATGTCTGAAACAGCAGTTGCAGGCATTTTCACAGTGATCTGTTTTACAGTGGTGCTAACGATTGGCAAATTAGTCGCGCCCACTTTCACAGATTTGATATTGTAAAAATAATCTCCGCTGATCACCAGATTTCCGCCCGGTTTTACAAACTCTGAATACAAACCCGTAAGCACCGGCGTCGGCGCTGACAAAACGAAGTCATAAGTAGCCTCACCGCCTTTAGTTTGTACTTTGATCTTGTTAGACACGCCCGCGTCCACAGCTTTGGTCGGTGCCATAGCCGGAATGGTCACAATCAAATTTGAATTGCTACCCAATGCAGCGTTGAAAGTCGCTTCGAAATCATTGAAATACACTTTCATCGCACTCCCCAGGTTCTGGCCCTGTATCACGATCAGACTGCCTGGTTCGGCAGCGCTCAGCGAACTGTCGGCCTTCGTCGGATCAAGCAGACGAACATTGGTAATTGCCGGCGCGCCGTCCACATCGTCCTCGTTACAGCTCTGGAACGTAAGCAGCATTCCTGCCGCTAAGCACAGTCCAAGGGCTGTTTTATATACATATTTGAAGTTCATTTTTTAGTCAAGATTTGGGTTAATCTATTAGTTTGCTGAAATCGAACGGAACCGGCTCTCCTTTCAACGAAGGCGCATTCACGAGCTCTCCCTCTGGAAACGGCAGGTAAAGCGTGTTCGCCGATAATGGATAATACTCAGCAGGAGAATACGTTACGGTGTATTTCTTTGGGTTGGTAGAACCAGCCACATAGCTCATGGTGTAGTTTTCCCGGCGTTGCGCAGCTGTGTAAGCAATCGCTTTGGCCGGATTGAAATAATACCAGCGCACCACTTCGTTCCATGAGTTACCTTCAAACACGGTTTCAATTCTTCTTTCTTTGAAGATATCCTCAAAAGTCAGCGACGTTTTGGCTGGCATACCCGCTCTTTTCCGCACTGCATTGAAGTATTCCAATGCTTTGGCATCATTCGTAGTAGCCGCATTTCCCAAAACTGCATCCGCGTAGATCAGGTAAACTTCGGCGAGGCGCAGCATGTAGGAGTTAATGTTAGCCGCCATAAATCCGCCCAAACCACCATTGTCCGCGGGGGAACCCACAATGTATTTTTTGATTGCCGATAATTGCGCTGGCCTGTTGTATTTTAATCCGCCCGTTGCTTTCTGAATGTTAGGATAAACATCGCTGTCAAACATGGCGATTGATTTTCTGCGAAGTGAATCCGCAGGGTTTTCTACAAAATATTTAACCAGATCCGCTGACAAACCTTGCGCCGCACCCCAGCCATCGCCCGTTGTGGTAATGTTGGCATCGTAAGCAAAATAAGCCTGGAATGAATTGTTAACCCCCCATGGGCTGCTGACCGGCATCCATTGCAGTGAGAAAAGGCTCTCGGCGTTGTTTTTGGACGAATTGTTATTAGCACTTTCAAACAGCTCTGCATAAGTGGCAGCCAATGCGCGACCGCTTTTGGTGATCACATCTTCTGCATAATACTTGGCACTGTCCAGGTCCGACTGGTTCCGTGTGCCATTCTGGTTCAAACCAGCGCGCATCAAATACATTCTGGCCAGCATTCCTTCGGCAGAATATTTTGTCAAACGTCCCTGGTCGGCAGTTAAAGGCAGGTTTTCAGCTGCGAAGCGGTAATCCTGGATCAACAGCTTCCACACATCTTCAACGCGGTTACGAACCGGTGGTGTGTTCAGTTGAGCCACGTTGTCATATACAATCGGCACTGCGCCCCAATTGGTAACCAGGTAATAATAAGCCGTTGCACGCATGAAACGGCATTCGCCCAGTCCCTGCGATTTTACTGCTGCCGAAGCGGTGCTTCCGGTTGCTTCTTTGATCGCCTTGTAAGCATTATTGCTTTGCGCAATGATCTTGTAAAACGATTTGTAACCCGGCAAAAGCGTATTTACATCTGTCGATGGAATCGCATGCTTGATGTAAGCCGTGCGGTCGTTGGAGTTCAGGTTTCCGGCGCGGGCTTCCTGAAAGGACATATTGGCCTTGTCATTGAAATCGAACCATACAATGTTGTAAAGCGGCGCGGTTCCTGCTAGGATTTCGGCATCGGTTTTGTAAAAATTTCCCGAAGTAAGTGCGTCCAGCGGCGGACGATCGAGGAATTCCTCGCTGCATCCCTGCATAAGCATCAATGTGCTGATAGCCGCTAAGAGTTTGATTTTGAATTGCATATAAAAAGCTCTTTTGAAATTAAAATGATTAGAAATCAGCCGTCAAACCGAAAGAATACATGCGAACCGATGGGTAACGGCCTGTATCCACACCCGCCATCACAGTTCCACCATAATTCACCATCCCGATCTCAGGGTCATAACCTTTGTATTTGGTAATGGTAAACAGGTTTTGCGCTCCTACCGAAGCTTTCAATCCGCGAATGAAGAGGTCTTTCAGCAACGATTTCGGAAAGTTGTAGCTTAATGTAATGTTCTTCAAACGCACGTAGCTGCCGTCTTCAATGAAATTGGTACTCATCCGGTTGTTTCCGTTCGGGTCACCCGGTGCAATACGCGGGATGACATGGCCTGGATTGGTAAGCGTCACGGTTTCAGCATCGCCCACTGCATAGCTGCTTGGGCGGGCATAGTTGGCAACCGATTTCCACTGATTTCCAAATACACCCCCATTACCCGGCACTTCTGCACGATAACGTGGATAGTTAAGGATGTCATTCTTGAAACTTCCGGTCATGAATGCATTCAGCTCGAAGTTTTTGTAGGTCATATTGTTATTAAAACCCAATGTGAACTTCGGCCATGGATTTCCGATCACGGTGCGGTCCTCCGCATCGATAACGCCGTCGCCATTCAGGTCTTTGAATTTGGTATCCCCTACCCAGCTGCCTGTTTGCGGATTGACTGTCAGCTCGCCGTTTGAAGTCTGGATCGCGTGGTTTTTGATGTCGTTCGCATCCTGGTAAAGACCATCGGCAATGTAGCCGGTCAGCATACTGGCAGGTTGTCCTACTTCTGTTTTAAAACCAACCGAAGTTGCATTCCAGATCGGCGTGATCGGGTTCAAAAGCGAGGTTACTTTATTACGGTCGAATGAAAGGTTTACCCCTGTTCTCCAATAAAAACCCCCTTTGTCAATGTTCACCGTATTCAGCGTGAAGCCCACACCACGGTTTTTCATGGAACCAGCATTTACCGCAGGCCAGCTCAGATATCCCGGTGAGTAAGCAATGTCACCGCCATAAGTGAATGGATAAGAGTTCACTGTGATCAGGCTCGTAATGTTCTTAATGTACGCATCCACGATCAGCTCTACGCGGTTGCTGAACATGTGCAGGTCCAAACCTCCATTGATCACATCATCTTTTTCCCATGTCAGGAATTCATTTGCAAAGTTGGAAGCCAAAAAGCCTGTTCCCCAGCCTGTTGGAACCGTTTGAAGTGTTGAATAAATGGCGTTGCCACCGCTTCCCTGGTTACCAGAGCGACCGATTTCAAATCTCAGTTTCAGGTCGTTGATCGCATTCACGCTTTTCAGGAAAGGCTCTTCTGATACGCGCCATGCAACCGAAACGGCCGGGAAGTTGCCCCAGCGACGTCCGTCGCGGAATGCCGAAGAACCATCCATCCGGTAAGTTCCCTGCACAATGTAGCGCTCCATAAAGCTGTAATTCACACGCGCAAAATACGATTCGCGTGAGCCTGCGCCCTTGCCGCTGTTGTTGCTTACATTGGAAATAACCGATGCGTCACCACCCGAAAGTTCTTCAATGGTGTTGGTAATGAACTTCTTACGAGATGCTGTGAGCGATTCATAAGTGAATGCCTGCGCCTCGTGGCCAGCCATAATGTTAACGTCGTGTTTGCCCAATTTCAAATCATAGGTCAAACGGCTGTGCAAGCTCCACCAGTTATTGGTGTTCACCGAACGAACGGACGTAGCGGCATCCTGTGACACTACATATCCGCCAATGGTATAAGACGGGTGGAATGAATAGTATTTCAAAAACTCACCGCTTCCGTTCACTTCTGTGTGCCACGTCAGGTTTTTCAATAGCTTCACATCTGCAAAAAGGCTTCCCAGAATGGATGTGCGGCGGTTATAATCGTTATAAATTTTAGAGATCATAACCGGGTTGGTGAACTGGAACTGCGTAGAAACAGGTCCGCCCCAGCTGCCATCCGGATTGGTTACCGGCACACTTGGGTTTTGGTCCAATGCAAGCTGGATAATGCCTCCGTTGTTCGTATTTACTTTTTCCTCAGTGATACCAACGTTTACATTCGCGCCGATTTTCAGCCAGTTACGCGTCTGGTTTTCCAGGTTTAAACGACCATTATAGCGCTTGAAACCAGAGCCTTCCACAATCCCTTTTTGATTGAAATATTCGCCTGAAAGATAATAGGTCGATTTTTCCGTACCGCCGCTCAATCCTACCGAGTACTTCTGCAAAGTGGTCGGACGGAAAAGGGCGCCCTGCCAGTCCGTTCCCTCGCCCAATACGGAAGGATCTGCAAATTGAGGCTCAGTAGCCGTACTACCCACACCAGCCGCTTCATTACGGAATTGCGCGTATTCGCGCAGGTTCATAACATCAATGTGCTTAGGCTCAGACTGCAATGTAAGCAGTGAGTTGAATGTAATTTTCGCTTCGCCAGCTTTACCGCGTTTTGTAGTGATCATAACAACACCATTGGCTCCCACCGCACCATAAATCGCTGTGGCAGAAGGCCCTTGCAAAACGTTGATCGTCTCGATATCGTCCGGGTTAATGCTCGAAAGAATATTGGAAAAACCCGTCGGGCGATTGTTGGGATCATCCTTCATATTATCCGGCTTGATCTGCACACCATCGATCACATACAATGGCTGCGTTGTACCTGTCAGTGAGCTCAGCCCGCGTATCAGAACAGAAGGAGCCGCACCCGGCTGACCCGAATTCTGCTGCACCATTACGTTAGCAGCACGGCCTTGCAAGCCTTGTTCAAGCGAAGTATTAATGGTTTTGCTCAAATCTTTGCCTGAAACGGTAACCTGGGAGCTGGAAACATCCGTTTTCTTCATTTCCCCGTATCCAACTACCACCACTTCGTCCAGCGCAGCAATGCTTTCCTGCAATCTTACGTCGATTTTCGTTTTGTTCCCTACCGGAATTTCCTGTGTCACATACCCGATAAATGAAATCACCAATGTATTTCCCGAAGCCGCCTCAATCGAAAATTCACCCGCAGTATTCGTAGTTGTACCGTTAGAGGTCCCTTTCACTACCACGCTCGCGCCTGGAATTCCGTCATCGCCGTCCACCGAAACCACCGTACCGGTAACTGTTTTCTTCGCATCGCTCTGCGCAAAGGCACCCAGCCCTGCGCCCATGATCCCCAATGTTAAAAGAAGAGGTCGTAGCAACCCGGCGAGGAAATGCAAGCTGCGACTTACCCGCCTTGTTTCGTACAAATTTTGTTGCATGTTGTTTGATTTTATAAAGTGACTATTTGTTCACCTCCGATTTATACTTTTCCGATACTCCTGGGTAAAGCCACGGATTTGGTATAAATCGAATGAATAGTTGGACAAATGTGTCTTTAAAAAACAATCAGCAAGGGATCCAAATGTTTACAAATAGGGGTTCATTTGTAAACTCAGACAGAAAATCACACCATATTTTCACCTCTCAATGCATTTCAGGGTGGATATTTCAAAAAAGAAGTTGAGCAGGTGATGAGCAGGCGTATGCCCGGGATATGTTAGTATCAAAATGATCTGTTGTACTATTCCTGGCCGAGGTGCTCTTTACGATAGGCTGTCGGAAGCATATTATACTCCTCTTTAAAGAGTTTCGCGAAGTATTTGGGGTTGTTGAAACCGATCTGGTAAGCGATTTCGGAAATGGAAAGCTGGCTTTTTTCCAGTAGGCTGGCGCCTCTCCGGATGCGGATAATGCGGATAAATTCAATGGGTGTTTTGCCCGTAAGTGACAGAATTTTTTTATACAAATACATTCGGCTCATTGACATCGCCTCGCTCAGCTCCTCTACCGTGAACTCGGCATTGGCCAGGTTGGCTTCCACCACTTTTACGGCGCTGTTCACGAACTGCTCGTCCAGCGACCGTATGGCAACCTCGCTAGGCCGGATTTCCACGTGCTGCTGGAATTGCTGCTGCAACTGTTCGCGCTGGCGGATCAGGTTCGCGATCCGCACCTGCAAAATGTCCAGGCGAAAGGGCTTGGTCACATAGGCATCGGCGCCGGTTTGATAACCCTGCAATTGCTGCTCTTCCTCCGCCCGGGCCGTAAGCAACACCACCGGAATGTGTGAAATGCGCCGGTCGGTTTTGATGATCCGACAAAGTTCGATCCCATCCATTTCGGGCATCATTACGTCGCTCACGATCAGGTCCGGAATTTGTTCCAATGTTATTTCCAATCCGATTTTGCCGTTAGGCGCTTCCAGAATGTCGTATTCTTTTTGAAATACCTCTTTTAAATAAACCCTGAACTCATCATTGTCTTCCACCATCAGCACGAGTGGCTTGTTTTTGACCGGTTTTTCCGAAGGCAGGTCTATTTCCAGGCCAGCTTCCAAAACAGGCAAAGCTTCGGCCGCTGGCAATGCATGAATCCGTGACGGGCTTTCCTGCAAGGGCAATGTGACTGTAAATGTGCTGCCTTTGCCCACGGCGCTTTCCAGATCAATGGTTCCCCCGTGCATTCTCACAAATTCCCACGCAATGGCAAGGCCAATGCCGCTTCCCTGGTTCATAATGTGGTCGGGCATCGGATGCTGGTAAAACCTCTCAAAAACCTTGGCCTGCGCAACGGGCGGGATGCCGATCCCCGAATCCGCAACACTGATTTCCAGAGTTTCGCTGTCATCCTGATCCACAATCCGCAATTGAACCGTAACCTGGCCTTTTTCAGGCGTGAATTTGAATGCATTGGACAGCAGGTTATACATGACTTTGGACAATTTATCCTGGTCAAAATCCGCGTAGCGCGATGTTAACTCACTTTCAAAGCGATAACGAATGTGCTTATGCTCAGACAAGTCCGAGAAAGTCTGCGCAATTTGGCGAAGGAACCGCACTATATCACCCCGTTCCGGCCGGAACTGCGTTTCTTCCACTTCCAGCTTTTTAAAATCGAGCATTTGGGTCACCAGATTAAACAGCCGCTGCGCATTCCGGTGCACCAGGGATAATTGCCTGTGCACGGCGTGGTCCGACCGGATGGTTTTGAGCAGGTTTTCGAGCGGCGTCAGCATGAGTGTAAGCGGCGTACGGAATTCATGGCTTACATTGGTAAAAAACCGGATCTTCATCATATCCAGCTCGTGCAATTGCAGGGCATAATGACGCTCTTGTTCGAGTTTAAAATTCATTCGTGCGCGTTCGAGCAGCACCCAGCGCGCGATCATCAATGCACCGGCAGCAACAAGGAAATAAAGCAAGTAGGCCCAGGGCGTCCGCCAGAAGGGCGGCAGGATCACCACGCGCAGGCTTCGCTCCGTGGAGGCACCGCCTTCTTTCATTTTTACCTTGAAAACATAAGTCCCCGGATCGAGGTTGGTGTAAGTTACTTTTCGTGTATTGTCGGCTTCAAACCATTGTTCGTTGAATCCCTTCAATGTGTACAAGTAATGGTTTTTCTCGGGATGCAGGAAATTCAGCGCCGCGAACTCGATGGTGAACACATTCTGGCTATATTTCAATACAATGCGGTCTGTGAGGGAAACCGATTTTGTCAGCACTGCATCCCCGCCAAATAACTCGCCGGGCTGGACGCTTTTATTAAAAATCTGGAAATCGGTGAGCATAACCGTGGTCGCGGTGCGCTCGCTGGTAATTTGTTTTGGATTAAAAATGGAAAATCCATTGGCACCTCCAAAAACCATTTCGCCTGATTGCAGCCGGAGCGCGGCATTTTCATTAAAACCCCTACCCTGCAAGCCGTCAACTTCATTAAAGGTCCGCACCTGGATTGCAGCTGGTAAGCCCCCCTTACGCTTTGGAATGTTGATGTTGACCAATCCTTTTGGCGTACCAAGCCATAAATTTTGCATTCCGTCGACGGCCACGGTCAATATCGAGTTGTCCGGCAGGCCGTGACTTGTGTTATAGGCCACAAATGCATTGCTGCGGGCATCATAGCGGTTAAGGCCTTCGGAAGTCCCGATCCAGATGTTGCCGAAACTGTCCTGCGCCATTGAAGTAACCGCGTCACTGCTCAGGCTGGTGACGTCTCCCGGTTTGTTTGCATAATGTACAAAACGCCCCGTTTGCCGCATCAAAACGTCAATCCCGTTTGCGGTGCCGATCCACAGGTTACCATGCTTGTCTTCGAGCATAGCCGAAATATAGTCCGAGCTCACGGAGTTCGGTGCCAGTCGCCGGTAATGACGGAATGTCTTTTTGTTTCGGTCAAACAAATCGAGGCCATCCGCCAGCGTGCCTACCCACAGTCGTTTTTGGGAATCTTCAAATATTTCCCAAACGCGGTCGTCAATCAGGCTTGTGGAATCTGCCGGATCGTGCAAATAGCGGGTAAAGGATTTGCCGTCGAAACTGTTAAGCCCGCCAAAATAGGTTCCTATCCACAGCACATTGCTTTTGTCCAGGAATAAACTGACAATCACATTGTTACTCAAACTTTTGGAATCGCCCGGAACATGCTTGTATTGCCGGAAGCTGTTGTTTTTGCGGTCAAAATAAATCAAACCGCCACCATTCATACCCAGCCACAGGTTGCCTTTCTGATCTTCCACAAACATATTTACGTCGTCAAAAGGCAGGCTTCGCGGATCACCCGGTGCGTGCTGAATGAGCGAAAATTTGAATATATTTTTATGGTAACTGCAAAAGCCCTTCTTGAATGTCCCCGCCCAGATCATGCCCGTCGGATCTTTGTATAATGCCTGAATGCTATTTTGGCTGATCGTTCTTGGGTCACCGGGATTGAACAATAACGTGGAAACAGTCCCGCGTTTTTTATCTACCACATTAATTCCACCATGATCGGTGCCCATCCAGATGCGTCCATCCGGGCCCGTGACCATTGCACTGACCGTGTTATTGCTCAGACGGAAATCAGGACCAGCGGTATTTGCAATGCGTAATGTGTTGTTTTTGAAATCAAAATAAAATGCGCCTAATGCGGCTTTCACCACATACACCCACGGCTCGCCGTCATCGTCTACGAAAACCTTATGATTGGACAAGTTGCCCAGGTTGCGGTTTTGCAACAACGCGCTTTGTACGTCCACCGTATGCGTGCGGGCATGCACGCGGGCCAGGAAACCGTCGTCGCACACCACCCAGAGGTTGCCTTGGGCGTCCTCGTCAAAATCAGAGATCAGCCTTTTGGCGGGCGCAGACGAGTCTTCGGAAGGACTAAATTTGACCTTAATCAGCTTTTTCGAACGCGTAAGATATTTCAGCAAACCCAGCCGGTTGTGATTAATCCAATAATCGCCGGATCGGGTTTTGATAATGCGGCTGAAATTCGCGTCGGGGAGTCCCAATCTTTTGGCAGCCAAATCCGCATTATGGTCAATGCGCTCGGCTATCGGGTCGTAAATATCAAAACCCAGCTGCGTGTTAATCCATATAAAGCCCTGCGGATCTTCAAAGATGGCATTGATTCGGTGATCGGAAATGGTGGTGGAATCACCCTGGATGTGCTTAAAAACCCTGAAAGAATAGCCATCGAACCTGTTCAGACCATTCGCAGTGCCGATCCATACGAAACCCTGGCTGTCCTTCAAAAAGCAGTTAACCTGATTGTGTGACAGTCCGCGTTCCGTGTTATAGCGCGCAAACTGATATTCATTGGACTGGGCCGTGCCCTTCTCCACCCATCCCAGCACACCGGCTATGATCAAACAAAAACACCAAAAGCAACTTCGCATCACACAAAAAAACGAATCTTTTGCCTTACTTCTTACATAATGTTCACGGTGGTGTTGCGACATGACAACCTTCAAGAATATTTTCTGTAAATGCTACCATCTAGTTTCTCCACAGTCAAAAAAAATTCAATGTTTTTTTTGCCGTTTACTAAGTTTTTTTTCAGCGTAGAATAAGTGGTTTGGGAAAATTTACAGGGCAGATCCTACCAGACATTTTGAGAGATCGTCTGATTTTATACACGCATCGCATTCAGGTAGTTACAAAAAAAGGCATGAGTTAAAGCCATTTAATGGCCTGAAAAGTACAATTTACAAAATTTTATGTAGTACAAAGCGGTTCTATTGGATTAATCCTTTATGAGGTCGTAGTAATATTAAAGTGAAATGATCGAAATCTCAGATAAAAATAGTTTCTAGCGGCCGCATTTTATTCGACAATGAATTCTATTGCGACACCTACAAGTATTTTGTCCTGAGATGCAAAAAAGTTATTTGTTCAACAAAATTTAAATACAAAATCAAGCTAGTTATCAAAAGTATATTTGTCAAATAATTCTTTAACCTAATTTTAATTTCGAAAACTTTACTTTAACTTAGTACTGGATTAAAACTCAACCCTCTTTATTATTTGAATCAACCTTTATGATCACACGCCCTCAGTTACTAAAACTGATCTGTCTTTATTGTGCCGGATTATTGTTCTTAGGTAGTTCCGAATCCTGCGTATCGCCTAAGAAAATTGTATATTTCCAAGGAGACTCTCTGAGATACTCTGCCGGAGAAGTGGGACAGGTCTACACGCCTACGATTCAGAAAGGGGATATGCTTTCAATCATTGTGGGGAGTCTCAGCCAGGAAGCAAATGAGATCTTCAACGCGGCCAATCAGCGAAGTTCATCAAGTATGAGTTACGGAAGCAGCGGTGCCCCTTCCATGCAGCCATTCGGCTACCTGGTACGTAATGATGGCTGTGTAGAATTGCCAATGATCGGCAAGATCACCGTGGAGGGGCTCGAAACCGAAGCTGCCGCCGACCTGGTGCGCAAGAAGCTGAACCGCTATCTTAAAGAGCCGTCCGTAATCATTCACAATCTCAACTTCAAAGTCTCAGTGCTCGGCGAAGTAAACCGCCCCGCCGTCTACAACATTCCCAACGAAAAAATCACCCTGCCAGAGGTGCTGAGCCTCGCCGGAGACCTTACCATTTACGGGAGGCGCGAAAATATCATGATTATACGGGAGGAAAACGGCAAACGGGAATACGTCCGCGTAGACCTTACTTCCAGGGATATCTTCTCCTCTCCCTTTTACTATATGCATAAGAACGACCTGGTTTACATTGAGCCTACCAAGGCCAAGATGAGTGCCAATAACAGGGGTTTTCAAGTGGTTCCCATTGTGTTAGGCATCGTAACCGCGCTTAGTGTTGTATTATTCCGTTTCATTTAAAGATTGCTATACAGGCAACCGCACTTTATAACCTTAATGATATGAATTACAAAAACTCTACGCATCCTACCCAACTTCACGAGGGGCCTCGCGAAAAATTTGATCTTAAGGCTTATCTGCGCCGCTATCTGCACTATTGGTATTTGTTTTTCCTCACCATTCCTCTATGCCTGGGAGCAGCATACTTATACCTGATTATCACACAACCGACTTATATCTCCCAAACAACCCTGCTGATCAAAGACAATAAAACGCAGGTGGGGCCCGAGGAAACCATCATGAAGGAAATGTCTCAGTTCAATGGTAATAAAGTCCTTGAAAATGAGATTGGTATCCTCAAATCGCAATTGCTCATGGGAATGGTCGTGAAGCAGCTCAAACTGGACATTTCTTTCCAGACAAAAGACGGGCTGAAAACGATCGACCTGTATGGACAAAGCCCGATCAAGATTGATGCTCAGATCGTTACCGATTATGCTTATGCGCATCCGCTGATCATCAACACGGATAGTGCCGGATTTTTTCGCGTCAACAATGGGTCGGAATATTATCGCTTGGGCACACAAATACGCACGGCCTGGGGGCTTTTCTTTGTGCATAAAGTGATGGCTTCCGCTTATCCTGAGGTGGAGGTCCAGTTTCACAATCCGCAGTCATTGACCCGTGGCATGCTGGGCAGGCTCACGGTAGGTGTTCTTTACCCGCAAAGCACATTGCTGGAACTGAGTTTCGAAGATACCTCGGTTCAAAAGTCAAAAGATATTCTCAACAAGCTGCTTGACGTGTATGTGCAGTCATCTTTGAATGATAAAAACAGCGAAGCTTCCAACACACTTAAATTTATCGAAAGCCGCCTTGGGCTGATCACGGGAGAGCTTAGCGAGGTGGAGAAAGATGTTGAAGTTTACAAAAAATCAAAAGGACTTACCGACATAAGTGCTGAATCTCAGTTGTTTCTCGAAAACATCAAAGAGAATGACAGCAAGCTGAACGAGATCGAAACGCAGATAAAAGTACTGGAAAGCGTTGACCATTATATCCAGAATGCCGGAGAAGGCGCCCCTGCCCCGGCCACTTACATGATCGACGACCCGATCCTGGTATCCTTACTTACGAAATTTAACGATCTAAGCCTCCAGCGCGAGCGCTACGCAAGGATCACACAGGTGGAAAACCCTCTGTTTGAAACGGTTAACACGCAAATGGACCAGACCAGGCAGGCCATTCAGGAAAACGTCCAGAACCTTAAACGCGGGATGGCTGCTACCAAGGAAAACCTCAATGGTATCAACACCAAGTTTTCGTCTGGCCTGAGCAGCATTCCCAAGAAAGAAAGAGAATATGTAGGGATCAAAAGACAGCAGACCATTAAAGAAAATCTTTACCTGTATCTGCTCCAAAAAAGAGAAGAAACCGCACTGGCTTACGCTTCCACGGTGACAGACAGCCGGTTAATCGATGCCCCGATCTCTTCCTACATGCCTGTAAAACCCAAACGCTCGGTAATCTGGCTAGGCGCGGGATTGGCCGGCCTGGTGATCCCGCTGATCCTGATCAACCTGATTTTCATGCTGAACAGCACGGTGCAAAACCGGGAAGAGGTGGAGAGGATCACGCATACATCTATTCTTGCGGAAATCGGGATGATGAAAGGAAAAGGAAGGAACCCGGCCGAGTCCATCATCAAAGTTACCAGCAGAAGTGCCGTGGCTGAGCAATTCCGGGCGCTGCGCACCAACCTTCAATATATGGGGGATGGCAGCTGTCGAACCATTATGCTCACCTCTTCGATCAGCAGCGAAGGGAAAAGTTTTATCAGTATCAATCTTGCTGTAAGTCTGGCATCGTCGGATAAGCGGGTGATCCTCATCGGATTGGACCTTCGCAAACCCTCCCTGCACAACCGATTGGAAATTACAAACAAGAAGGGCGCATCCAATTACCTGGTTGGGCAGAAAAATCTTGATGAGCTTATCCAGCCGTCCGGCCTGCACCCTCAGTTTGATGTGTTGTCCTGCGGCCCTTTGCCTCCCAATCCGTCGGAATTACTAAGCAATGGCCGTTTACCCGAACTGATTGCCGAGCTGCGCGAGCGATATGATTACATTTTGATAGACTCACCACCTTACGGATTGGTAACGGACGCCGCACTGATCTCGGAACATGTGGACGCCACATTGTATGTCGTAAGATTCAATCACACGCTTCTGGATCACCTGAAACACATTAAGGAATTGCAGCGCACCAAACGGTTCGCTAATCTCAGCCTGATCTACAATGGTGTCGACTACGCCTTTGGCTACGGTTATGTGTATGGCTCAGGTGGAAATGCTTATGGATATCATACAGAAGATGTGCAGGACACCGGCTTCGGATTCAAAACCCTGAAGAAGCTGACCGGCATGTTTTGATAAAAATGGTAAAGACTTTGAGAAACGTATAAATAGCTACGTTATCAAATTAAGCGGAATGTTTATTTCGATGTGCAGTGCAACTGGGGGGTTGTGCGAAGGTTACATGCGAGAGTATTTTGGAAACGTCCGCTTTCGAATATGAGCGGTCGTCTGGATCCGTTTTGATTGCAGCTTTTAGAGGTAAATCAACAAGTAAAATGGGGATTTGTCTTGTCGTATTAACCATTAACCAGCTTGAAAAAACTTTCAGAACAAATACAGACGTACGCTGTTTATGACAAAGCAGTGAAATGGGGTAAGCTTATTGCGATCACCGGAGGAACGCAGGCGGCTGTTCAGGCAATGGGGCTGATAACAGGCATACTGATAATCAGGTTGTTGCCCATGAAAGAATATGCTTACTATACCATTGCTAACACGGTTTTAGGAACGATGATGGTACTTTCCGACAGTGGGATCAACAATGCGATCATCTCACAGGGCGGACCGGTATGGAAGGACAAGCAGCAATTGGGTACGGTTTTGTCGACGGGACTTTACCTCAGACGCAGATTTGCGGTGCTAAGCTTGTGTGTTTCGCTTCCCATACTGTTGTTTTTCCTGATCCATCAGGGAGCAGGATGGCCTACGAGTTTACTGATTGCGGCGGCATTGATCCCGGCATTTACTGCGGGGTTATCGGATTCGATCCTGGAAATCCCATCCAGGCTGCACCAGGACATCAAGTCCTTACAGGTGAACCAGTTGTTGGTAGGGATCGGACGCTTTGCACTGAGCATTCTCTCATTGTCCATTTTCCCCTGGACATTCATTTCATTGCTAGCCAATGGGATACCCAGGATTTGGGGCAATGTTAAGCTGAAACAGAATGCGGGCCGGTTCGCTGATTTCAGCAAACCGGTGGATGCGGCTGTGAATGCGGAGATGCTTAAAATGGTAAAACGGATTTTTCCGTTGACAGTCTACTATGCTTATTCCGGCCAGATTGTGATCTGGTTGGTTTCGCTTTCCGGTACCGCATTTGCGGTGGCACAGATAGGGGCCTTGGGCAGGATATCGATGGTTTTGAATTTTTTCAACGTCATGTTCGCAATCATGGTCATTCCTAGATTTGCGCGGTTAAATGCGGACCGGAATAAGCTCTTGTTGAGCTTTATGATGATTATGGGTGGACTTTTCATGTTTTCAATGCTGATTGTGCTCATTTCGTGGCTGTTCTCACCGGTAATCCTGTCTGTTTTGGGCAGGGAATATGCCGATCTGGAAACGGCGTTGGTGCTGAATATGGCAGGAAGTTCGCTGGCAATGATCAGCGGGGCAGTTTACGGGATCTATTCCAGCAGAGGATGGACCATACAGCCTTTCTTTTCTATTGGATTGAACCTGCTTACGGTGATTGCCGGCATTATGCTCCTTGACGTGTCAAACCTGAAAGGCGTTTTGATATTCAACATTATTGTAGCATTTGCCCAATTCCTGGTCAACACGGCTTTTTGCAGCTTTAAAATTTTGAAAACGAAGCATTTGGTAGCGGCAGAATGATAACCATGAGCCTGGTAACGATTTTTATATTGACCACATTTGGCCTGTTCATCGGCTACAATATGGGTTTGCGTATGTTTCCCGCCGTCCGTTACAAATCATACGACCGTATCGAGCGCTGTGAGGAATATGTGTATCAGGGTAATTATGACAGAGTTTTCGTAGGCTCAGGACTGATTGGCGAACTGGACCATTACCTGCCCTACGGAGCATTTAATTTATGCTTCCCGTATTCCGGGAGTTGTGCAGGGCTGGAAATCATTGCATTATCAGGCAAGGTGCCGGAAGTGGTTTTTATCGAGACAAACTATATTTTCAAAGGCCCGGACAAAGAACTTACAGGGGTTTTGGAAAAACAATGGAGAAAGATGAGGCGCATTGCCCCTGCTTTTTTGAAAAAAAACCGGCCCGATTCGCTGATCAAATTGGCGGTAAGGCATTTTTCCAATTCGGGGAGGCCGGAAATGGCAAGCCCGGATTTTGGGCGGCTGAATACGGAAGAGCTCGACCGATTTTATCGCATTTACAATGAACAGATTGACACACACCACTTTGAAAATATTTTAGAAGAACTGGGAAAGCATGTGGATTATATCCGCGCACAAGGCTGTCAGATCGTATTTTTTGAAATGCCCGTGCACAAGGACCTTTACCACACCCGATTGCTGGAATATCAGAGAAACACATTAAAAGCATTTTTTAATAATGAAAATGACCACTGGATCGAATCAGGCCAGGTACATGATTACCAGACCGTCGACGGCATTCACCTGACGAAGGAAAGCATGTATCGCTACGCCAATTTTTTGATCCATAATAAAAGGACCTTACTCACGTAACCCGTTAAAAATGAATATAGCTGTATGCACCCTTTTTGAAGGTCACTACCATTATGGTGTAGCCGCACTGGTCAATTCGTTGTCTAAAAACGGATTTTCCGGGCACATCTATGCCGGCTATAAAGGAAGCATTCCCGAGTGGGCTAACGGCAAAAGGGAAAAAGTGCTACAATGGGAAAATTGCAGCACGATAACCCCTGTGGAAGGGATTACAGTGCATTTCCTTCCCGTCAAAACCGAATTTCATCTTACCAATTATAAACCTGGCTTCGTCATTGAACTCATGGAGCAGGTTGCGGACGATGTGGCCGGCGTCTTCTATTTTGACCCGGACATTGTCATCAAATGCAGGTGGTCCTTTTACGAACAATGGCTCTCACTGGGCGTTCCGCTCGTGCACGAGATCACCAATAACGATATGCCTGCCACCCATCCGGTGCGGGTGCTATGGCGTGATTTGATCCGTAAAAATGACCTGGAAGTTACCAATCACATTCATTCTTATATCAATGCGGGTTTCTGGGGAATCAGCCGGGAGCACGTGGAATTTGCGCATTTATATAAAAAATTCGTAGAGATATCCGTGACAGATTATAACATGGATTTGAACGACTTCACTTTCGATCTGGACCGTACCAATCCGTTTTTTGCCAAGGACCAGGATGCCTTGAACATTGCCGCCATGTGCAGCCGGGTCCCGCTTAGCGAGTACGGCCCCGAAGCTATGGATTTTGTTCACGGCGGGAAGGTGATGTCGCACGCAACGGGCAGCCCAAAACCATGGAAAAAGAATTATATGCTGAGTTTTCTGAAAGGAAACCCACCGTCGCTTTCCGACCGCGCTTATTGGAATAATACCAATGATGCCGTCCGGCTTTATCCCGGTTATTATGTTGGATTGAAACAGCTGGAAATGAAAGTAGCGACTTTTCTGGGGAGATTTTACAAACGGTATTAACAAAAAAGTGATGAAAGGACTACTGTCAGAATTCAGATTGTACCTGTGCAACCACTGGATCAAACATATTCCAAGTAACCGGATCAGGCTGTGGTATTACCGTAATGTGATGCAGTTCAACATTGAAAACGGCAGTCACATTTTCATGGGCTGCACCTTTGATTCGGCAAAAAACCTGACCATAGGACGCAATTCGGTGGTCAACGCCAATTGCAGGATCGACAACCGCGGGACAATAGTGATCGGCGAGAATGTATCAATTTCAAATGAAGTATGCATCCTGACAGGAGATCACGACATGGATTCAGACGATTTCCTGGGGCGCGACCATCCGGTGAGTATCGGCAGTTATGCGTGGATCGGGACAAGAGCCATGATACTGCCGGGTGTGAACGTTGGAGAAGCGGCAGTGGTGGGCGCAGGCGCAGTAGTAACCAGGCATGTGCATCCGTTCGATGTGGTGGCTGGGGTTCCTGCCCGGAAAATACGCGAACGTGCCTTTAACAAGGCTTTTAAATATTCAAATGATTACAAAAGATTATTTCAGTAAGGAGTTTTCCAAATCAAAATGTCTATGCTGATTTCCATTTGTATACCCACTTATTCGCGTCTGGAATATCTGAAAAAATCGGTGCAGAGCTGCTTGGACCAGACCTATAAGCACATTGAGATATGCGTATCCCAGGATCCAAAAAAGGACGGGCCCGATCGTGAGATAATGGAATGGTGCCAGGAACAGGCGCAAAAAATCCCGTTTTTCACGTACAACCTGAATATTAACAACCTGGGACTGGCAGGGAACTGGAACGAATGTGTGCAGATCGCTTCCGGTAAATACATGATCATTATCGGGGACGACGATATCCTGATGCCCGACTTTATCCAGTCGCTTGCAGAGCAGCTGGAAGCAGAGCGTGCGGATGTAGCATTCAGCAATCAGTATTTTATTGATGAAGAAGGCAGGATCCTGCATGCATACACCGAAGAGGCCAATGCTACTTACCACCGCAATGACCTTCCTCCCGGACGCGTTTCGGACCCGGTAGCCACCGTTTTGAACAACAGTGTACCCATGTCGGCAGCATTGATCAGGCGTGACCTGCTTTTGAAATACCCCTTTGACACAAGCCTTAATACACCGGAATTTGAGGTTTTCCTGAAAATTGCCGTGAACGGCGGAAGCTTCACATATCATGCTGAAAAGCTCGCTTGTTACCGGGTTCACCCACTGGCAGCAACGTCGGGCGGCCTGACCATTGACAAGTTGCTCCGCAATGTGATCAGTATCGACGTGCCGTCCCGCTATCAGAAGCAAAAATTTGATTTCGTGTCATCCAAGCTGATCCCGGGCATTAACATGAGCCTGCGCAGAGGCGACAAGTCCCTGGCGCTCGCATTTATGAAGAGCCCGTATTATCCAAAAAACAAAATGCATATCAGACTGGCACAAGCGATGATCTCGACTTTGCCATCCTGGGCTATACAAAGAATTTTATAACTGCCTGAAATGAAGATACTGTTCATTTGCCCATCCCTTGAAGAAGGATCTGACGGCGTCGGAGACTATGCACGCCGCATGTCGTCCGAGGTGATCAGGGCGGGCCACCATGCATCTATCATTGCGCTGAATGACATGCACCTGGCCCCGCAGCAGCAAGAGCGTATTCAGTATGACCGCGGGCTGGCGATCAGGGTTTTGAGGCTTTCCAGCCGCCTTTCCTGGGGCGAGCGGATCACATTGGCAGGTAACTTTATCCGTCTGGCCAGGCCCGACTGGATCAGCTTACAATATGTGCCTTATGGGTTTCAAAAAAAGGGATTACCATTTGGTCTGGGCGGATCATTGAAAAAAATCACCGCTGGTATTCCATGCCACATCATGTTTCACGAAATGTGGGTAGGCATTACCAGGCTTTCACCATTGAAACACAAGCTTTACGGATTTTTCCAAACCCGGATCGCAAGAGAAATGGTAAGGAAGCTTAATCCACGCATTATCACAACCAGCAACAGGCTCTATCAGCTTGTGCTCGAAAATAAGCAGATCGAGGCGGGTATACTGCCGCTTTTCAGCAACATTTCGCTAATGCCAAAAGACGCGCAGTTTGCCGATTCTGTTTATAGGCAGCTTGGAATATTACAGCACGAGCGCCAAAATTATGTGGTCATCGGATTGTTCGGAAGCCTTTATCCGGGTTGTGATCTGGAAAGCACGATCCGGGATCAATATCAGGCCGCACTCTCAGTGGGTAAGAAACTCGCTTTTATTGCATTCGGACGCATTGGCGCGAAGGATGCATACGAAAAATTGAAAACTGAGTTTGAGAACCAGGTAACATTTGCCAACCTGGGCGAGTTGCCGGAAGCCCGGGTTTCCACCGTGCTGCAATTACTTGACAAAGCTATATCCGGCACGCCGCGACAGCATTATGGCAAAAGCGGGGTGTACGCAGCCATGAAATTGCACAAGCTCGAAGTACTGACCTCTTCGTGGAGCTCTATTCCGGAATACGATAGCCAGATCAGCGCTTATAATGATTTTCTGGAAGAAAGAGACCCTGAGGAATGGAGCACACAGTTCGTTTCAAATGAATTCCTGAACATGTTAGTCAATAGCAACTCAAAAGCAACAGTGCCAAAATTAACGTAATTGATATGGATCGTTTTCTTACAATTGACTCAAAGAAGGGCGGTAACGGGGATATATGGATGCGCCTGGTAGGCTTTTACGCCGTCGCCGATCTGCTTCCCGGTTTCAAGTTGCGGATATGCATTCCCTCCTATTTTGGAACACTGGCCGAATTTGCTTTTGGCGACAAGCTTATCATTGTAACGGACAATTCCTGTAAGTCAGACCTGGAATACACCAATTTGGGAATCAGGCATTTATATAAAGATTTATTAAAAGGAAAACGGTTCATTTCGCCTTATCAGCGGTCTGTTATACATGATAAGAAGAAGAAAGTATTTAAAGATTATGTCAACACCTGGATCTTCAATGCAGCAGACCAACTGGGCATTGTTCAAATTCCGGCTGCAAGATGGATCTCCGTCTATCAAGGCTATTTAGACATTATCGGGATCAAAAAGCTGAGACACATTTCCTATGATGATTTTACCGATCAGGTGGAAAAGAACCATCCGCGGCTGGTTGAGAAATTCCTGACGCCGGTTCCGGCTTCCAAAGACCTCAATATTCCTGAGGACTTGCATGAGCACATTGTTATTTTCCCAAATGGAACAGGCAGACAGTTCGTCCCGCTCTGGTGGGCAAAGAAACATATGCCGGACGCTTACTATGCCTTTTTTGCTAATGATAACTATGCTGAAACATTCAAGAACGCCGGGTTAAAAACCATACGGTTTTTCCGGTCCGAAGACATTGTCAGACTAGCCCAGGAAGCAAGATGGACGATCAGCACGGACAGCTTTCCGTCGCACTTGCTGCAAACGGCTATGAACAAATGCACCATTCTGGTCACCGGAACTTTGAAAGGCAGGATCGTGTCACCCGCATTTAAAGGAAAAGTGGTTGACGCGGATGCAATCTGCCATCCCTGTCTGCACCTGGCCAGAGACTTGCATCCACTTTGTGCAGCCGGTCACAGTGAATGTATCAACTGGCACATGCACACATATACGTCCAATATTCTGAAATCGGTATACGAGCTCGCTGGCCATTCCTAACCCATTTGAAAATGAAAATTTCCGTTTGCATTCCCACCTACAACCAAGCGGCCTACATCGGGCTTACCATACGTAGCGTAATGGTGCAAACCTTATTGCCCGACGAGATCATCGTATCAGATGATCGCAGCACCGACAACACCCGCGAAATACTGGAAAATCTTGCCGCTGAAATCGGCATCCTGACCATTATCCACCAACCAAGCAACAAAGGGATCGCGGGCAACACCGACGCCTGCCTGCGTGCGGCGACGGGCGATTACATTGTTAAGCTTGATTCTGATGATGCACTTTTGCCCGACTACATCAAAACACTTTCAGCATTGCTGACCGAGCATCCGCAGGCAGGTTACGCGCATGCGGCAGTTCGCGAAATAGATCACAATGGCCACGCCGGTGAACCCAGAAGGCTCCTGCGGGGCGCAGGATTCGTCACCAGTGAAGATGCATTGAAATCCGCATTGAAAGGTTATCGGGTTGCCGCAAACATATTGATGTTTAGAAAAAAGGCGCTTGAAAAAGTAGATTACATCCAATGCACGCAGGATTTTGCGGAGGATTATTTCCTGTCGGTATGCATTGCAAAAGCAGGGTATGGTAATGTTTATAGTCCCAAAATCCTCTCAGCCTACCGGGTTTGGACGGATCAGGGGAATGTACGAAAGCGACGTAAACTGGCGGAGATCAATGGTCTGAATGCTGTTTTAAGCAATGCAATTACGCCTGCTTTTGAACAGCGCGCCTGGGATTTAAAACCTGTCCTGCGCGCAAAGCAGCATTTCGCTATCACGCATTCAGGATGCCTTTCTTGGGAAGTTTATAACAAAGAAGAAAAGAGAGAGCTGGAAAATGCGATTCTGAAACTATCGTCCGCACCCGCGACAAAATTTCATATATGGAGCCATAAAAATGGTTTTGGAAGGGTGCTCGAAGTGTATCAAAATTCCGCTGCGACAATCAAAAAACACGTTAAAAAACTGATTTTAACCAAGTCACAAACCCGATGAAAGTGCTTGTCTCACATCCTACCGGTAATGCAAATGTACGTGCAATCGCGAAGGGTTTTGCCGAAGCCGGCAACCTCCATCGCTTTTACACAACCATTGCCTCATTCCCGGATTCGGCCATGGATAAGCTCGCCCGCCTGCCCGGATTAGCGGAGCTGAAAAGAAGGAATTTCGATACCGCATTGCAGGGCCACACACGCACCTATCCATGGTTTGAACTGGGTAGAATGATCAGCAATAAAATGGGTATCAAGTCACTTACAGCCCATGAGTCCGGCGTGTTTTGTATTGATAAAGTGTATCACAGGCTCGATAAATATGTTGCTTCGCAGTTGCCCGGCCTTCAAAAACATGGGCTAACGGTTGTCTATGCCTATGAAGATGGTGCGCTGGAAACGTTCAGACAAGCCAAAAAGCTGGGAATAACGTGTGTTTATGAACTGCCGATCGCTTTCTGGGAAACCAGCCGCAAATTATTGCTGGAAGAGGCCGCAAGACTTCCCGAATGGTCCGGGACACTCGCCGGCGGCATCACCGATTCGCAGCGAAAACTACAACGCAAAAGTATGGAGCTAGAACTGGCTGACATTATCGTTACTCCCGGAAGCTTCGTCGCCGATTCGCTCGGGTCACTTGCTGGTGACAAAAAAATGATTGTATCGCCTTTTGGCTCACCGGAAAACAATTTTTCAACCAAAAAAACAGCGCGTAATAACCGTCCGCTGCGCGTTCTGTTTGCAGGGAGCATGGGACAGCGAAAAGGATTGGCGGATCTTTTTGAAGCAATTAAAATACTGGACAGCAAAGAAATAGAACTGGTGGTGCTGGGAAGCTTACTGCGTGAATTACCCTTTTACCGGCAGCAACTTCCCGATTTCACTTACGAACCCACCCGCCCTCACGCGGACGTGCTGAGCCTGATGCGCAGCTGTGATGTTTTTTGCCTGCCGTCAATCGTCGAAGGGCGCGCGCTGGTGATCCAGGAGGCCATGAGCCAGGGCTTGCCCGTTATTATCACATCCAATACAGGCGGAAAAGACCTTGTCATCGAAGGTGAAACCGGCTTCGAAGTGCCGATACGGAGTCCGAATGCCATTGCTGAAAAGCTCCGGTGGTTTCTGGAAAATCCTGGCGAACTGGATCAAATGAGCATTAATGCACAGCGGCATGCGGCCAGTTACTCATGGGCTGGTTACACAAACAAGATCATTCTTGAAATAGAAAAATATCAGAACAAAAACTGCGTAGCACATGATTCAAACCACTACCTGGGATAGCTATATTGAAATGGAAGAGGAAATGAACCCGGAAATACTTCGGCAGCAGAAGGTTTTGTCCCACATTAAAAAAGGGATCTGGCTTTATTTCTGGCTGTTGATCCTGGAAGGAGCGTTGCGCAAGTGGGTGTTTCCCAGCCTCGCCACGCCCCTGCTGATCGTGCGCGACCCTGTCGCGATCATTGTACTGTTCCTGGCTTTCAGAGAAGGCATTTTTACAAGTAATGCCTACACCATTATTGCCCTGCTGGTCACCTTTGTCTCGTTTCTGCTCACGCTTTTCGTGGGCCATGGCGATGTTACAGTGGCCGTTTATGGCGCAAGGATCATGCTCATCCAGTTCCCGCTCCTGTTTGTAATCGGGATCGTTTTTACTTACGAGGATGTGATCAGGATCGGCCGTGTGCTGCTTATGATTACGCCATTTATGACCATTCTCATGGCGATGCAGTTTTACAGCCCGCAATCCGCCTGGGTCAATCGTGGGATCGGCGGTGACATTACTGGCGGAGGTTTTAGCGGAGCAATGGGTTTTTTCAGACCGCCGGGCACTTTTTCCTTCATTACTGGCCTGGCTTCTTTTTACGGTTTTGTTGCCATTTATGTCGTGTTCTTCTGGCTCGATAAATCCAGACAGGTTAACCGCTGGCTGTTGGTGGTTGCTACGGGCTGTATGCTCGCTGCAATTCCCATGTCGATCAGCCGTACGCTTCTTTTTGAAGTGGTGCTGGCTTTCTTATTTGGTTTGCTGGCCGCATCACGTCAGCCGGCATACATGCCGCGCATGGCCGGGACTTTGGTTGCGGGAATTATCCTTTTTGTGCTGTTGTCCAACTTTGGCTTTTTTCAAACAGCCACCGAAGCATTCATTTCCCGCTTCGAGTCTGCCGACCGGGTCGAGGGCGGGTTGAAAGGAACATTAGGCGACCGTTTTTTAGGCGGTATGGTCACCGCCGTGACAGAAACTACCGAACAGTCGCTTTTCGTAGGCAAAGGACTTGGCATGGGCACCAATGCAGGCGCCAAGCTGATGACCGGAACCAATCGTTTCCTGATCTCAGAAGGAGAATGGGGACGCATTATCGGCGAAATGGGGCTTGTACTGGGGCTGGCAACGATCCTGCTTCGCGTGCACCTGATCGCCAGCATGACGATCAACGCGGTTCGCGCATTGCGCGCAGAAAATTTCCTGCCCTGGATGCTGATCGGCTTTTCGCTGGTCAACATTCTGCAAGGCCAGTGGGCACAGCCTGCTTCCCTTGGCTTTGCCGTGCTTTCGGGCGGACTGATCCTGGCGGCGCTGAAAGGCCCGGAATATGATGACGACTTTGAAATAGAGCATTTAGAAACCGAAGAAGTTCCTTTATAAAACCCACTACTCATCGTTCACCTCGTTAATGTCATGAACATTGTTTTCTTTTCGCACCCGGTTTTTCTGGGCTCTATCAGCACCCAACGCTACGCCAAATGGCTGGTGGAGGGAATGAGACAGCGCGGTCACCAGGTGCAGTTATGGGTTCCGGAGCCGAAGTGCTTTAACACGCCCGGCCCCGCCAATTTCAAAAAATGGATGGGCTATATTGATCAGTACGTCCTCTTTCCCCGTCAGGTCAAGAAGCTGATCTGCAAGCAACCAACAGACACACTCTACGTGCTCACCGATCATTCACTTGGCCTGTGGGTGCCATTGATCCGGGACCATAACCACATTGTGCACTGCCATGACTTCCTGGCCCAGTTTTCGGCCATGGGCCTGATTCCCGAAAATAAGATCGGCTGGAGTGGCAGAAAGTATCAGGAATTGATCCGCAAAGGGTTTCTTAAGGCAAAGAATTTTATATCGATCTCCGAAAAAACACGGAATGACCTGCACAACCTGCTCGGCGGCCAACCCGCTGTTTCTGAAATGGTTTACAACGGCCTTGTGCAGCCATACACCCCATCTGACAATCCGGCTGACGCATTGCTGTCATTGCAAACGGAAACCGGCATTGATCTGAAAGACGGCTATTTGCTGCACGTGGGGGGCAATCAGTGGAATAAAAACCGTAAGGGAGTTATAGAAATTTATTCCAAATGGCGTGTAAAATTCAGGAATCAAAAACCGCTTCTGATGATAGGCCCTGAACCGGACGAAGCGATCAGAAAAGCACATGCGCGCTCGGCTTACCGAGATGACATTCACTTTTTAGTTGACAAGGCAGATTCATTTGTGACGCTTGCCTACCAGGCAGCAAGTGCATTTCTTTTTCCTTCCCTGGCGGAAGGATTTGGCTGGCCAATCGCAGAAGCAATGTCCAGTGGCACACCGGTGCTTACAACCGATGAAGCACCCATGACAGAAGTAGCGGGCGGCGCTGCCTTATTTATCGACAGGCGACCGGCTGATGAACGAAAGGCCGAAGCCTGGGCCACCGATGCTGCGAAAGTGCTGGAAAAGTTGCTGTCGTACGACCTCGATGAGAGGACGCAGCTAGTAACGCAAGGATTACTGAATGTGAAGCGCTTCAATAGTGAGATTACGATTGACAAGATCGAGAAGATTTACCTGTCCCTGGCAGGAAATGCTGCCAAACCTGTTTCACTTAACTACAACTCTGATGTTTCAGCATAATATTAACGATTCAGACCCATACAAACGTCCCGTATTTTCAGTGGGCAACAAAATCATCAGGGTGCTCTGGAAAGCGTCCTGGTTGCTGCTTTGCTCCTGGACCCCCGCCCCTTTTCACGCATGGCGGGTATTGATTCTGCGTATGTTTGGCGCAAAACTTGGTAAGGCTAATTTTATTTATCCCGATTGCAAAATATGGGCTCCATGGCTTTTGGAAACAGAGGATGTAGTTACTATCGGCCCTAATGTAGAGATCTACAACCCCGGCGGCGTTTACCTCGGACATCATTCGATCCTTTCGCAGCACGCCTTTCTTTGTGGTGCCACGCACGATTACAATCATCTTGATTTTACCTACATAAAAAAGAAGATCTACATCTCCTCCTATGCCTGGATCTGCTCAAAAGCCATTGTGCTTCCGGGTGTGCGCTGTGGAGAAGGAAGTGTCCTGGGCGCAGGTTCGATTACTTCTAAGAACCTGGATCCATGGATGGTATATACCGGAAACCCAGCCCAATGTATCAGACAACGCAATAATTTCCTCCTAGAAAATGAACTTGACCCATCCCTTTAACATGCTCTACGATCTCTGCATTGCCGGAAGCGGTCCGGCCGGTATCATAACGGGACTGGAATACAGCCGGCTCAATCCCGGCAAAAAAATCCTGATCGTGGAATACGGCCACGCTGGCAAAAACAACCGGAATTCACTGGACGATTCTATCAAAGTCCACAATGATGTAAACCATTACGGCCCTTACGAATGCACCAACAAAGGACTTGGCGGCACCTCGGCAACGTGGGGCGGAAGGTGCGTCATGTATGACGAAATTGACTTCATGGAGCGTGGCGTCACAGGTGACGACTGCACCTGGGGAATAGATATATTAAAAGACCTGACCCCGTATCTTCCCAAAACGGCCGAATACTTCGAATGCGGAGAACCCGTTTTCAATCTGAACGAGATCAAGGAATTCAAGAACACCCACATTGCGGAAGGATTCGAGGAAGGTTTTGTCACTGATTCGGTGATCGAGCGATGGAGCATGCCGACGCGGTTCGGGAAACGTTATTCCGACCAGTTGAAGGCGTCGCGGGACATTCACATTCTGGAAGGTTACGAGTTCAGGGATTTCAAAGCGCCGGACGAAGCGGGTAAAGTAACGTCTGCCATCATCCGGAATGTGCTCACCCGGCAACGACTGGAAATCACAGCCATGAAATTTGTGCTGGCATCGGGCGCACAGGAAACAACCCGCATATTGCTACGTAACAAACAACTATTTAGGAACCTGGACGCGGTTCCGGCTGCTTTGGGACATTATTATCAGGGCCACATTTCAGGGAAGATCGCTTCGGTTGTTTTTAACGGGAATCCTAATAAAACGGATTACGGATTTATGAAAAGCCGGGATAACACATATATCCGGCGACGCTTTCAGTTTACACCGGACTTTTTGAAAGAAAACAATTTGCTAAATACCGCCATATGGCTGGATAACCCGCTTTATTACAATCCACTGCACCGGAGCGGGGCCATGTCGTTCATGTATCTGGCGATGATCACGCCGATTTTAGGCAAAAAGCTTGCGCCGCCGGCGATTGCGCAGTCTATTACAAAAGGAAAAAGAACGGGGATCAATGGGCATATCCTCAACATCCTGCGCGAATTACCCCATTCTCTGCTGACGCCTGCGGCAATTTTTTACAAAAGGTATTTACTCAAAAGAAAGCTTCCGGGCGTGTTCCTGTTTTCACCGGAGAACAAATACGCGCTTCACTTCCACTCCGAACAGGTGCCCCATTACGAAAACCGGCTGTATCTGGACGAGGACCAGGAAACATTGCACATTGACTACGGGCTAACAGATGATGATATCAATTCGGTTATCAAAACACACCAGGCGCTGGACAGCTGGCTGCAAAAATGCGGATGCGGAAAGCTCACTTACTGGTATGAAGAAGATCAATTATATGACGCGATCAAAAATATGTCCAGGGACGGCATGCATCAGTCGGGAACAACCAGAATGGCGGACAGCCCGCGGAAAGGAGTCGTTGACAGCAACCTGAAATTGTGGGGAACGAGTAATGTTTACGTTTGCAGCAGTTCCGTATGCCCCACCTCAGGCCAGGCTAATCCGACTTTCCTGCTCGGGGCATTCGCATGTCGCCTTGCTAAACACTTAATGATGAACTGATGAGAAAAATTGAATTGGTCGAAGGTATCCATTCTTCGGTGCTTGGATTAGGATGTGCGCCGGTACTGGGATCCATTGACTCCAAAAAATGCCGCAGGGCACTCAGCCTGGCTTTTGAACACGGCATAACACACTATGATCTGGCGCGGTCCTATGGATTCGGCGATGCAGAAGGACTGGTGGGCGGGGTATTTAAAAATCACCGGGACAAGATTGTGCTGGCCAGCAAATTTGGCATAAAAGCAGACTGGAAAGCGAGCCTGTTGCGTCCTATGAAGCCGATTGTACGCGTTTTACGAGGTTCAGAAAAAAAGCAGGATGCCGATTTGCCCCCCAAGCAAAGCAACGGGAAAACTGCTTCGGATTTGTTGTTTAAAAGGGTGGAGATAAACAGCATGGAAATGCGAAAAAGCCTGGACGAGAGTTTGAAAGCATTAAAAACCGATTATCTCGACTATTTCCTGGTCCACGAACCATTGAAAAGCATAACCAACATTGATGAGCTCTGCGAAATGGCCATGCGACTGAAAGCAAGTGGCAAAATACGCGCATTCGGATTGGCCTATATGCAATCTCAGAAACACCTGCACGAATCGTATTTTGACCGTTTTGACATTCTGCAATTCAATAGTCCGCCGGGCGTTGCGGCCTATCGCAAGCTCGCGGAAGAGCGCTCAGAGCGACCCAACATTATCTTTTCACCCCTGCGGGGCGGAACCTGGGACATGAGCCCCGGCGAAAAGATTAAAAAGCTGGTCCACGATTTCCCTAATAGTGTCACTTTATGTTCCATGTTCAGCGAAGCCCACTTGAAAGAAAACGTTGAACTGGTTTAACAATCATTGCTTCAAACCACCCATTAATTATTTATTAACAAATGTAAACCCTATGATTTCAGTCGTAATTCTCACAAAAAACGAGGAAAAGGACCTTCCGCTTTGTCTGGCGTCATTGAGATGGTCCAATGACATTCACATACTGGACTCAGGAAGCACCGACCGGACTGTTGAAATCGGTGAAGCTCATTTTGCAAAAATCTGGCACAACGACTTTGAAAGCTTTGGCAAACAACGGAATTATGCGCTTGACCATATTCATTTTCGCTACGACTGGATCCTTTTTCTGGATGCGGACGAGATCGTAACGGACGACTTTCTGATTGAAATGAGGCTGGCAGTTCTTACTGCACCGAAGGATGTGGCCGGCTTTTACTGCTGCTGGAAAATGATGTATGAAAACCGCTGGCTCAAAAACTGCGACAATTTCCCGAAATGGCAGTTCAGATTAATGAGAAAAGACCATGCACGATTTAAGGATTTTGGTCATGGCCAAAAGGAAGATCAGGTTATGGGCAAGATCGAATATCTGAGGGAACCTTACCTGCATTATGGCTTTTCCAAAGGCTGGTCACATTGGATCAACCGCCATAACCGCTACTCGGATGAAGAAGCTTTCAGCAGGATCAATGATTGCCCGCCTTTTAAGAATATCTTTTCCAATCATTCCAGCGAACGAAATCCGGCGCTAAAATCATGGTTAAGCCGCTTGCATTTATGGCCCATGATCCGGTTCCTCCAGGCTTATCTGTTAAACCTGGGTTTTCTTGAAGGCAGGCCGGGACTGATTTATTGCGTCAATATTGCCTATTACGAGTTTTTGATCCAAATTAAAATGCGGGAGTTAAAAAACAAAAAACCGCCAAAACCAGAAGAATTCAAGATGGCCGACGCGTTGATTTTTTGAACCAGGGCTGGAAGCTCAACAGATTGTCCCTCAATGAAATACTAGGTGCCTCGATGAGTTTGTAGAATGCCAGCCCAACCAGCAACATGGCCGTCACGCAAAGAGGCACAGCGAGCATAGTGAAAGCGGGATATTTGTGAAATATTTTATCAAAAACATTCAGTATAAGAGCGTGAGTGAGATAAAGAGAATAGGCCATTAAGGCAATCTGCTTTACAAAAAGTGTTTTGCTCAACACAAAATCAGGTGAATAATAAAAGGAAACGAGCAGCATGCCGGCGGAAAAAACGAGGAACAGGTAACCGGAGCAATACTTAAACTGAGAATCAACATCAGCCAGCCAATAGGAAACCCCCGCAAAAAGGGCTGCAAAAAATAGACTTAAATAACCATTTGACCTGAACGAAACCGAATAATGATTGATAAAATAAGAAATCGTACACCCTAGCGCAATGCCGTCAAACCTGAAAATCGTTGCAGTCGTGTAATAGCCAAATTCCTTCATCTGAAAATCCCCTGCGAAATATCGTATAACAGATGGAGTCAATGTGATAGCGATCCACAAGGCGAGACGAACGTGTTTGGAAGAAGTTGCGCGGGAAGTGAGGAGGACAACGAGTGGAAACATCAGGTAAAAATGCTCTTCAATGCAAAGCGACCAGGAAATCTTGAAAAACGGAATGACCTGATAAAAGTTTTGGAAAAAGAAGAGAAATCCCGGATCGAAGTCCTGGCCTCTGCCGAAAAATACAGCAGAATAAGAAATGAGTAATGCCGCCAGATAAGGCGGATAAGTTCTGAGAAACCTTTGCAGCCAAAAACGGAGCAAATTGCCACCAGCGCTTTTCTTGTAATAAATGTTGGTGATTAAAAATCCGCTCAGCACAAAAAACATTTCAACACCATATTTGCCAATGGCAACGGTTTTATCCAAAGTAAACCGCTCTCCAATGTGATAGTAAATGACCAGGGCGATGGCAAGAAAGCGGAATAAGTCAAGATTTGCGATTCTTTTAGAAGTGTTCATTATTAATCAAATAGAGCCTTTATGAATTTTTTTTCTG
Source organism: Dyadobacter fanqingshengii (assembly GCF_023822005.2). Lineage (GTDB taxonomy): Bacteria > Bacteroidota > Bacteroidia > Cytophagales > Spirosomataceae > Dyadobacter > Dyadobacter fanqingshengii. Next base: position 2,745,839 of record NZ_CP098806.1, read on the forward strand.
ATTGCGTTGACGATGGAGCCGGGAATTACACGGCGGGCAAATGAAAATGCCAGACCTTTTACAGCTTTGGGAAGAATGTCCTTTTGCAATGAAACGATATCGTGCGGCAGCATGGTAGAAACCGAAGTTTCGGGAAAAGCAGGATAATCGGCTTTGTTTCCAAACCCAAGATAAGTGAGGATTTCAGGACTGGTTTCGCTTACGAACGCAGGATTAAGCAAGATTTTTTCGCCGTGGCCCTCGTGCTGGGTTGAGATTTCATCGATTTGAAAAAGGTAAGTCAGTCGTTTAAAACCTGGCCTGTTGAATGGCTCGGCCCTGTGTATCAGATGCGTGTTGCAGATTATCAATGCTCCTTTTGGCGCTCTGACAGTCACAATGTCATCTTTATAATTTTGTTCTATGAATTTGTCCGAAAAAAAACGCTCGGTGTTCTGCTCCGACCATTTGTACGAATCGGCGATCAGCTGGAATGGATTGGTATCGGAAACATCGGACAGATAAAACAGGAACATGATGCCAGGCAAGTCGTGTTTTCCATTGTAAGCATTTCCGGCTTGCAGATTATTGTCGGTATGCCAGGGAAGATGGGACCGGGTATGTGTTTCGTAGATTCTTTGATTACTGATTTTGAAAGGATTATCAAAAAAATTACGGCAAATCCCCCTGATACGCTCCGATGTAATAATGTCGTAGCATTCTTTTGAAAGAGCCAGGGTGTGCGAAAGATACTTCATCCAGTAAGCCCTTACATATCCGAGGTTGTTATTATTAACGAGCAGCGCATCGGATGAAACAATGTTGGTAAGTGCTGTGACGGCTTCGGGAGTAAGTGCGTTTTCAAAAACATGGTAACCCGATCCGGATTTCAGTTCATGCGCAATCGTTTCTGCTTCCAGGCTAGTGAAAGCATCATTAAATAAGAGTGAATCCATACATTAAAGTTTAGGATAAAGCGAATGCGGCAACTGACAAAAATACAATCATATTGCATTGATATTCAGATAAATATACTAAATTAATTCGGAATTTTTAATAGATAATCCCCTATTATTTATCAAAAATAGGCCATACAAAAAATGCCCGTGTATTTTTCCTTTTTTCACCCCTAAAATCCCGCGTTTCACCCCATTTTGCATTAAAATTGCCGTATATATCCTTAAATTAGATACTGAATTCCAGGTCTGATCCCCCTTATTATTTTGCCTGTTTCTAATCCCCGGACAGCGATATAATTTTCTCAGACCAACCAAAAATATTTAGTCTTTTATCCCATTTACAAAGTCTGATCCCGATTGTCAGTTTCCTGACAGGTCACTAACCTGTTCTGGAAATTCAACTAAAATTTATCCCGGAACTTAAACGCTTCCGGATATACGTTTATCATCGTATGCACTGAAATCCCTAATCAGCTGCTATGGAACCGCTTTGTCAAAAATGAAAATTATCCATGTTGTATCCGGGATGGATCCAAAAGCCGGAGGCATAAGCCAGGCCATCAGGACCATGATCGGAGGATTAGCCGACCAGGGTATTTATAGTGAGGTGGTGAGCGTCGGTTCGGAAATGGGAGACCCTGAAACGGATGATCCGTTCCCAATCCACTTTACAGGCCCTGGAAAAAGTGCTTGGCAGTTTAGCACGGGATTGCAGAGCTGGCTGAATAAGAATCTCGTGCATTATGATGCGGTTCTTGTTCACGGGCTATGGCAATATCACACCTATGCTGTTTATCAAGCGATTAATGCAATAAATGGCCCGCGGCCAAAGGTGTATGTGATGCCTCACGGAATGCTGGACCCATGGTTTCAACAGGCCAAAGGCAGAGAAATGAAAAGCCTGAGGAACTGGCTGATCTGGAAATTGATAGAACACCGGATCATTCATATAGCGGATGGAATTTTTTTCACCTGCGAAACAGAGAGAAAACTCGCCCGGCAGACATTCAGTCCCTATTTCCCCAAATCTGAAATGGTTGTCGGACTTGGCGTGCATCGGCCGCCACCATACACCCGGGAAATGCAGGAAGCTTTTAACAAAGCCTGCAACATGAACAATCGGGGATATCTGCTCTTTTTGGGCAGGATCGACGAAAAAAAAGGAGTCAATTTACTCGTTGACGCCTATTTATCACTAAAATCCGAAGGTTATGACCTCCCCCCACTGGTCATCGCCGGCCCCGGAATGGACACTCCTTTCGGCATAAGTATAAAAAAACAAGCGCTGTATGATCAGGAAATCTACTTCCCCGGTATGCTTTCCGGCCCCGCGAAATGGGGCGCATTCTATGGTTGCGAAGCATTTTTATTACCCAGCCATCAGGAAAATTTCGGTATTGCCGTTGTGGAAGCCATGGCATGCGGCCGGCCGGTCCTGATTTCTGATCAGGTTAATATTTGGCGTGAAATAGAGAATAACGGCGGAGGTCTGGTAGAAAAGGATACCTCCGACGGTGTCAGGAACTTACTTGTCAATTGGTTGTCACTTTCGCAAACAGAGAGAGCCCAAATGTCGTCCAAAGCCCGGAAGGCGTTTCTAGGGGATTTTTCGGTGGAAAAAGCGGCAGGCAAACTGGGCAAAGTACTAGTCTGAAAATCCCCCCAAAAGAATGCTATTGCCTTAAGCAAACTCTTCTAACTATCCAGACATTGAAAAAGCCAATGAACGCTAATGAGAAAAAGCGTATTTTGATCTATGGCATCAACTACGCGCCTGAATTGACAGGCATTGGAAAATATACCGGGGAGCTCGCAGCATGGCTCGCCTCACACGAACATGATGTGAATGTAATAACCGCCCACCCCTATTATCCGGATTGGGAAGTGCATGCGTCGCACAAAGGGAAATGGTGGACGAAAGAGGTGCTGGATGGTGTAAAAGTTTTCCGCTGTCCGTTGTACGTTCCTAAAAACGTGACATCCATCAACAGGATACTGCACGAATTTTCATTTCTGCTGGGAATTTTGCCCTGGTGGTTTATGACCCTTTTTCAAAAGAAATTCGATGTTGTGCTTTGCATCAGCCCACCGTTCCACATTGGTATCCTTCCCCTTTTATATGCCAAAATACGGGGTGTCAGGTTCATTAACCACATTCAGGACTTGCAGGTGGATGTGGCAAAAGACCTGGGTATGATCAAAAACAGACATTTCCTTAAACTCATGTTTGCCCTCGAAAAGGCCATTTTTGACTGGGGAGGGCAGGTTTCGACGATCAGCGAGGGGATGCAGCGCAAAATTCAGGCCAAAGGCATTGCCGTTTCGAAAGTGATCCTGTTTCCCAACTGGGTCGACTCGGGACTTATTTGTCCACTAAGCCGCGAACTGTCTTTGCGGAAAGAATTCGGGATCAATAACGATGATAAGGTGGTTTTGTACTCGGGTAACCTGGGTGAAAAACAGGGGCTGGAAATCATTATTGAAGTTGCGAAATTGTATAAAGAACAGTCCAATATGCATTTTGTGATTTGCGGTTCTGGCGGCGGAAGGGACAAATTAATTAAGAGCGCGAAAGAACTGGGACTGAGCAATGTCAAATTTTATCCGCTGCAACCGTACGAAAACCTTTCGGCGCTGCTCGCAGTGGCTGATATTCACCTGGTTCTGCAAAAGAAATCCGCCTCAGACCTGGTTATGCCGTCCAAACTTACGGGCATTCTCGCGGCAGCCGGCTGTGTGATCGTCTCGGCCGTGCCGGGCACCACATTACACGACGTGATCACGAACCACAGAATGGGTATTTTAATCGAGCCTGAAAATGTGGCGGCACTGGCACAAGGAATAGAAACCGCATTGCACGAGGATTTAAATATTCTAAGAAACAATGCTCGGGAATATGCTCAGAAATACCTGACCAAAAATACAATTATCGGGAATTTTGAGTCAAACTTGCTGGCGACCGCCTGAAAACGATATGTACCTTGTCAGGAATTTACCACTAACTCTAAAATAATGGAAAATTAGTTTTATATTCTTGATAGTTAATTATTTAAAAAGTATATTTGGTGTAACAGTTGATTCCAGGGCTCCCCCACCCAATCAATTTTTGTCATTTAAGAAACCTTCCAAAACTCTTGACCTATGATATTTTCTACATATATCCTTGTCCCGGCATGCCATTCCGACTTTGCGGGAACCGATCTCCAATTTTGTACTAAACCAAGTTAATTCTATAAAAGCTACGTCAGTTTAATAACTATTTTGACAACGATTTTATGAAAAATCGCTACACAGGACTTTTGCCAAAAGTGCATTTATGGACGGACCTGCTGATGTTCAACGTATCTTTTGCAGTCGCTTATTACATTCGATTTGAGATCCGGGTTCCCGACCATTTGTATACCAATTTACTGCTGATCGGGAATTTATTATGGATTCTTACGACCTACGTATTCAGAACGTATCAGTTTAACCGGATATCGTATATACCATACCGTCAGGCAATAATTCTGCTTAAAGCCTGCGTTATCCACGTCTCTGTAATCCTGGGTTTTCTATATTTCAGCCAGCAGGGAGGTGCGGTTTCCAGGACACAGTTTTTATTGACTTATGCCATATTTGTTTCCTGTGCGCTGGTCGCCAGGGCACTGATCTGGTCGTTTATCCTATTTTGCCGCCAGGCGGGTTACAACATGAGAACCTATGCCGTAATCGGCAAAGGAGAAGTGGCCGGTCTGATCGAAGGATTTTACAATGACAGAAAGGAACTGGGCTATAAAAAATGCGGCAATTATGAAGTGGGAGAAGACAAAGATGAAGTTGTCGTTTTGGAACGTTTTCTTCAAAAAACCCAGCCTGATTTCATTTATTGCTGCCTTTCGGATATGAACGAGCTGCTGGTAAAAGGCGTGATCCGTTTTGCACAGCATCAGAAAGCACAGGTGCGTCTTGTTCCGGATTTTGGTGGTTTCATCAATAACCTGGCTACCATTGAATACCACGATCAATACCCTATTATTCAGCTCAATACAAAGCCATTCTCGGGCCTGCAGGATGAAACGATCAAGCGCGCATTTGATCTGATATTTTCAACGCTGGTCATGATCTTCGGCGCACCGATCTTCGTGTTGCTGATGGGGCTGGTGGCCATGTCCTCACCCGGGCCTGTGTTTTTCCTGCAGGAACGCTCAGGGCGCTGGGGAAAGATTTTTAAGGTGATCAAATTCAGGACAATGTATCAGGATGCTGATAAATTCGGCCTGAAACATTCCCAGGGCGATCGCGACCCGCGCATTACCCCGCTTGGCAGACTTTTGCGCCGCAGTCGCCTCGACGAGCTTCCTCAATTCCTGAACGTGTTCAAGGGCGATATGTCCATTGTTGGCCCCAGACCTCTTTTCAGGTATGATGTGGATATGCTCATGCAGGAAGTGCCGCAGGAATTTATGACTTTGCTAACCGTAAAACCAGGTATCACCTCGATCGGACAAATTAAGGTTGGTTATGCTTCCAACATTGACGAAAATCTGGAAAGGCTCCGCTACGATCTGAATTACCTGACCAAATACAGCATGGTTACCGATGTGATGCTGATTGTGCAAACGATCCAGGTCATGCTGATGGGACGGGGCAGATAGTAATCAAACTTGTAAACACATTTCAACTATTTAAATAAAAACGATGATCAAAAGAACTTTTACCCTGATGGTATGTATACTGGTGCTGACGCTGGTAATGTACAGATGCAAGAACAAAGATGCTGAACCGCTCACGCCGGATCAGGGACTGGTTGACGAACTTGCTAAAATCGACGTAGAACCGGTAAAACTGACCGATCCTGCTCCCGTCGCCACAACGGCAGCCGCCATTACGCTCTCACCTGCTGTTACCACGCTTGGAACCGAGATCGCCGGAATGGGTGCCGCTGGTGCTGAACCTGCCAATGTAAAGGCATCTGCAAATAAGTTCTCTTCGTTTTTTACCAAAGCAGAAATCGCCGCGCTGGTATCCATGAAAAAGGAAGTCCTTGATGCTGCCGGAACAACCGGAAAGTTGCCGGCAGACCTCACCGCTATCCTTAAACGCGCGAGCACCAGTCCCGAAATGGCTGCGTATTTCCCTAAGGTAACATTGCCAACCGTTAATGGAAAGGAAATCAAGGGCCTTCGCACAGGAGCGGTTGAAGGTGGGCCGGCGGGCAAATTTGAAGGCACCCTCGCAAACGACGCGTGCCTGATCGCAGCAGAAGCTGAATTTGAAAAATCCAAAGCCAAGCTGGATGCTTCCCGTTTGAAATTGCTGGCATCGGCCAAAGAAAAATATGACACCGAAGTGAAGCTGATCAGTGACGCGCAAGCTGCATGTACAGCTGGCGAACCGGCAAAATACGCGGCGATCATCAAAACAGCAGAAACACTTGCTGATCAACTGAATGCGGCGCTGGATGCAAATAAAGACTTGCTGGGAGACGATTATCTGCCACTTAAAGGTATCGTTGGGTTACAGCTCATTGCTTACCTAACCTCGCTGAACGACCTTGCCAAAGCCGATCTTCAAGCATGCGTTGCGAAAGGAACTGCGGGCGCCCTGAGTGCTTCCAATGCGCATGATGCAAACAAACTGCTCATTGAAAATGCGTACGGAGCTGCGCTTGAGGCAGCAGAAAAATCAAAAGCTAAACTTGTTGAAAGCTGTCACAATCAAGGTGGAGGAAATTAAGCATCGCTTTTTCGGTTTATTGATTAGGGTTGGTATTTTATCAACCCTAATCCTTGTTACTTGCAGCAAGGTTATTGCGCAATCAAACATTTCTGGCAAACCAGGACTCATCTATATTCCTACGGCCCGCTATGTCCCAGACGGCAACATGGAAATCGGGTTGCATTTTTTTCCCGGTAACTACGGTTTCAATTCAGATAACCAAAATCCCGGCAGAGTTTTATCCCTGAACCTGACAGTGTTGCCCAGGTTCGACATTAATATCAATGTTTTACAGTTATTTTCCACCGCTGCCAACCCGGTAAAACTCGGCCTCGGAGACCGGCAGCTCGACTTTCGATATTTAATAATGAAAGAAAGCAAGAGCCGACCTTCCCTCGCTTTCATTACATCCACTCCTACCAGCATCAGCCCCACCCTTTTGACCCATGCCCTGGTTGCAACCAAGCATTTCAATGTGGCCAAACAATGGGAGGCAGAGGTAACGGCCGGATATGGGAGTCCTTACCATGTGTACAGAAAAGGCAGCACGCTCGACAATTACGGCCTTTTTGCCAATATGGCTCTCGAAAAAAAAGAAGATTACGCCTATCACAAGCGTTATCTGGAAGGACCGTTCGGAGGAGTTTCGTTTACATTCAGATCCAAAGTGGGTTTAATGCTCGAGTATGATTCGCAAAACATCAACGCGGGTGTTTATGTAAGGGCGTTGAAAAACTGGGTTATACAGGCTGCTGTCTTAAACGGCGAACAAATCACTTTTGGGAGCGCCTACAACTTCTCACTTTTGAAGCAATCCAGGCGAATGCTTTCTCTGGGTAAAAAACAAAGTCAGGATAATGTGCAAACACCGGGCAAATCCGAAACAGATATCATTAACCCTGGCTATCGTAAGCTGCGCGGAAATTTTGAAAATGTTGGAACGGACAGCGCGGGGATCATTACTTATGAACAAAGGCTGAACCGAAACCCTTTCCCGGCCCTTTATCAGCTTAAAAAACTATTTGCGGATTCAGCTAATACGAATTTTGTGCCCCTGTTTCAGGGAATACCGATAGGACAATACAAGCTGGGAGACAAACTGGAATTCAGCCAGGTTAGCGACAAAATGAGGGAAAGGCTGAAACAAAAAAACAGATTCCCCCTTCATCGCAACGGTTATAGCCTGGACTTCTGGATCCAGCCTTATTTCAATGCTAATTTCGGGAATTATGATAAGCCTATCCAGAGCAATACGAGCGTTGCGCTTCAAAGCCAGATATTTTTGTTGCCGGGAATGTCGCTGGATTTTGGAATACTTTTCCCGATTGTAAATGACCTCGATAACCGTCCAAAAAAAATCCGCCCTGCACCTGTTTTTTTGAACCAGTTTTATTCAATAAACCACAATCATATCAGCGCATCTGCCGGTTTTTTCCAGAATGATCAATATGGCGTCAACATTCAATATCGCCGCGCCAATTTGAAACGTCCCTGGTCGTTCGGTGTGGAAGCAGGCCTGACCGGCGATTATTATTACCCCAATAAAGGAATTTACTACGGGAATATGGAAAAGTTGCTGCTCGTGCTAGATGCCGCCTACCTGCTTTCCAATCCCGATATCACATTTAAAGTGTCTGGCGGTCGCTATCTGGCGGGTGACACGGGTGTGCGGCTGGATATGCTCCGGCAGTTCTCCAACATTGAAATCGGGTTTTACGCCATGACCACCAGCAACGGTTCTACCATTGGATTTAATTTTGCAATCCCCTTATTCCCAGGCAAGCTGCTGAATGGCAAGCACGTCAGGCTCAGAACTGCAAGCGAATTTCCCTGGGAATACAACTACACAAGAGGATACCGCATCGGAGAACGCTACCGGACCGGCTACCAACTCGACCAAAAGCTAAGGCAATATCACAGCCAATATCTCAACCGCCAGTATCAGGCGAAGTGAGGAAATTATCAGGCAGAAAACGAAATCTTCACGCAAAATTTTCGACATTAGACCATCAAATGTCTTTGACAAAAAAACTGTGACCAGCGCTTATCATAAAATCTGCTTTTGATATGACACGAAACTACGCGAAGATCGCATTCCGGGGACTTGCCAGAAATAAGGCTTACGCCTTTATTAACATTACCGGCCTGGCTATCGGAATGGCTGTTGCAATGCTCATTTCTATGTGGGTGTGGGATGAATGGAGTTTCAACAAAAATATGGAAAGCAGCGATCGCATTGCGCGGGTCATGTGGAACTCTACCCAAAATGGCAAGGTCATTACATCGCCCAATATGCCGTTCCCGCTTGCTGCCGAGCTTCGGAATAGCCACGGACAAGATCTGGAAAGAGTTGCAATATCTTGGAGCAGTGATGATTATGATATTTTGTCGGGTGAAAGCAAGTTTCGTCGTAAAGGGCGTTTCATGGAACCGGAAGGTGCGTATATTTTGTCGCCTAAAATGTTGAAAGGCAGCAGGGAAGCTTTGAGAAATCCTGTATCGGTGATTATTTCTGAATCTGCGGCAGCGTCTATTTTCGGAAACGGCAGCGCGCTGGGCAAGCTCATTCTCATTGATAATGAGCTGAGAGCAGAAGTTGCGGGCGTGTATCAGGACTTTCCCGCAAATTCTGAATATAAGGATCTCGACTTCATAGCGCCCTGGAAACTGTTTATTTCCGCAAAAAGAAGACAGTGGATCGGTGAGGCAAAGGACAATTGGGGCATTAAAACATTTGAAATCCTGGTTAAGGTGGCGCCTAAAACAACCATTAATTCGGTGTCCGAGAGAATTGCCGGACTAATGCTGAACCGCGTAAAAGACAATAAGATGGAAGCCAGCCTGAAACCAAGCTTGTTGCTGCATCCTATGGAGCGATGGCACCTTTTCGGAGATTGGGAAAATGGCTTTAACACTGGCGGTCAGATCACTTATGTAACGATATTCAGTGTTGTGGGCATGGCCATTCTGTTGTTGGCTTGCATTAACTTTATGAATCTGAGCACGGCACGTTCCGAAAAACGAGCGCGGGAAGTTGGTGTTCGCAAAGCAGTTGGCTCCATGCGCTCGCAGCTGGTGTTTCAATTTTTATTTGAATCCTTCATCACCGTTACCATTGCATTGCTTGTGTCATTTGTTTTGGTAGAAGCAGCTTTACCCTATTTCAATGCGATTGCTGATAAAAATTTGCAGTTTGTGAAAGGCAGCGGATTGCTGACCAAGCCTGTTGTCTGGCTGCTGATTGTTGCTTTTTGCGGCGCTGTATCGCTCATTTCGGGAAGTTATCCGGCCTTTTATTTGTCTTCTTTCAAACCGGCAAAAATCTTAAAATCCGGTAATGTTCATTTTGGCAACATTACATCATTACCGCGAAAAATCCTGGTGGTTTTGCAGTTTACGGTTTCTGTTTCATTGATAATCGGGACCATTGTTGTTTTCCGTCAAATCCAGTTTGGGCAAAACAGAAGTGTAGGCTACGAACGCAACGGGCTGATTAATGTACAGATGCCGCGGGGAAGCGGCCCGGTGGAAGCATTGAAAAACGATCTGTTACAATCTGGTTATGTCACGGACGTCGCGCAATCTTCCGGACCAATGACGGACGTGTTGTCCAATGCAAGCGGATTTTTCTGGGCTGGAAAACCTGCGGGTCTGCAGGAAAATTTCGCGGTAATTGCAGCCTCGCACAGCTATGGTAATACGGTGGGCTGGCACGTGAAAGAAGGGCGCGATTTCTCGAAAAACGCTCCGGCAGATTCTATGGCCGTCATCCTGAATGAGTCGGCAGTGAAATACATGGGACTGAAAGATCCGGTTGGGAAAACAATCCGCTGGAAGGATGCGACATTCAACGACGACCTGTATCACATTGTGGGCGTGATCGACGACATGGTCATGCAGTCGCCCTTTGAGCAGGTGAAGCAAACCATTTATTTCATGACTTACGCGCCGAATTTTCTATTTCTAAAAATAAAACCCGGCGTAGAAACCGCCACAGCGATGGAAAAAGTGCAGTCTGTTTTCAAAAAACATTTGCCGGATGCAATTTTCGATTTCAAGTTTGCAGATCAGGAATACGGATTGAAATTTGCTGTGGAACAACGGGTTGCAAAGCTGGTCACATTCTTTGCCGTCCTGGCCATTCTCATTTCCTGCCTGGGGCTTTTCGGCCTGGCAGCATTCACAGCCGAGCGTCGCACCAAGGAAATAGGCATTCGCAAAGTCCTCGGCGCGACGATCATGAACATATGGGTAATGATATCGAAAGAATTCGTCTATCTTATTGCCGCCTCACTGCTTGTTGCCACGCCGATGACCTATTATCTCCTGTCAAACTGGCTGACTAAATACCAATATCACACCACATTATCGTGGTGGATATTTACAGTTTCGGGACTGTTGGCGTTGGGCTTAACATTACTGACAGTGAGTTACCAGGCAATAAAGGCAGCCACATTAAACCCGGTAAAATCGCTCAAATCCGATTAATCACTTTTTTTCAAACAACTTGATCGTATAATCCAGCAAAGCCGTGCCGCCCGTTTTTCCATGACCGGGGATTACAACCTGCACGTCCGGGTAAGTTTGTTTTAACTTGGTCACCGTAGCAGGCCAGGCACTTTCGTTCGCGTCTTCCAGGTTTCCTTTCCCGGCACCGATTTCCTTGATCAGGCAACCGCCAAACATTACTTTATCACTTGGGAAATAACCCACAACATTGTCTTTGGTATGCCCCTCCCCGAAAAACTCAGTTATCACATCCCTATGGCCCACTTTCAGCGAAAGCCTGTTATCAAAGCCCTTTTCCGGCGTCGGGAAATTTTTCAGTTTGGTCGACGCAATGGTTCGGTTTTCAGCATAGGACGGGATTCCGCGGCGGTGAAATTCCTTTAATCCTCCAACGCAATCCTCATGAAAATGCGTGGCAATGATCGCAGTCACCTTACAATCGAGACTATCCTGAACCCAGTTGATCAGTTGAGACGAGGTGGAGTCGTTGACCGGCGTATCGAAGATAATGGCTTCCCCTTTATCAAAAACAACCATCCCATTGCAAGGCACTTTTCCAAAAGTTTCACTTTGGAAGTAAGTAATGTGCCGGTAAACATTTGGTTTTACCTGCTCTACAATGATATCTTCTTTGCTAAAACTTTTATCAGAGATTTTTGCAGATTTACAGCAGACGAGAATTAATGAAAGGCTTAAAAATAGGAGTTGTCGCATCGTTGAGTGTCGTTTGTTTGGTTTTAGTAAAACAAAATGAATTCATTTGCTTAACCAAATTTAACCCGACAAAAAAGATGTTTTAACAACGAAAGATTATCTGGAAGCGGCAGAATCGCGGTTTACGGAAGTCAGGCTATCGAGGCCCTTTCCGTTGTTTCCCGCATGGGTACTGTCGGCAGATGCGTGGTGCCTGCGACGCTCGGATGGCGCTGATGTTTTGATCTGCACCATTCCTTCCATGCTGCGGTTTCGCATTCCGCTCATTTCCCAGCCATCAAGCGGCGCCGGACCGTCCGCGGGCGTGTAAAGGTCTGTTCTTATTTCCCTGTGAATGTAAAGACGAACCGGATTTGAACGTTTGCTCCGCGATGCCAGCTTAGTGTCATACATGTGTTCGTTCAAATAAAAGACGCCCGTCGCCAAAAGCACAAGCGAAATAAGCAGTCCTGAAAATTGCCAGTTTTTATTCATGACTATGCCGTGTATACGTTCATCGGGTTCTTCACTTCCTCGCATAGATATTTATCACCCTTGATCACTGTTTGAAGACATTTCAAAAGCTCATTAGGGTGGTTTCTCTTCAAAAGATAGCCACTTACGCCCTCGTTCATCAGAGAAGTGGCCAGGTCCCGCTGCAATTTTCCCGCGTAGACGACAAAGGAAGAGCCCGGATTTTCTTGCATAATGCGTTTCAAAGCAACATTATCAATTCCATCCGCTTCTTCCGTCATGCCGATAATGATAATATCAAAGGAATGATCTTCATCGCATTTTTTGAACGTTTGCAAACATGCCGTTTGAAGCATTGTAAGGTTCTGGAAATGATCCCTAAGGAAGATGCGCATCCCCGAACGAAGGACCGGATGCTGGTCTATTAACGCAATTTTCATGTTGCAAAACTATTGCGTATAGCGTTCAGCGACACAAGAATAAATTGAAATGATGATTGAAAAATGTTATTTGAGGATTAAAAAAATTAAACACCCTACCAAATTAATTCTATGGCTGATTTTTCATAATATTGTTTAGCAAATAACCCAGCTTTCATCATTACCGACGTCCCAATGAGCATCGAGATTATCGTGGCCGAGGATCATCCCCTGATTTTAATGGGGATTCAGCATTTGCTGATGGAACATATGCCCACAGCCGTCGTAACCGCAACCGGCGATTTCAACAAAGCGCTGGCTTTGCTGGAAAAGCAGCAATACAACCTGCTGATTATGGACATTAACTTGCCCGGCGGCGACAAAGTTGGGATGATCAGTTCGGTCAGGATGAAACAGCCCAAGATTCCGATCCTGGTTTGCTCCAGTTACGACGAGCAACTTTACGCACTGCCATTTCTGAAAGCCGGTGCCAACGGGTACATTTCCAAAACGGCCATGAACGAGGAATTCAAGCAGGCCATTGACAGTGTGATCAACGGAAAAATTTACGCAAGCCCCACGGTTATGGAACAGGTTTTCGGACAGCTTTTTAATAGCAAAGGCAACCCCGACTCCATTGTAGACAAGCTTACCGACAAAGAGCTGGAAGTGGCCAAGCTTTTATCCAAAGGACTGTCTACCAAAGCTATAAGCGAACACATTCACCTTTCATCGTCATCGGTGAGCAGTTATAAAGCCAAGATTTTTGATAAACTGGGTGTCAATAACATTATCGAGCTGACGAGATATTTTGAATTGAACGGGTAACTTCTATCCCTGGCATTCTCTTACATTAAAATGTCTGACCGACGCCCGAATGAGAATTGACATGGTCATTGTCTTACGATGGTTTCTCTGCCTGATGCTCCTTGCCTTTCATACCAAAGCGCAGCAGCAGCAGGAATTATCAGCGTATCGCCTGCAACATTTTACGGATGAAAACGGTCTTCCGCAAAACAGCGTAAAAGCGGTTATGGAGGACAAAAACGGCTTCTATTGGCTCGCAACGGAAGCTGGCGTGGTGCGTTTTGACGGGCAGAAATTTTTGACTTTTGACAGATCAAACCTGCCGATTTTCAGTAACCGCATACGCGGCTTCGTTCCCGCACTTCCAGGCCCGAATGCCAACCCGGCTTTCGAATTTTACGCACTTACGGAAAACAATCAATACATTGGCATTCTCAATAATGGCCTGGTTGCTTCGGACACGGCGTTTTATGAAAAATACCGGACCACCGATCCGTTTGCCGACAAAAACGTGCGGCATAACAGCATGCTGGGAAGCGTCCCCGAGCAATATCCGAGCGATCCCATGGCGGAACATTATTTCGCAGTTTCCGACAGCCGGACCTTCTTTATCTGGAAACAAAAAACCGTTTCCTGCTACAAAGACGGGAAACTCATTTACACTGCAACCGGATCTTTCAAAGATTTTTTCCTGATAGGATCTCAACCGTATGCGCTCGATTCGGCAGGAACAATCATTCAAATCACAAACAAAACGACTAATAAAGTTCAATTTCCGGAAGGCGACATTGTTCACAATATGCTGTATTCCAGGCAAAAATCAAATTTCAAGCTCTACTGGAACAATGTTGCCAGATGCGCATTTCTGTATTTAAACAAAAGTTTTTACACCCTTGAAGAATCGGGCAACGGTCGCCTGACGACTAAGCTCATACTAAAAGATTACGACTTTGCGGACCTTGACATCGTCGCGGCACATTATGACAGAACGAGCGGAGCGCTGCTGTTGGGGAGCAGTACGAAAGGATTGTTTCTGATTAAAAGCAAAAATTTCCAAATGCTGAAACTGGCTTCCAAGGATGCTGATAATGCATATTACGCCCAAAAACCCGCCGGGAAACACGCTGTTATTACGGGCCAGGGTTACCAGCTTGGACTCAATGCCACGGGTTCGCAGGTTGTCGCGAGCAAAGTTTCAGCATTCATGGAGAATTTTGCCTACAAATTTGCCATCGCAATGAATCCGGACAGCTCGTTCTGGTTTGGGATCGGATATAATCTTTTTAAGTTGGATAAAACAGCAAAAAAAGTACTCGTGCGCTTGAAATTGCAGGACAATGCCAAAGCATTTTTTATTGACCAACAACACAGGCTCTGGATCGGCAGCGAAAATAATTCGCTTTACCAAATGGAGAGTTCGGCCGGGCAATATCACACAAAACTGGTTGTGAAAGCACCATTCGGCGGCGTTTCCATTATTGGGCAGGGAGCAGCAGACATGCTGTTTATTGGGGGAACAAAAGGCGTTTTCACATTTAATGTGCGTACCAAAGCGGTCCAAAAGCTTCTGAATTTCAACAAGATGAACATTCGTAGTTTCTACACAACCGCCGATGGAACCTGGATCGCGACTTATGGCAACGGAATTTTTCTATTTAAAAACAATAGGTTGATCCAATTTCCGCTGGATAAGGACCGGTTTCTGGCCACTTCACATTGCATAACCGAAGACGCAAAAGGCTTTTTCTGGATCAATACGAACCGGGGACTTTTTCAGGTTGCCAGGCAACAGTTATTGGATTACGCCAGGAACAACAAAAATCTCGTTTACTATCTCTATTACGACAGGAGCCAGGGTTTCGCGACGAATGAGTTCAATGGCGGTTGCCAACCGTGTTCTGTACGGCTTGGTGATGGCATCGTATCGCTTCCTTCCATGGATGGCCTGGTTTGGTTTTCTCCTAACCAAATAATGGCTGAACTTCCCGGAAAAGGTATTTTTATTACTTCCATCAATCTCGAGCGTAAAGAGATCAGGGTCACGGACACACTCAAAATCCCGCGCGAATTTGAGCAGCTGCGGTTGCAGGTGACAACGCCGTATCTCGGTCATGTCAAGAATATTCAAATGCATTATTCCTTGTCGGGCGAAGGCAGGGAGCAGAAATGGTTTCCGGTGAATGCGGATTTTGTCATTCCTATTCCTAAAATTTCCTACGGTAATTACAAACTCACGATCCGTAAGGTAAACGGCTTTAAGACAAACGATTATACTTACAAAACCGTCAGACTCACTATTGCTCGGGCGTGGTATGAGACGTGGTGGTTTCGGTCCGTGTTAGCACTTTTGATCCTCGGCTTATTCTTCATGGCAGTTAAATGGCGGACAGGCTATCTTGTCAAAAAAGAGCGAAAAGACAATCTGCTCAGACATTATCGGGTTATCAGCCAGATCGTGGCGGCCGTTAATCACGACATTCAGACACCTTTGCATTACATAGGTTATTCGCTAAGGCAAATCAATGCTTATTTGCACAAACAGGATAACGGCAATCCACTGATTACGAGAATGAGCGACGAGTCGCTGAACACATCTGAACGGGTCGGGACCCTAACCAAAAATTTGCTGGATTATATTAAAATACAAAACAAAAACAGCTCTTCGCGGACACACATGGGCCACGTAGAAGTGCGGGAAATGGTTTCAGGCATTTGCGAGCTGTTTTCAGCAATTGCCGGATTCAGAGGCATAACGATCCGAAACGAAGTGGAGCCGGGCTTTGAAGTGTGGAGCGATCCCAGTTTATTGTCAATTGTTATTCATAATCTTTTGGATAACGCCCTGAAAATAAGCGCCTCAGAAATCATTATTTCTACAAACATCATAGCAGGAAAAAAGCAGATCATCATTGAAGACAGCGGCACCGGTATGCCCGGGGATCTGATGAAATGGCTCAATAAATCCTATCGGTCATACGAGGAATGGCTCAAAATTTCACTTTATCCCGAACAGAAAGGGATCGGACTTGTGATCCTTAAGGATCTATGCGTGTTGCTCCGCATTGACATCATTGCCTCAATAAACGCAAAAAATCATACGACCGTTCGGCTGATGTTTGATCAGGGAAAAGGGTGACCATTTTATCAATCGCCATGTTAAAAAACTACCTGATTCTCGCATTCCGTAATCTTGTAGAAGATAAGTTTTACGGCCTTATCAACATTCTCGGTCTGATCATCGGTGTAACATGCGGCAGTTGCTACTTTTATATGCTACCGACGAGTTAAATTACGACCGGCATCACGCAAAAGCTCCAGATCTATCGCATTGTTTCCTATGAATAATATTTTCCTATTCTTTCACAAATCTGAGACTAGCATTTTCTCTCTGGCACTTTCACCACTTTAAAGTTAAATTTCTTAATCGCTTTAAGCAGATCACCATACTTAGCTAGTGACGCCTCTTCGACCGTCGCATAAACCCCTGGCTCCATTTCAGCCGGTTTTGCTTTGTTTGATTGAGTTGCAGTTGCCATATAAATATGATTTATACAATGTTAGTATTTTTTAGAGAGATAACAAAAGCACAATATCGCTGATTTGCTCGGAACAACTCGAAACCGTCCCTTGTTACACCGTAGACCTTGAAACGATCGTTTAGCATTGACAGTTCTTTTGATATAGCAATTTGATATAACCTTGTACGAGCATCCGAACTGCCGGAAAAAATTACAATAGCATCGGGTTCATCTGTCAAAAAGATTTCTATCGCTTTATAAACAGTAACTAAGATCTTCTTCATGTCGCCATTATTGCTAACAGTCCTAATATCAAGGGAGCCATTTGGGCGCACATTAGCAAGCATAAGTGTGTAAATGTCCGGCTCCTCCGTTTTAGAAAACGTGATAGTCTTTGAAATTTCCTCCTTCCCAACACTCACAAAATCAAATCTCCTCGCTTCGTTAAGAACTGTAAATTGATAAAAAGGTTTGTCCATAGGTGTGTTTTAATTTACATCCCCATTGAGACGCGGCTTCCCGAACAAAGTCACATTGCATCGCAAGCTTATTTTTAAGATATTCAACTGCGCAAACGCCCTTATGCCATGGCTACGTCAAAGGATGAGCAGTTTTATTCGAAATTACCTGAAAACCACATTTCGCTTAATGACCTTTTGACGGAAGAACACCTGTTTTACAAGGTTCCGGACAGCTGGTTTGTGCTCATTACCGACATTCAAAATTCCACGCTTGCGGTCATCAATGGGAGCCATGAAACGGTTAATCTGGTTGCCACGGGGAGCATTGTTACGGTTTTAAACATTGCGTTTAAAGCCAATATCGCTGTTCCGTTCTTTTTTGGTGGAGATGGCGCCACTTTCCTGCTTCCTGCGTCGATTGTGGGTCTGGTGATGCCTGCGCTGCGGTTGTATAAAGCGAATACACTGGCCAATTTTGAGCTGAAATTGAGAGTTGGCCTGGTTGCTGTCCGTGACATTTATGCGCAGGGACACGAACTGAAGCTGAGCAAATTCCGTCGTTCCCACATTTTTGCAATCCCCATCATTCTTGGAAACGGACTCAATTACGCCGAACAGGTCATTAAAGGGGAAGGATATTTATTCGGCGAGGATGGACCGGCGGAGAATGAGCTTGACCTGAGCGGAATGCAATGCCGTTGGGATCGGATCGAGCCGCCCAAACAAAACAATGAAATCGTTACTTTGCTGGTTATTGCAGTAAAAGTGGAAGAACAGCCGCAGGTTTTCAGCCGAGTCTTGCATCAAATTGACGCCATATACGGCAGTCCGGAAGCGCGTCAGCCTATTTCGGTTCCCAAACTAAAATGGAAAACAACTTTCAACCGGCTCGAAGTGAAAGCCAAGACCGGCCATGCAAATATTTTTAGCGTAATAGGAAGCTGGTTTGCTGCTATTATGGGCTACTTTTATTTCCGCACAGAAAAAGGCAGAAATTACCTCAACAGTCTGGTGGAAATGGCCGATACGCTGGTGATCGACGGGAAAATCAACACCGTAATCTCAGGCACGGAACACCAGCGGATAGCCCTGCAAAAAGTGCTTGACGACATGGAATTAAACAACGAGATCCGCTACGGACTTTACGTAAGCACAGAATCCGTCATGTCATGCTACGTCCGCGACCTGAAAGATGGCCACATTCATTTTGTAGACGGATCAGAGGGCGGATACACCAAAGCCGCGGGTGTTTTGAAACCTAAATTGCGGAAGTTTTAGAATATCAATTTGCCCAAATCTCATCTCAAACCAACTTTTCAACCGTAATAGGCAACTCCCGGATGCGCTTTCCTGTGGCATGAAATACCGCATTGGCGACAGCAGCGGCTACGCCGACGATGGCTATTTCTCCCAAGCCTTTTGAGCCGATCGGATTTACGAGCGTATCAGGCTTATCCACATAGATCACGTCAATTTGAGGAATATCTGTGTGGACGGGAATGTGATAATTGGCAAAATCGTTGTTAATATAGCGACCATAGCGATGATCCATAACGGACGCTTCCATCAGCGCCATGCCAATACCACCGACCACGCCGCCAATTGACTGGCTGCGAGCGGTTTTGTAATTGATGATTTTGCCCACATCCGCACAAGTCACAACACGCTTCACGCGCACTTCGCCGGTGACAGGATTTACATGAACTTCCACGAAATGGCAGCCAAAAGAATACATGGAATATTGATCGCGTTCCGGCCCGGATTTCGATTCTTCGGTGACTTCAACCTGAGGTAAATTGTGGTATTTCAAAATATCCTGATAAGGAATGTCTTTTGAGCCTAAGCCTGGCACTGCGGCAGCCAATTCCGCCAGTTTCTTTTTCAGCGCTTCGCAGGCCATATGCACCGCAGAGCCAACACTCGGAATCGTCGATGAGCCGTTTTGCCCCGGCGCGTCCGGCAGGCTGGAATCTCCTAAGTCAAAGCGGATCTTTTTCGGGCTTATTCCCAATACTTTGGCTGCAATGCTGGTCATGGCTGTTCCAGTTCCCGGCCCGATATCCATCGTGGCGCTTTGCACGACTACCGAGCCGCTTGCGAGCATAATGGCTTTGGCTTTGCTCAGATGCCGGTGGAAACCATATAAACTGGAAGCCACGCCATAGCCGACAAACATTCCATCCTTTTGCATAGAACGCGGTTCCAATGTATGATTTTTCCAACCAAATTTCTCTGCGCCCAGCTCATAACATTCCCTGAGCCCTTTGGCCGACCAGGGCAAATTCCGTTCCGGATCGCTTTCCGCATAATTGCGCAACCGCATATCCAGCGGATCCATTTCCAATGCATATGCCAATTCATCCAATGCTGATTCCAATGCAAACATGCCCGTTGCGTCACCAGGGCCGCGCATCCATGTGGGTGTGTTCACATCGAGACTGAGCAGCTTGTATTTCGTTGATACATTCGGGCAGGCATACATGGCGCGGGAAGCGAGGATGGTCCGTTCCAGGTGCTCTTCATAAGCCGAGGTTTGCCCTATTCCTTCGTGCGCAATCGCAGAAAGTACTCCGTTTTCATCGGCGCCAATCGCCACTTTTTGAACCGTATAAGGCCGGTAACCCACCGATGTGAACATTAATTCACGCCCCAAAACCAGCTTTACAGGCCGGTTCAATTTTTTGGCAGCCAGCACAGCCGCCACAGTATGAGGCCATACGCGGATGCCCGATCCAAATGCCCCGCCAATAAACTGTGCATTCACTTTTACATTTTCCCGCGGCAGTTTGAATGCCTGCGCCAGATTCCCCTGCGCCGACTTAACCCCTTGATTTTTATCATATATCGTCAACTTATCTGCGCCTTCCCAAACCGCAATGATCGCATGCGGCTCCATCGGCTGATGATGCTGTGTCGGGATTGTGTACGTGGCTTCTATTTTCACTTTTGCATCATGAATCGCAGCAGGATTTCCTCTGACATAATCCTGAAACGGAGAATTTTTATTTTTCAGAACACCCTGCGCAATGGCAGCATGCTGCATATTTGCCTCAAAATCAGTCCGGTGCTTTTCAATTTCGTATTCGATTTTCACAAGCGAGGCAGCGTAATTGGCCTGCTCCCAGCTTTCAGCAACGACCATAGCAACCGGCTGACCATTGAAATAAATGAGATTATCGAAAAATACACGAAACGCCGTACCCATGTTTGCCCGCTCGGCAGGTTGCTTAGCTTCTCCGTATCCCGGCACTCCAGGAGAATTCAAATGGCTGATCACAGCCAGCACACCAGGCACGGCTTCTGCGTCTTTTGAATTCATATTTGAAATAAACCCCTTTGCTATCGTACTCGTTATCAGCACTGCGTGAACCAAATTTTCAAAGGCATATTCCGCCGAATAAGGCGCGGTTCCTTTCACCTTAACCCACCCATCCACGCGATCAAGCGACATTTGCGGTTCATGATGGTTAACAGGTGCCGTTTTTTCTTTTTGATTACGGTCAGCAACATCCTTGATGGCATTCACAATGTTCGGATAAGCGCCACAGCGGCAAAGGTTGCCGCTCATGAATTCCTGAATCTCAGCTTCCGATCCTGCTTGTCCCTCGCGAACGCAGGAAACTGCGGACATAATCTGGCCGGGCGTGCAGTAACCGCATTGGAAACCATCATGCTTGATAAAAGCCTCCTGCATTGCGTGAAGCTCATTTTCATTGCCCAGGCCTTCTATCGTTGTGATTTTTTTTCCGTCTTGCATAACAGCGAAGCTCATGCAGGAAAGCACGCGTTGACCATCAATATGAATGGTACATGCTCCGCACTGGCCAAAATCGCAGCCTTTTTTTGTTCCGGTAAGCGCCAGTTTTTCGCGGAGCAGATCCAGTGTGGTCGTGCGCGGGTCTATGGTTAAGCGCTTCTTTTTGCCGTTTACGTGCAAAGAGAGTTTGACTTTTTCAGCATTTCCAACAGGCAGCTCCTCTTCAACTGCCGCTTGCAGGAAAGAAGCGGGCGCCAATGCCAGCCCGGCAATGGCCATGGACTGTTTAAGGAAAAGACGGCGGTCTTCCGGCAGATTGAAAAAATAATCATTGTTTGTCCCTTCGCTGTCCGCTTTCTTGTTCGTCATATCATGGTGAAATAATATAATTCCAATAAGCGCTACCGAAGCGGAAGTCTACCCATCCACGTTGCTTGTTGAAGTGAAGCTTAATGTTTCGTTGCGAGCACTTCCCGCACAAGCGTCCAGCGGATTTCCGGATAACGGTTATTATCGAGCGGACTGAGTTTTGGCTTGCCGCTCAACATATTGTGCAAATATTGCATTCCTTGCCAGGGCGGAAATACTTCGTCGTTCTTGGGGGATAAGGCGCGTGTAATTTTGATCATTAATGCAAGAAATTCCAAACTGCCCGCACGCAATGTCCCGAATTCCTCGCCCGTCACTTTCGTAGCAGCCGATTGGATATCCCGGATCGTTGCAACCTCACCGGCAATGCGCAGGAATCGCGGCGTTGTCGGATCGAGCGCGGCAGCGGCTGTATAAGCAGCTGTATCTCTGGTTGTTGTAAAATCCATTGGTTGATTGGCATCCCCCCAGTAAAGCACACGTTTGATCTTAAATAAAACCACGGGCGCCTGCCCGGTTAGCAGGTCTGTAAACATGCCGTTGAGAATAGAAGTGGGTGCTATAGGCGCATTATCGAGCCTGGTGCTGAACTCACGGCGGAGATCGAGGTTGCGGTTGCTTCCTTCCGGCAATTTGGTAAAGTCAATGCAGTAATCTGACGGAATAAAGCGCGGAACGCCTGCTTCGACGGCTGCATTCAATAAACGGGTTTGCGTTTCCACGATCACGTCCCTAAGCCCCGAAAGGGCAGAAACTACACAAGTTCCGCCGGAACAGGCTTGCGTCAGTTCGGCTACACTGTTAAAATCCACCTCAATGATCTCAGCGCCCAGACGGCGCAGCTCTGGAATACGTGAACTGGAACTTCCTTTCCTGACCAACGCCTTTAAAATGCCGCCGCGCCGGATCACAAAACCGGCAATAAGAAAACCCAATTCGCCTGTGGCGCCAGCCAGAATGATTGTCCCGGATTTGGGCGGTTGCGTAAAGTCTGTCATGATGAAGATTTGAATGTGCGGGAGAAGCTACAACAATTGTACCCGCATAAATCTCATCACTTCAAGGGATCAACACATTCCATAAGTTCACGGCCAGAAATCTCTCCGGCACTGATGTCGCAGTGGATAATTCCTTTGAACTCCAATGCAGACAGCCTTCCGCCGCCCCTGCTTTCGAATGAAACCGTTGAGCGTGGCTGACCCATGTTAAATATTCTGGATCCCTTTTCGGGATAGGCATCCGCTAGCGCCCGCAGCACTTCTTCGCTGCTGAATTCGAGCGACTTAAATGTAAATCTGTCATAATCGCCATCCCAGCTTAAATAGAGCAGGAAGCGTTGTTGCGGAGCGATTTCGAAGTAAAAGTTAAAACGCCGGTGATTGGCAAAAGCGCTTGAAAGTTGCAATTCGCTAGATTCAGGAAAATATGCTTTTATTTCGTCTCGCAAATAATTGGGTACATCCATACTTTTTCGGAGTTACAGTTTTTGATTTGCGGCAAAAACAAATATATCAAAGCCGGATCAAAGTTTCCAAATCTCCACCTGTATTCGCGTTGCATTTATGAACGTGCAAGGTGGCAACAGCGACAATACACCCTCAAAAAGCGAAGCCGTCAAATCCACTTGAAACAGGGAGGTTAATATATCTCCCTGATCCTATTAAACCGCGTTTTGATGTTTACTTTTTTAGCGATTTGATATATAAAATCATCGATTCAATGTCAGGATCCGTAAGAATACCCACGAACGAGGGCATTTCTTCATTATAACCTTTTACGATGTGATCTCCCGGTTTCAGAATGGATTCCCTGATGTATTTTTCATCGGCAGTCGTCGTCGTTCCGTCCTCGAAAACACGTTTGGAGCCATACAAATTCTGGAATGGCGGGCCATACATTCCGTCTGTTTTGGTTCCTTCCGAGTGACAGCCAGCGCAAGCCATTTTTTGAAAAATTTCCCTGCCATGATCCGCTGAAACCACAACTGCTTTTTCAGGAGCCGCCGTAACTTCTGGTTTCTTAACATCCAAAAGCGCCAGATCAACATTGCTGAATCCAGAAGATTTCAGATCCATATTTTCGGCTTTATTGACTGTAAACCAGAAGCTATCATTCATTTTTTTGCCATCTGCCGCAGCCAGTTTGTACGAAACTTCCACTTGCATTACTTTGGCCATTTCCGGCACTAGTAAGAGCACTTTTTTACGATCCGCAGACAAGTAAGAGGCCACAGCCGACATTGTTTCTTCACCCGAAGTTCCATCCATTTTAAAGTGTCCCGAGCCGTATTCTTCTGTACGCTGGTAATTCCATCTTTTGATAGCAAAATTACCTGGATCAGTGGCCAATTTCGGATCCAGTTCTGTGTCAAAACCTAGCACAATGCCCTGTTTCCCAGCCTTAAACTGGTTGGGCAAATAACTCGGTTTACCTGTGTAACGCAGGCGCAGCAACGCGCTGATTCCCGTCGAAGTCGAGCCCCACAAATTGAAGCCAGCCACATAAAGCTGCCCATCAACCGGGTTCATAATGCCTTTGGAAGTTGGAGCCGGATAATCGGCATGAATGACGGAGACGCCGCCCTGAATTACTTTGGAAGAACTATCAATTAAAACCCTGAACAATCCTGGTCTGCCAAATGAAAAATGGATCAAACTGCCATTGAGCGGACCCATTTTATCACCAGTAATCCACGCCTGACTAATGGCCGAGCGGTCCACCCTATGCGGAATCCACGTCAAAGGAGGCGCTATTTCCGGATTATCCGAGCGATGCATGGTGGGCTGAACGCCGTAATAATCCCCCTTTTTGATCATATAAATCGGCGTGGACGGAACAAAATTTCCCTGCTGGTCGGATGAAGTAAGGATGCCTTTTTCGGGATGAATGCCCAGATAAGGACCTCTCAGGCCCGTCGCAATTACCTCCGATTTCAGCCCGTCCAAGCTGATTTTTAAGATAGCACCATTCTGACTTGATCCCGATCTGAAACCTTTTCCCGTTTTTGAAGTCATGCCCGGCCCATTGTCCAGACTTCCGCCTTTTGCAATGTAAAAACTACCGTCTGGTGCCGTCACCATGTCCGCTGCCCATTCCCGCGATTCCGCCGACTGTTCCATGACATTGGAAAAATTCTCATAAAAATCCGCGACGCCATCTTTATTAAGATCGTGCAATTTCACGATGCCTTCTCTCCCAAAAACAAACACCTGATCCTTCACGATTTCAATGCTCATGGGTTCATGAAAACCAGAAGCAAACCGCGTCCATTTCAAATTTTGCAGGTTTTTATCAATTCCCTCGATCATCCAGACGTCGCCCTCAAATGTTACTACGCTAGCCCGCCCGTCTTTGAAAAACGCTACATCCGCCACCCGAACATTACGCTTCCAGGGATTTGGTAAGGGCAATGTCAATTGGTCCGTCACGAATGCGGCTGTGCCCGGCGCGAGTTTTCCTTTGGTTAACACGGTTTCTTTCCAAAGCGCAGGGCCACCTTTCTTGTAATCGGGAATGGTGACCTTTGCTTTTTTGCAATAATTTTCAAATGCTTTTTTAAGTCGGGCAGGCCCTTTCCAGATGACAACTGTTTCGTTAACAGGTTTTTGAGAAGCCGAAACTTTCACAGTCAAAAACTGATTACCAGCAATTTCGGGCTGCAATGAGCCGCCTTTGCCCAAAATACCAACAGCCGTCACCGTATCCTTATTTGCGCCTTGATACAAATAGACAATTTTACCTTTAACCTCTGAACCTGTTGCATTGCGCACTTCGCCGGCTGTCAGGAAAATGTCTTTCGAAATGTTTTCAAACTGAAATGCTCTGGTGAAAACGGTTTGATCTTCAAACTTCGCGCTCCCCGGCAACTCGGCAACATCAGCATTACCCACCGAATAATTAAGAACAGCCTGATTTCCATACACATACACACCCTTCCACCGTCCTCGCTCAGCGGGCATTGGCGCCCAGGTGGGCTGTTTTATTTCGTTGATTTTGGATAAATCACCGGAGAAAGGTTTTTCCAGCGTCCAGCCCGGATAAAGGCCAGTGGCTATTTTGGCATCGCCCGTGAGCGAGGCGATTTTGTTATTTTTATTAAAGAAGTCCTTGTAAGAAATCTGCGCCATCAAAACCATTGGCAAATATTTCCCTGTCCAGGCCACCGACCAGCGCAGAAGATCCGTATCAAAACATACATAAGCATCACCGCCGAGCTGCAAAGCCAATGTCCTTGCCGCCATATTGTCCTGTGGATAAGCAGGCCCGAGCTTGCGCGCATCGACCGATGTAGCAATGTAAGGAAAACCGGCTTCTATAAACGTACCGAGTTCCAGCGAATCTTTGTAATTCGAAACGACCGTTTTGTTGTCCGTATAGCCGGTCAAAAAAATAGATCCTAATGTCAAAATACACATCCAGATCGCCCCGAGGTGTTTACGGCAATGTTTCAAAATAATGAGCATGGTTAATCGCATAATAAAAGAACATGTTCAAAAGTCGGTTGTAGTTTGAAAGTTACTTGCATGAGCATTTGAAAACTGAAAGAACTCGTGCAAAACCGCAATAAATTCAATAAATTTAACATTCGTCGGTTTACAAAATCACTAAACTAATAAGGATATGAAAAAGATGTATTTTCTGTTGGCTCTGGGCTGCGCCGGACTCATGCTCTTGGCCGGAACCAGCCGCTTTTCACGCGGAAATTATGGTTTGGTCAAAGGAACACCGGAAATAAAATCGATCAGCGGCCTGGCATTCGGCCCGGACGGGATTTTGCTCGTTGGAGACTCAAAAAGCGCGACCGTTTTTGCTATCGACACCAAAGACGCTGCCAGCGCAACGCAAGCTCCCAACATTGAAATCAAGAATATTGACCAGAAAATTGCCGCCTTGTTAGGCACTGATGCACAGAACATTACGATCCAGGATATTGCTGTCAATCCCATTTCCAAAAATGTATACTGCGCCGTTCAATCCGGCGATGGCACACCGGTTTTGTTTAAAATTGCGGGCGATAAAATTGAGGCAGTGAGCACCAAAGACGTCATGTTTTCGAGCCTGACATTGAACGGTGCTCCGTCGGAAGAAGCGAAAGACAAAAGAGGCAATTCGTTACGTGTTTCCGCCATTTCCGACATTGGTTTTGCCGATGGGAAAGTGTTGGTAAGTGGTCTTTCCGGCCAGGAATTCGCCTCAACTTTCCGCAGCATTCCCTTTCCATTTAGTGATAAGCAAGATCAGGCAACGCTTGAAATTTACCACGCAGCACACGGAAAATACGAAACATTGTCCCCTATCCGCACTTTTACAACGGCTGAGATCAGTGGTAAAAAATATTTGGTTGCCAGTTACACCTGCACGCCTTTGGTGCTCTTTCCTTTGGATGAGCTAAAACCAGGCTCCCATGTAAAAGGCCGGACCGTTGCTGAAATGGGCAGCGGAAACTCGCCTATTGACATGGTAACGATGAAAAAAGGCACCGAATCATTTCTGATGATGGCCAATTCCAGTCGTCCGGTTTTCAAAGTAAAATACAAAAGCATCGAGACATTCCAGGGCTCACTTACTACGCCGGTTGAAGAAAACTTTGCTACGGCAGGCGTTGATTTCGTTTCGCTGCCCGTAACCAATGTGATTCAACTGGACAAGCTGGATGACACGAGAATGGTTCTGCTGCAACGCAGATCAAACGGAAGCTTAGACCTTTGGACGTCCAGTGAGCGTTATTTGTAAGCAGCTGATTTTTAGGGAGATCAGGCTAAACACGATGTTTGGCCTGATCTTTTTTGTTTGGACTTCAATGTCCGGATGCAAGAAAAAGGAACAAGATGACCGTATTACCATTCGCTGGAAAGAAAAAAAGGCGGTTAGCGTATCATTTCCAGGTCAAAAACTGGAATCTGTATCAGAAGACGCTCTTCCAAAACTGGTTAAAATTACACGTAAAAGCAGTGAAAATCAGGTCGCTATCTTGGGAGAATTTTCAAAAGAAGGCGATTTAGTTGTTTTTGAACCCCTTGTCCCATTCACCCGCGGACTTGATTATCAGATATATATTCAAAATCAAAATTCAGGCACATTCGGTATTCCGATGGCAGACGCTTCTGACGCCCCGGAGCTCGTCCAATTTTTCCCGTCCGCAGACACGCTCCCTGAAAATCTTCTGAAAGTTTTTTTGCACTTTACCCATCCTATGCGCGAAGGCCAGTCGGGCAAATTTGTAACATTAATAAAAAATGGCTCCGACACTATACATGGAGCATTTCTCGATCTCCAACCAGAACTCTGGAACGAAAACCGCACCATTCTGACGCTCTGGCTCGATCCCGGCAGGATAAAAAGAGACCTTCAACCCAACAAAAAACTAGGCACTCCGCTGCAAAATCATGCTTCCTACCAAATAATCGTCTCTCGTGAATGGCAGGACACGAATGGTGGAAAATTGAAAACCGCATTCAAAAAAACCTTTATCACCACATCCCGCGACAGCATTTCACCCGCACCAGCGAGGTGGAAACTCGCGTTGCCTAAAAAAGGAACAAACCAACCCATAAAAGTACATTTCAAGGAATCCCTCGACCACAGCCTCCTCACAGAAACCCTCTCTATAACCACGGTTAACGGCCAGCCGTTAACCGGTAAATGGCGCATCGGCCCGAAAGAAAAATCCGCCCAATTCACCCCTGGCGGGCCCTGGAATCACGACAATTACATCCTTCAAGTTGAAACCAGACTCGAAGATCTGGCCGGAAACAATATTAACCGTCATTTTGACCGGGATGTTTCGAAGGAAAGCAGGCCCCTTTCTTCTGCCGAAATAATCAATATTCCCTTCAATACTCAAAAGTAAAAGGCAAGGTCTTGCCGATTAATAACTCAAACCAGCACCTGGCTCATCGGATAGTGTAACAACGCAAAAGCTGCGCAATTTTTATCCAGCGCATTAAGGAAATGCGTCCATACACTTTGTAAACCTTGCTATGTTATGAAGAAAATCTTTCTACTTTTTACACTCTTATGGTTTCACCAAAAGCTATTTGCTCAAACTGTTGGGAATGTCGGCATCGGCACTTACTACCCTGATCCGAGTGCGGCGCTGGATATCTATGCTACTAATAAGGGCGTGCTGCTACCTCGTATTTTCCTGCAATCTACCACGGATGCAGGTGCTATTCAAAATCCCGAACGAGGGTTGCTGATTTTTAATACCAATCCTGGACTACTGGATAAAGCAGGGTTTTATTTTAATATCGGGACGCCCGCTAGCCCTTCTTGGAAAAATTTGGAAGAAAACATCAAGCTACCGTTCACTCAGGCAGAAGCGAGTCCTGTGGCTCTATTTTCTGTTAAAAACACCGCATCATCTGGCAATTCAGCCGCCATTGGAGCTTATGCAGACAATGGCCAGGCGATAGCAGGCATCTCTTCCAGTGGAACGGCGGTGTATGGAACCAGTCTCCAAACCGGGACCGCGGTGTATGCTTCTTCAACCTCAGGACTCGCCTTGGAGGTCGACGGGAAACTCAAATATATTAGCTCTGGAAATGCACACGGAGTAGGCAAAGTGCTAACATCGGACGGAATTGGCAATGCTTCTTGGGAAACGCCGGTTAATGAATTTGACAATATTTTCAATGGATTTTATGCTAGCGGCATCTTGGGAGGTGGGAGCCAGAACATGTCAGAAAATAGCTTTGTTAAAATCGCATTTGCGAGTCAAAAATACGATATCGGGGCAAATTACAACGATGTCAATATGTCTCCTCATAGCACTTTCAATGCGCCAAAACAAGGAATTTACCATTTCGATGTGATGGTTAGATGGGAAAAGGCAGGCCCAGATGATCCTTTTGGCCCTACAATGAAACTTGTCAGAATTAGAAACGGTGTCTCCACTGAATTATCCGAAAGCAGAGCAACGTCAACAGATGGATTTCACACATCACATATAGCTATCGACTGCGAATTAGAGCAAGGTGATCTGGTGAATGTGATTGCAAGAGCATATGGATCGCAGGTGGCGCTGGGAATGTCTGATAGGGATGCACATTTCAACGGGCATCTCGCCATTGAACTTTAAATATTCTACCACCAATAATTTGCACAATAAATGAAAATTTTATTTACCTCATTCGTGATAACGTTACTCTGGCAAAACGCGTTTGCACAAAGTGTCGGCATAAATACAAACTCTCCACACCCAAGCTCAATCTTAGATGTTAATAGCACAAGCAAAGGTGTTTTATTTCCAAAAATTTCATTGCAATCGGCAACTGACAAATTTACGATTCCCAATCCTGCAAATGCTCTACTCCTTTATAATACCAATACGCAGATGGGCACCGAAGGATTTTATTACAATTCCGGAGATAGCAACAATCCACTTTGGCAATTGCTTGGAACGAAATTAAGTTTCCCTTTTAGCCAAATCGGTAGCAGCAACGTAGCTTTATTCTATATATCAAATACAGGAAGTTCGCCAAATTCAATCGCAATTTCCGGATCTTCACAGGTAGTAGGTGTTAGAGGTGCTTCCGATGCAGGCATTGGCGTTTCCGGAACCAGTTCAAGCGGCGTAGGAGTTTTTGCTTCAAGCACATCTGGGCTTGCATTACATGTTTTTGGGAAACTTAAAATCGCAGGAAATGGTCAATCTCCTGCGAGTGGCAAGATACTAACATCAGATGCCGCTGGTAATGCAACCTGGCAATTTCCAGCCGTAAACTTAATCGCATTTTCAGAAGTCGGAATTAACGGAGGAGGAAATATCAATTCATCTGGCGGGGCTGATTATGTGACCGTGAATTTCGGCACTGTTGCTTACAATCTGGGCGGAGCTTACAGCGCTGCTTCCAACAGTTTCACAGCCCCTGTTAGCGGAATTTATCATTTCGACGCCATGGTTGAATGGACCCACCCTAATCTAACTTTCAGTCCGACTTTGCAATTGATAAAGAATACAGGTAGCTCATTAGTGGAAATTGCCCTAGATTTCAAATACCAAGCAGTTTCAAAACACACTTCTATAATAACAATTGATTGTCAGTTACAGCAAGGTGAGGTAGTATTTGTTAGGGGAAAATCCGGAACCAATGGCATCGAACTGGAAACTTCAAATTCAACCGCTCACTTCAATGGAAGGCTTCTGCAAAAACTCTGATGCTTAACATGTCCAATTTTCACCCGATTAATCATCGTTCGTTTATGAAAACAAAATATATTGTAGTGGCACTGGTTGTATATTGGTCTGTCTCGTCTCCTGCATACGCGCAACTTAAAACGGGCGATAACAGCTTTTTTATTTCTCCCGGTACGATAGTGACCGTCAGTTCGCTGTCATTGACGCCCACCGAAGCTACCAACTTAAATAATAACGAGATCACACATTCCAGCGAACCGGTCGTTGGTAAACCAACTGGTAGTATAAATCGGGTTTATAAGCTTGCGAACCCGTTTTCGTTTAAGGGAAAAGTGCTGATAACATATCTGGAATCGGAGTTGAATGGAAATTCTGAGGATATGCTGCAACTGGCTAGTGCCGGTGCGAATGAGGTTTACCAGATCCCAACCAACAAAAGCACGGCTGACCCTCTTGGGAATAATGTCCATGAAACGGGTGACTGGACAAATGTCAATTTCATCACAGCGACTTCTTCCGGCAGCGTGTTGCCAGTTACGCTTGTGGATTTTGTGGCCGCTCAAAGGGAAAATGATGTTGTGCTGACTTGGAGCACTTCGTTTGAAGCAAACAGCAATTTCTTTGAGATACAACATAGCACAGACGGCAAAAACTGGCTGGCATTGGGAGAAGTGAAATCAAATGGTGACAGCAAAATTGAGCGTACATATTCATACGTACATCAGCGACCGTTAGCAGCTGAACATTATTACCGGTTACGAATGGTTGACAACGACGGAAGCTATGCGTTCAGCCGAATCCGAAACATTCGTGTGGGAAATAACCTGGCTATTGCGTTCCATCCCAATCCCGTCACCGATTGGCTTACTATTGAAATGCCGGATGTGCAGTCATTGGACAATGTTAAAATTATCAGCAAATCAGGCAGAGTGGTTTATGAAGCGAATAAAAGTCAGTTTCAGCAACTTCCCGACAGTGCAATTAATCTAAAACAACTTACCGCCGGCATTTATGTAATACAAGTCAGGGAGCAGGATGGGACATTGCATTCCTCTAAGTTGATTAAAAACTAACCATTTAGACAATCAACTTATATCCAATCCCCCCGGATATCAATGATCTGGATTTGAGGATCATCCTTTAAGTGACGGCGCAGCTTGGTGATAAAAACATCAAGACTGCGTCCGTTGAAAAAGGAATCGTCTACCCAGAGTTCCAATAGAGCAGCATAGCGCCCTAAGACCTGGTTGCATTGCTCGTGAAGACTGCGAAGAAGTTTGGATTCTCAATGGGTTAAAGGTGTTTCGCAAATTCGGCGTTTAATTGCTCATGACTTGCTTGTATTTTCCACTGCTCAATTCCTTTTTCATAGCCGTAAAGCTGATAATCGGCCCCTGGCAAGCAAACGAATTGACTACCCACGCAGGCAACAGACCGCCCGGATCGACTTGCAAAGTGTAATCCAGCTTCACGTGTTCTTTATCCAGCGGGATAATTTTCCAGACATTGGACGAATGGTTAATGCGAACTTTACCTTTTTTCGGAGAAACCAAACCCGGCACTGCGGGTGCGTTAACCGTCACAATTTTTGTCACAGGATCTTGGAAAACTTCCATATGCGTCACGAAATCCCTGTTTTCTATCGGCCACGGCAATGACACTTCTGTATAGTAGTAAAGTTCAGTTGGGGACACTTTTCGGACCAGCGAACAAACCTTTGTATGACAGACCCACTTTTCTGCTGCTTTCACATCCAGTAACAATGCAAGCACTTCTTGAACACTGGCTTTCACAACACACTCCGCCTTTAATGCTTTAATTTTCGAGTCGGAGACCGTTTTGGCATAAACCTTTATGCCCTCCTTTTCGACGGCCAATTTCCAATCCGACTGGCCAAGAACAAGGAAGTAAAGCAACAGAAAAATGATGATCGCCTTGCTCATAACAATGCAAAAATCGCAATTCTGACCACTCAGCCTCAATCATAAAATGACCAATCGCTAGAAAACACGGATCAATTGACAGAAAACCGGTTTCGAATGACAAGTGTGGACCAATTCATCACCACTTATCCAGCCCGAGCAGCTTCCTTCCAAGTTCCGACAGCTCGGCCCTCTCAAATTTGGTTTTCTCCCAATTTCTCGGATCCCCGGGGAATGCGTAACCTGTGGGAGCTTCCCTCTCCTGCCAGGATTTAATCCGCCATTGGCGCAAGGCTTCATCCTCTTCCTGAGCCGGCATCATGGAAATATATTGGGCGAGGCGCACCTTATCTTTACTACGATTTGGCCTGATGCCATGCGGCTGAGAGCTGTTAAAAATCAGCAGATCACCCGCCTGCATCTTCACTTTCACCAGATCGAAACCGGTTGTATCCGGCTGAAAATGATTACGATCATCAGGTTGCGTCAGTTTCCAGGTGTCGTAAGTTCGGAAAAGCTCCGGGATACACTGGAACCCACCCATATTTTCATCATCCTGATCCGCCAGGGCTAACACGCCTTGCACATTTTGCGGTTTTGTTTCGGGATCATAATCCCAGTGAATGAAGCCTTTATAATCAAATCCGGGCCGCAACGGCAAGTTCAGATTGGCTCGATCGATCGTCACCCAGAGCTTTTCCGTCCCCCATATGTCCGTAAACGCCTGATGAACTTTTGGAAACTGGCGGTTATCCCACAAATACTGATGGTTGTAAATTTCAACCATTCCCGTGTTTGTTAACTCCTTCATTTTCATCTCCGCACGCGCAGGTGCATACCAGGTTTCGGGATCATTCGGATCTTTTTCTTCGAATTCCCAAAGAAAATCCGCCAGCTTCTTGACCTGCTCTTTCGGCACTGCATCCTTAATTACGATGTAGCCATTTGTGATCCAAAAATCCCAATCCTCCTCCGTCATCAACCCCAGCGGCCTCCCATTACTTCTGTCATTCAGTTTCACATTGCTTGATTTCGCAGTCGATGGATTTCCCGGAATGTCGGTATGCGCATTGCCCGGCACCATTGTCGCAGCCATTGTTTGTTGTTCCATGCTATAATATTATTACGTGAATTTATATAACAAAGCTATCATCCAAAGAGCCGCTACGCCACCTTTCCAGTAACCAAAATTTGCTCTCCATTGATATTAATGTCTGGAACTTTATGTATTTTAGTCAATAGCAACACATAAATATGGACTTGAAACTATGAAGATCATTCGGGAAGAAATTACTCCAAGCGAGGGAAGCTCATTTAAAGTGCTGCTGACTCCCGGACTGAATGACACGTTCTTATGGCATTTACATCCTGAGTATGAGATCGTTTATGTGGAAGGAACCAGCGGCACGCGCCATGTGGGCGACCATACGTCGGTTTATGAAGGAAGTGATTTGGTTTTTATTGGTCCAAATATCCCGCACCTCAATTTCGATTATGGCGTTCGAACTGATTGTGAGCAGGTTATTATTCAGATGAAAGAAAATTTTTTAGGCAAAGATTTCTTGAATATCCCTGAATTCGCCCCAATCAAAACCCTTTTTGAAAAGTCTCATTACGGACTATCATTTTCCGGCCAAACAAAGAAAGCCATTGGCACACAGTTGAAGCAACTCCCTGATCTTGATCATTTTGACCAACTTATATTATTGTTGCAAATCCTCAGAACATTGGCTGCTTCCGAGGAAGTCATTACGCTGAATGCATTGCCTGCGGGTAATAAATCCTTGCAAAAGGAGCAGCACCGCATGGATTCGATCTACAAATATGTGGAATTGCATTACGACCAAAGTCCGGACGTGAATGTCATTGCAGAGCACGTTAACCTTACCACGGCCGCATTTTGCAGGTTTTTTCGAAAAAATGCCAAGATGACTTTTACTGACTTCGTGAATATATATCGTATAAATCAAGCCAAAAATCTGCTATTGCAAAACAAAACTGTCTCGGAGACCTGTTTTGCCGTCGGTTTTGAAAGCCTCTCTTACTTTAATAAGCTTTTCAAGAAAATCGTGAGCGAAAATCCGTCTGACTTCAGGAAAAAATACCTAACCTAAATTTCTGAATAACGCGTCAAATTCGAACTTGCGCGCTTCAAAACAGGCTCTGTCAATACTTTATGAAAAATATTTCAGATATTTTTAGTGTCAAATATTTGATATTTAAAATAACATTATTATTTTTACATCAGGATTACACTTCATCAACATAAATTATGAAACGGGTTCACATCAACAACAACCATTGGAATACACTGGCCAGCATCCGGCACCACATGTATGAATATCTGTTGGTATTTTCATGTGATAAGGTTACAGAAGCTTTGCTACATAATGTCAAGCGGTATTTCGAAGAGAATTATGGCTGCGCATATGCAGCCAACCTGGTGCCTCACCTGACACTCTTCAAATGCACGATCCACGAAAACAAAGTGGATCGCATTATCCAGGGTTTCGAGAAGGTGGCCCGTCATGCATCCCCGTTATCCATTTCGCTTACCCAGTTTAAAAAGTACGAATACGGCACATTCTATGTCGACCTGGAAACCAGCGCATCGGATCAGGTTGTCGATTTGGCTAAAAGACTGAAAATGGAGGTGGGAAGTCACGTACGACAATGGGCGCCGGGAGAAAATCATTTCTGCGACGACCCGCATTTTACCATTGCCAGAAATATGAGCGCTCTGCAAACGGCCAAGGCTGCAATAGACTGGCTTTACCGCGAGTTTCTGGCCACTTTTCAAGCCAGCGAAATGATCCTGCTCAGGAGATCACTGATCACAGGCTCCAAGTACGAGCAAATTGCAACATTTCCCCTTCTTGGAATCCCTGGAGGCTGTTATACACAAGGTTCATTGTTTTGAAATGTTTGTTTCATGGCGCGCAGGGTGGCGCGTCATGAACAACATTCAATGTTGATGGTTCGAACAACGTCGATGGTTAAAACAATGTTGATGGTTCAAACAAAAATATAAAAGGGCGCGGCTCTGCAAAGAGTAAATGTTTAAATTGCGTAGAGGATGATGTGGTGATTCAGTATCACTCGTCGCCAAAACCTGAACCAGCTACCTTTATGAAAATAAATTTCCTTTTCAAATCATTCATCCTGGTCATTGCTACGTTTACAGCGAATGGGCAGTCTTTTAATAACTTCCCCGTTACGACGCAGAAGCCGCCGCTACACGCAAAACATTGGATCGGCATTACCGGCAAACCGATGGCCGCCACGGCAGGCGCGATGATATTCAGTAAAGGAGGAAATGCTATTGATGCATCTTGTGCCATGCTGGCTGCCACTTGTACCATGTGGGACGTATTGAGCTGGGGCGGTGAAACGCAGGCTTTAATCTATAACCCGAAGACGAAGAAGGTGATCGCAATTAATGCGATTGGTGTAGCGCCAACTGGTGCAACAGCCGATTTTTTCAAGAACAAGGGCATGAAATATCCGCCCGAG
The DNA here is from genome assembly GCF_023822005.2 of Dyadobacter fanqingshengii. Classification (GTDB taxonomy): domain Bacteria; phylum Bacteroidota; class Bacteroidia; order Cytophagales; family Spirosomataceae; genus Dyadobacter; species Dyadobacter fanqingshengii. The sequence goes on from NZ_CP098806.1 coordinate 2,782,058, forward strand.
TACGGCCCTCTGGCTGCAACAACGCCCGGAACGGCTGGCGGATTAATGACAATGCTGGCGGAATACGGCTCCATGTCTCTGAAAGAAGTGCTTGCACCAGCCATGCAATTGGCAGAAGGATATCCGATCGAAGCACAGACCGCCAATGCCATTGAACGCGACAAAGGCGAAATTAAAAAATGGCCTTACTCGACCAAAGTGTTTCTCCCCCATCTCGGATCGAAGCGGGAAGCCCCGGACGCCGGTGAGATTTTTGTTCAAAAGGACCTGCTGGCAACGCTCCAAAAACTGGTCGATACGGAGCAGGAAGCATTGAAAAAAGGCAAAAACAGAAAGGATGCCATCTATGCCGCTTATGATCGTTTCTACAAAGGGGACATTGCCAAGGAAATCGCCAGAGGAACCCAGGAACAGGGCGGCCTGATCACAGAACAGGATATGGCGAACTGGAAAGTCAAAATCGAAGAGCCGCTGATGACCTCTTACCGGGGCATTGATGTTTATAAAATGCAGCAATGGACACAGGGACCGGTTTTGCTGCAAACATTAAACATGCTGGAAAATTTTGATCTGAAAAGTATGGGTTATAACTCGTCGCGTTATGTGCATACTTTGTACCAGACAATGAATTTGGCCTTTGCCGACCGTGACTTTTACTATGGTGATCCGGCTTTTGCACCCGAAGAACCGATGAAAGGTTTGCTTTCAAAAGAATATGCCAAGGAAAGGATCAAGCAGATTAATTGGGAAACGAATGATGCCAAGGCGCTTCCGGGAGATCCATATCCATTTGAGGGCAAGAAAAATCCATATGCCGATCAGATCAAATCCTGGGGAAACTTCCATGCTTCGCTCAACCGCAATGCGAATGGATTGAATGAGAAATATATGGAAGAATTCACAGCCGGAACCACTTCCGTTGAAGCAGCGGATGAAGAGGGCTGGGTTGTGAGCATTACGCCTAGCGGCGGGTGGGTGCCTGCGTGCATTGCAGGTAATACAGGTGTGGGATTAAGTCAACGTATGCAGTCATTCGTTCTGGATCCGAAAGAAAATCCATTTAATGTTGTGGAACCAGGGAAGCGCCCCCGGGTAACATTGACGCCAAGCCTTGCACTCAAAGATGGAAAGCCATTTCTCTCCTTCGCAAAACAGGCTGGTGATGAGCAGGATCAATTGCTGCTTCAATTCTTTTTGAATGTAGTAGAGTTTGGAATGACAGTCCAGGAAGCAACCGAGGCGCCAAGTTTCAAAACATTGCAGATGTACGCGAGTTTTGGAGCACATGAAAAGGAACCGGGAGGCCTGATCCTGAACCAGGCAATGCCTGATTGGTCGAGGAAAGAACTTTCCAGAATGGGCTATAAACTGTATTACCAGCCAAGAACGAGCGGTCCCATCAATGCCATTTATTTTGACTGGCAGCATAAAAGTTTCTGGGGTGGATCAAGCAACCATGGCGAGGATTACGGCATTGGCTGGTGATCGCGGTCAATGATACGCATCATTCCGAATGTAGGCGCAAAATGGACCTGCTGGTAGAATGGAGCTAGGTGTTCGGACGAGAAGAGCGCCACCATGGCTTTGTTTGTCGCGTTCTCATCCAGCCAGCGCGTGAGTTCCTGCATGATTGCAGTGCCAACGCGTTTTCCCTGCCAGTCGGGGTGGACCATGACATCTTTTACATAATAGAAACTAAACCCGTCGCCGAGTAGCAATGCGCAGCCGATTACATCGCCATTGTCAGAGTTTTCTGCGACAACGGTCGCTTGCATGAAGTCAAGCTGCGTCTGCAACATTTCATCGGTTGCATTGTTGGACCAGCCTACGGCTTCAAATAAGCTACGATATTGGGTTACGGTTGGCTTTTTTACAAGAATGCTAACGTTGTCCGGTAATTTTTCGGAACGACCTTTTTTGTAGTTTGTCGGAGCAGCAAAGGTTATATAGTATCCATTATTATCCTTGATCACATATTCGGTAAGCCCGTAAATCTGCTTTGATAACGGCATCGTGATTTCAGCCTGATTATTCTGATGTATTTGATAAAGCAACTCGATATTCCGCACCCGGATCCACATTGAATGCCCGTGTTGGGTGGCGGCCAATGTTGGGTTATGCGAAAACTGGACAAACGCGCCGTGCCATGAAACTCCGCCGTGCGTAGGCGGGTCGCCCCAGGTCCATTGGTTGGGAAAACCCAACACGTCCTGCCAGTATTTTATAGTTTCAGCCACGTTGTGAACTGAAAGAACTGGTTCCGCATGGGAGAATGAAGGTTGCTGGCTATCATCCATGTGCTTTGAAATAGGTTACGCCGACACTTTATTTTGGAATTGCACGATGATAACAAAGTTTGTTAAATATTATTATATTTATTAAAACTATGACTATCACAATGAGACAACTATACAGTCGCCTGCTCATTTGCCTGATTTCCATTACAATAATAGCGTTTTCCACAGCATTCGCGGTTCAAGAAGCCAAAGAAAAGGACTGGTTTCCTTATTACGATTTCGATCCGGCCGTTTTTCAAAGTGCGCCGCGTGCTTACGGGCCTTTGACGCGTTGGTGGCTCCCAGGTAATGACATTTCCAGCGACGAGCTCCAACGGGAGATCCGCATGTTTGCTGACAATGGTTTCGCGGGCGTAGAAGTGCAGCCGCTCACGCAAGGTTTGAACCCAAAAGCGCCAAAGGGGCAACGCGACCGCGTTTATAGCTGGGATACACCCTCCTACTATGCACATATCGCGGCCTTAATGGAACAGGCAAAAAAGTCAAAGGTGATTGTGGATATGAACGGCGGCAGCGGGTGGCCACTGGGCGGATCATTTTTCGATCCAAAAGAAAGCATGAAAACGCTCGCAGTGTCTGATACAATACTCGGTGCGGGTCAGAGTTTTAAAGCTCCGCTTCCCAAACCGGGCAATCACGCACCAAAAGCGACGGGCATGATGGCGGCAATGATGACTAAGAATTTTGTCGATGATAAATGGGCGGTTCCACTGAGCATCATCGCCGCGAAGGTGGAAAAAGTAACTGATCATCAAACTGTTCTTGATCCTAAAACGATTGTCGATCTAACTAAAAACATTCAAAGCGGGACGCTGGACTGGAAAGCACCGGATGATGGGAAATGGCAGATTGTCGTAACCTGGAAAATCCCTTCCGGCGAAAAGCCCTCTCTTATTGCATCCGAAAAAAACAACTATGTAATCGATCATCTGGACCCCGTGGTTGTAACCAAAACTTATGAATACTTGCTAGGCCGCAGGACCGGACTGAACAAATATCACGGCAAGCCCATACGCGCCATTTTTAATGATAGTTACGAATTCCATACAGACCGGATCATTTCGCCCGATTTTCTGGAAAAATTCCGGACGTTGAATGGTTATGACATTACACCTTATCTCGCTTCCTTGTTCCAGAAAGGCTACGATCATCCCGTTTATCTCGCCAATATGTATGTCGACGCGAAACCTCCTGTGGTTTTCAACGAAAAAGACAACTGGCGGATGATGCATGATTATGATAGAACCGTTAATGAGGTTTTTAAGAAAAACTTTATCGGTGCTTCTAACGGCTGGCTGGGTAGTCGCGGAATGTTGCACCGCACGCAGGCCTACGGCTTCCCGATTGATGTTATTGGCGCTGCGGGATCTGCGGACATTCCGGAAGCTGAGCAATTATTTGCAGAGGGCTCGGAGGGTTATCTAAAACTCGTGACATCCGGTGCGCATTTAAATAACAAACCTGTGATTACCCAGGAATCATTTGTGTCGATTTTGAGGGCCGAAATGACCACGCCGCAAAAAATCAAAATGTGGGCGGACAAGTCGCTGGCTTGCGGCATTAACCAGCTTATTTACCACGGCACACCCTACAAATACAACAATGGCGAGTACGGCCCGGAAGGCTGGAACACCTGGTCATCGCCTTTTCTGCCTTTTGTGAATTTCTCAACGGGTATGAATGAAACAGATCCTTTTTGGAAGGATGTCAAGCAGATCAACGCGTATCTCGCGCGCTGCCAATATGCATTACGGGCGGGCAAGCCAAAAACAGATGTGCTCATTTACATGCCTTTCATCGATTTTACGGAGGATCAACTTGCGACGAATCCGGAAGAAATCCTGGAACGCGGTTATCTGAAAGGCATCGAGCCCGACATCCAGGGATTTGGTGTTTTTAAAGCGCCGGATACGCGCATTAACCGTTGGTACAAAAAACTTTGGCCGATCATTAATGAGCTGGAAGCCAATGGCATAACCTGGGAATTTGTGAATGATGAATCGCTTCAAAAAGCGACTTTAATTGGTAAGAACTTTGCCATTGCCGGCAACAATTATCAGGCGCTGATCGTGGCCAACTTGCCATTTATCGATCTCAATACGGCTAAAAAAATAAACACAATCGCCAAAGCCGGCGCGTCCGTGTGGATGGACGGCGCATTGCCCGAAATACAGCCTTCTTATCACGATTTTGATGCAAATGATAAGCTTGTGAAACAAATCATGGAGGAAACTGCCGGCCAGAAAACGGCTTTAAAGTGGGATTCAAAACCATATAAAAGCATTGTGCAAAAAATCAATTTTACCGGAAAGATGGATTTTACACGGCAGATAGTCCGTGAAATGAAAGATGGAAGTGAAGTTCGCTTCTTTTGGAATAAATCGGATCAATGGCAGACATTGGAATTAAAAATCGGTTCAGAATTCAGGGAATACTATTGGCTGAACGCCGAAACAGGTCAGTTGACTAAAGGACAAGCAACCGCTACGTATGACCTTGCGCCCTATGGATCCGTAATCCTGTATGCAACTTCAAAGAAAATACCAGAAAATATCCTTTCTCAGCCCATTGCATCTTCCAGAAAAGCTTCTGAAATCGTAAAAGTTGAAAATTGGACATTAGGAGTTGACCAAACCAATCTGAACGATCAGAATTTGAAAGACTGGCGGCAAATTGAGGACTTAAAATTCACAAGCGGTGAAGGCATTTACCGCTCTAAGTTCACTGTGCAGAATATGGAACCAAACGCCAATTATTTCCTCGATTTAGGCAAAGTGTATTACACGGCCGAAGTCACCATTAATGGGAAACCCGCTGGCAAAAGGCTGTTTACACCTTTTGAATTAAATATTACCAAACTATTGAAAGCAGGTGAAAACGAGATCGAAGTGAAAGTGGTAACGTCCCGCCGCAATGGATTTATTGGTGAAGCAGTGAAAGGAAATCCGTTGTATCTCCAATTCAAGGGACAGGAAAAAACCACGGTTCCAGCGGGCCTGGTCGGGCCTGTCGTTCTCAAAAAGCTGTAAAATGCTATGCTGGAAAACACTAAACAAACCTTTTAGCTTCCAGCACGGACACAATTTCATGTTGCCCACGGCTTTTTGCCCAGGATATAGGCTGCGCCCATGTCTTATCAATCGGCAAATTTGGATCGGCGCCTTTTTCAAGGAGAAATCTGACCATTTCTGTTTTGCCATATTTAGCTGCCCAGCCTAGCGGAGTGGAGCAAAGCTCGTCATCTAGAACATTGATTTCGGCGCCGTGCGATATGAAGATCGCTGCATTATCCAGATCACCCCTTTTTGCAAAACGATGCATTGGTCTGACATTAAGCCAGTTGGTATAATTCGGATTCATTCCATGCTGGAAAAGCAACTCGCTCAGTTCCCGACTTTTGGTCGGTTCGTCGGGCCCACTGCTCTTTACGCCGACGGCAATTCTTTTGGGCAGTTCCGGCTGATAACGAAGCATTAGCCGGACAAAACTGTCATTGCCCTCGCTGGCCGCATTTTCAAGCGCTTCGGGATCATTGGCTTTTTCGGGATTAGCTGCGAAAACCGCCGCAGCGGTCTGAATATCACCATAATAGGCCAATAAATGTATTTCGCGTGCCGCTCCGTAAGAACAAAGCAGTTCCACCATTGCCTTATCCTCCCGGTTGATTGCGGCAGACAATGTATCTGCCGAGCTCTCAATCGGGACATTGGGATAAGCGCCGTGATCCAACAGCAGCTTTACAATTTCGTGATGACCATAAACCACCGCCGAATGCAATGCATGGCCTTTTGGCGCAATGCCTTCCTCAGGCAAATTGGGGTCAGCACCATTGTCCAGCAACAATTTCACAATGTTGATATGCCCCGCCATGGCGGCATTTTTGATCGGCGCGCCGGAACCAGGATAATAACTCACATAATCCGAAACGCGGTTGGCCAGGGACGGATCATCATTCAACAATTCACGAACCCTTACCTCATCGCCTTTAAGCGACGCCATGCAGATGTCCAGGTAAGCGCCATGGGCGAGCAGGATTTTATAAATTTCATGGGGCTTGACGGCATCTTCGGGCACATCGCGCCAGCCCCGATATGCGTAATCCCCGTTGGTGAGCTGGATAGGACGTGCGCCATCGGGTCGTTGTGCATGAATGTCAGCTCCCTTAGACAGCAATAAACTAATCATGTCAGGCTGCCTGCTCATGACCGCCCAATGAATCGGTTGGTTACCGCTATCGTCCCGCGCATGCAGATAATCTTCTGAAACATTTAACAAGTGCTCCACCCTTTCAAGGTTGCGATGCCGGATGGCGTCAGCAATTTCATTCCCTTGCCACGACCCTTTTTCCTGCGCCATGGCGGATTCCAGAAGCTGTTGCATTTGCCCATAACCGCGGTCGCAGGCGATCTGTACCAATGTGTCGTCGGTGCCCGACTTTACGGGACTTGCCTTGTGCGCAAGCAGGTAAGCTGCTGCTTCGAGCTGGTTTTCCTGAACTGCAAAAGCCATGGGTGTTCGATATTCAAACTCACCGCGGACCAGCGATGCGTCTTTTTGCAACAATGATTTTATCGTTTCAAGATCCCCGTTTTTAGCCGCACAGAACATTGCCCAAACGTCCGTTCCTGATCCTGTTGACCAGAACAGCCGTTCATTTTTGCTGAGCGCATCGGGTCGGGTCATAGCGAACTTTAAGATCCTGTAAAAGAGTAAACTACACCCGAAGTTTAGCAATTTTTGGGTTAAAATGAAAACACAGTAACGGATTCTATTTGGGTGTCCTCACCAGTTTTTGCGTGGAAAGAAACTTGTTTTTATTTCGAGACTGTTAGTTGCTTAACACCAGCCGTTTGCAGATAAGCCATTGCCGCCACCCATAATGCTACGCCTGCTATCATTAAGTATCCGATTAGCGACAGACTGAACATTTGAAACAAAACGACTGTAAAACTGGCAATCACCCAGAGCGTATCCAGCGCGATAACGAAACGGACCGCACCTGCATTGATAGGATTTTTTATTCCAACCGCAAACACCAACGTCGCAAAAACAGCCAGGAAAATTCCGGTTTCAACAAAAGGAACCGTGCTTTTGATTTCGAAAAGTGAGGCAAAAAAATCGGGGAAGAAGATCAGCCCCAGCCCCGTTGCACCTGAACTGACAGCGTTAAGCAGCATTACATTTTTAAGCGTTTTCATATTGTTAATTGTTTAGATGAATGATTCATTTGAATGATACAAATGTATATTTCATCCTTCGCCCCGGGTTTACCCGCAGACGCCAATTGGTTACCATTTCATGACACCGATTTTTGCCTAAAACATCAATACAGGCTCGTTCCCAGGGACTTCCACAGTAAAATTCTTAATGGTTAACCCTGTTTCCCTCCATTCACTGTTTAAAAATTCGGAATAATGCCGGTTATAGTTCACCAAAGCCTCCTGCCAGGGCTGCATAGGAGCAGCGCAGCACCAAAATTGCATTACGAGCGCATTGCCGTGCAAAAGCAGGTTGGGCAGCAATTGATGCAGATACAATGTTCCGGCTGCATGGCTTACTTTCAGTTTACGATCCAGCTGGTGAATGTCGAAGTCTTCCAGTTTTTGCTCAAAACCGATTTCTGCGAAATTGAACAGCAGATCCACCTCGTAATGCATGTTGATATGGTCGCAAACGGAAATAATATCTTGCGTTACCGCGTCGTCTGTTTGGAAATGCTGCACGTGGACGCCAGCATGTTTTTCTATTTTATGTCTTAATGATTCCAATGCCGGAAGCTCCTTGCCCAGCAGGATCAAATGTCTTTTTTGCATCGCCAGTTCCATGGCCGCGGCGCTTCCCCAAAGCGTATCCGCGCTTCTGATTACAGAAAAATTCATAGTTTGTTTTCAAAAAAATCCCAGCTCGTTTTAAGGTAAACACGCTTGAAGTTGTCACACCCGTGCAAACCGATGCCATTCAATGCATTCCAAAACCTTTTGCAAATAAAGACAGCTTCAAAATGAAACGAAATACTGATTTATCATTACAAACCAAATCACAAACCGGCTTTGGCCCGCATACAAATTCGGCTGACGATCCGGGAAAAAAGCCATTTCAATTCGACGGAACCGAACAGTATGTGCTCGAAAAGCAGCTCGCTATGATCCGCACAATGGCCCAGCTAAGCAGCAGCGGCGTCACGGTTTATGATATGCAGAATGATATCCATATTTTCACTTCCAAACAGTTTTACAAGATTTACGGATACGAAATTGGTGAGCTGCAAACCAACATTAACAACGAAGTCTACGACAGCAAGATCCATCCCGATGATCTGGAAGAACTGAAAAAGAACGGTTATGAAGCCATGCAATTCATTATGAATGTGCCAGCGGAAGCGAGGAAACAATATAAGATGGTGAGTGAATACCGGATTCTGAATGGCCATAAAAAATATATGCACGTGATCGAGCAACAGCAAATTTTGGAGCAAGATGCGCTGGGAAATATCTGGCTTTCATTGGGTGTGATCGACATTTCACCAAACCAGACCGATATGCAGGGCGTGAAATATCAGATCAATAATTTTCATACAGGTGAGCTTATCCATCTTGCCGAACCAACCGAAAAAGGCAGCTTAACCGATCGCGAACTAGAAGTCCTTAAAATGATCAGCGCCGGAAAACTGAGTAAGGAAATTGGGGGGCTCCTGGAAATCAGCGTGCATACGGTAAACACGCACCGGCAGCGCATTCTTGAAAAACTGCGCGCCGATAATTCCATAGAGGCCGTGAACATGGCCAAACGGAATGGCTTGATCTGATGCCGCGGTGATTTAGTCCGCCATGCTATTTTTTTAAACAAAGCGTAATCAATATCTTTGAAATAAACCGATACGCTATGTTTTCCGCTGCTGAGTTAAAGCAAAACAACACTTCGTTCTCAACTGAAATTCTCGCGGGGATCTCCTCATTTCTGGCAACAGCATACATTATCGTTGTCAATCCGTCCATATTAAGCCAGACAGGCATGCCATTTTCGGCCGTGCTCACCGCCACGATCCTGGTTGCATTTTTCAGCAGCTTAATGATGGGATTGTATGCAAACAATCCAATCCTCGTTGCGCCGGGAATGGGGCTGAACGCTTTTTTTACATTCACAGCCGTTTTCACCGAAAAACTGAGTTGGCAGGTCGCGCTGGGAACGGTGTTCTGGTCAGGCGTTTTCTTTTTGTTATTGTCGTTTTTCAATGTTAGGGCATATATTGTAAAGGCTATTCCAAAATCGTTGCGGTTCGCGATAGCAGCCGGGATTGGCCTTTTTATCACATTGATTGGTTTTGCCAATGCGAAATTTATCGTTGCACATCCCGCGACGATGGTTGGTTTGGGTAAGTTGAATGCCTCTTCGCTCACATTCGCAGCCGGGCTGCTGATTACCGTGGTTTTATTGATCAGAAAAGTGAAAGGAAGCATTCTCATTGGCATTGTGCTCACGAGCTTACTGGCCTGGCCTATCGGCAGATGGTGGGGCGGAACGGAGACGATCATCAACATTACCAACATTATTTCAAAGCCCGATTTCAGCCTTATTTTTCAACTCGATCTCGTCAATTCACTCAAATGGAGCCTCGCGCCCATCATTCTCGCATTTGTTTTCACGGATATGTTCGACAGCCTGTCCACATTCGTAGGGCTGGCCGAAGCTGCCAATCTGCTGGACGAGAACGGTGAACCAAAAAATATCAAACGATCCCTTATTACCGACGCATTTTCAACAACCATTGCCGGACTGGTAGGAAGCAGCCCCGGCACAGCCTACATTGAATCTGCCGTGGGCATTGAGCAAGGCGGCAAAACGGGCCTTACTGCCGTTGCAGGCGCCATTTTATTCCTGCCATTCCTATTCTTGTCCCCGTTACTAAGTGCCATTCCAGCCATTGCAACTGCGCCGGCGCTCGTTCTCGTCGGCGTTTTTATGATGAAACCGGTCGTGAAAATCAACTGGGGGAACCTGAGTGAGGCGTTTCCTGCATTCTTTGCGATGGTGCTCATTCCGTTCACCTATTCTATCACACAGGGAATTATCTGGGGATTTCTGAGCTGGACTGCATTGCACATTGCCACAGGCAAGATCCGTGAGATTAGTCTTGCGCTGTGGATCATTGATATTTTTGCCATTCTGGCGCTCACTCTCTAAAATTTTATGAAAAGATCACTCCTGCTTTTTCTCTTTTTACTTGTCCAAATTCTAAGCATTCATGCCCAAAACGTGACCGGTGTGCTTGGTGCTTTCCCACCTGAACTGGTTTTGCTGCAAAGCAAAATGGAGGATAAAAAAGACACCATCATACAACAAATCCGTTTCACAAAAGGGAAATTGAATGGCCGACAGATCGTCCTCGCTCAAACGGGGATCGGTAAAGTGAATGCTGCCATTACCACCACGATCATGATCGAGCATTTCAAACCAACGGAAATTATCTTTTCGGGCATTGCCGGCGGCATCGATCCAACCCTTAACCCGGGCGACATTGTGATTGGCACGCACGTAACTTACCACGACTACGGCATGGCAGAAGACAGCGGAATGCAATATTGGTCTACCAAAAACCCGGCGACGATGCTGGAAAACCCGCGATCATTTATTTGCGATAGCTCATTGGTACAGAAAGCATTAGCTGTGTCGAAGGGTTTGTCATTTTCCAAAATCAAACGAGGAAATGGCAGCTTTGAACCGGCAGTTAAGAAAGGCATAATTGTTACCGGCGATGTGTTTGTATCTTCTGAAATCATCACACGGCGACTCCGCAAAGAACTGAATGCCGCAGCCACCGAAATGGAAGGCGCAGCCATTGCACAGACGTGTTACCAGCAAAATACGCCGTTCCTGATCATCCGCAGCCTCAGCGATAACGCGAACGATAAGGCCCAAAATGACATCATGACGTTTTACGATATTGCAGCGCACAATGCCGCCACGCTGGTGATGGCCTTGGTTGGGAAAATGTAATAAGCCTATTCATTTTTGGATGAAAACTTTGTCCGACACCCGGATGTGCGGATATTCACAGACAGGTCTACACGTCTAAGGATTACAGGTAAAAGCAAATCATGTAGCATTATATTTCTTTATAATTAGAATATTCTGTTATTTGACTTGAACATTTCTTTTGATCCCATCATGATGACTTCCAGGAGAAAATTTATCAGCTCGGCTTCGGCGATGATGGCTGGCGCAGGGCTGTCGACGGCGTTGCCTTCTTCCCTATCCGCATTTCCAAAGTTTTTTTCTCCCGCCGACACCATTCGCGTGGCGGCCATCGGGATCAATGGAATGGGCTGGGCTGACCTGAATGCTGTCCTTAAAAATCCTGGCGTCACATGTGTTGCGTTGTGTGATGTGGACAGGAATGTACTGGATAAGCGTGCGGCCGAACTTGCTGCGAAGGGCATGAAGGTTAAAACTTACGGAGATTACCGTAAGATGCTGGAAGACAAGGACATTGATGCTGTCGTGATCGGATCGCCGGATCACTGGCATTGCCTGATGATGGTGGAGGCTTGCGAGGCAGGAAAAGACGTGTACGTTGAAAAGCCGATCGGTAATTCAATTGAGGAATGCCGGATTATGGTGGCTGCGCAGGAGCGTTACAAGCGCGTGGTGCAGGTGGGACAATGGCAGAGGAGCCAGAAACACTTCCGGGACGCTATTGAATTTGTACATTCAGGAAAGTTGGGAAAAATTGGGTTGGTCAAAGTTTGGGGATATTTCAATTACGGCGCCCCTATATCAGCCATCCCCGATAGCGCAGCACCCGCAGGCGTTGATTATGATATGTGGCTTGGACCCGCTCCAAAACGGCCTTTCAATACAAACCGCTTTCACGGCACCTTCCGATGGTTTTGGGACTACGCAGGTGGCATTATGACCGACTGGGGCGTTCACTTGCTGGATTATGCCTTGCTGGGAATGAAAGCAGGTGCGCCAAAAAGCATCTCCGCTGCGGGTGGCATGGTCCTGAATTTCGGGGTGGATGCGCCGGATACACTCACCACAGTTTACGAATTTGACGGCTTTAACATTCAATGGGAACACGCGATTGGCTATGGGGCCGGCATTTATAACCGCGAGCACGGTATTGCATTCATGGGCGGAAACGGAACGCTTATTTTGGACCGAAGAGGCTGGGAAGTGGTGCCGCAGGCACAAAAAATGGAAGCAGTGCCATTTCAAAAATCGTCCGACAATGGCCTGGATCTTCATGCCAAAAACTTCGTTGACGTCATTCAGTCCAGAAAAATAGAAGATTTAAACGCGCCTATCCAGGTCGGTGCTGATGTTGCGATCTTGTCGCAAATGGGCAACATTGCCTATCGCACAGGAAAGAAAATGGATTGGAATGAGGAGAAAGGAAAGTTCAACGACTCCGACGCTAACAAGCTGATTGAAAAGGATTACCACAACGGCTATAAAATGCCGAAGGGATAATCCTTGCTCGCGTTACGCCCAAATATCATTGCTATGTGTTAAAATAATTGGTGCGCCGTCGGTCACCACGATCGTATGCTCGTGTTGCGCCATGAAGCCACCCTTATCCCCTACCGTTGTCCAGCCGTCCCCCGACTCCACTGCAAGCGTCGAGCGCGTTGAAATAAATGTCTCAATGGCTACCACTGAATTTTTCTTAAAGCGCCTTGTATTAGAACGGTCGCGATAATTGGCTATTTCCGAAGGTTCCTCATGCAGGCTTCTCCCGATCCCGTGACCGTTCAGGTTTTTGATCACCTTATAGCCGCGCTTTTTTGCTTCCGTTTCAATTAAAAAACCAATATCGGAGATCCTAACGCCTCCCTTAATATTGCTGATGGCTTTCTTCAGGATCTCTTTGGAAGCATTCACAAGCTGCTGATGCCCGTTCTTGTCCGGGCCCAGAACAAATGATCCGCCATTGTCGGACCAGTAACCATTCACCTCTGCCGAAACATCGATATTAACCAGGTCACCGTCGCGAAGCACCGTTTGAGATGTTGGTATGCCATGACAAAATTCATTATTGACACTAATACAAGTCCAGCCGGGAAACCCATAGGCCAGGTTCGGCGCCGACTTGGCACCAAGATCTTTGAAAAGCGCAGCCCCGAAATTATCTAGTTCTTTGGTTGATATTCCTGGCTTCGCAAAACGCGTCATCTCTTTGAGAATCAATGCAACAACTTCGCTCGCGCGTTGCATTCCTTTCAATTCTTCTTCTTTGGTAATCGACATAATCCAAACTTTAAATTAATTCCGTGCCCCAATTTCACCTTTAACATAAGCAGACAAATTGCTTACTCAAATACAAATATCAAAAAATCAGCTGAGATAAGGCTAAATGGCAGACAGGCGAAAGGGACTTTCGGACATTTCGAGCAGCTGTTTCTGGTCCTCGATTCCGGGAACAGGAATTTTCAGTTTTTTGAGATCGTCGATGGTAATGTAGGAAACATGGCCCCGTTGTTTTGCAATACGGTGAAACCGGCCTTCCGAGCGTAACTTGTTCAGCATTAACAGCAGAAATTTGCCGCTTATATGCTCGTTCGCGACCAAACGCAGATATTTTGTATGCAGAACGAATTCTGGAAGATCGAACAGGACACATTTGCCTAGCTGCGCCGGACTGCTGTTATGGATAAAAATAATGTCACCCTGCCTGAATCCAAACTTCCATTTCTCACGCTCGGAAACACGCATAAACCTGGGTTCTCCCAGCATAATGTTGCCACCCGCGATCTTTTCAATGAGCGCGAATGGTTGCAAATCTTCATCCGCCCACTCAAATTGCGGATATTGGCAGCCCGTGGTCATGCTGGCCACAGCGCCCAGTTCCACCAATTCGCAGTCTGCGAGGTCAAAATAGCTTGTGGATTCAAATAATTGCGCGCTCATTCCAGTCTTCAAATGTATCCGCCCGTTTATCAAAGCGATACAAAAGATAGCCCGAATGGCTAAAAAAGGGGCACAGTCTGCCGCCGAATGCCTGCAATTTCAGTTTAACTGGCTATTTTTTCGATCTGAAAAATCCAGGTTAGCGCTATTTGCCCAGCCATTCTTTAAAAGCCGTGATCCTGTCAATGCTCACGCAAACCTCGTTACGCGGATTTGGCTCTATTTCGACAACCATTTTGCCCCTCGGGTGTTGGTTTATCGAGCGGATAGCAGGCATTGAAACGACATACGTGCGGTTGACCCGGAAAAACTGCCTGGGGTCCACCATTTCCAAAAGCTTCTCCAAACTGTAATCCAGGCTGTAAAATTTACCGTCGGCCGTGTTAACCAGCGTGGTTTTCCGCTCATAGGAGAAATAGGCAATTTGCGCAACCGAAATGCTTTGCAAGCGGGTGCCCGCAGTGACCATAAACCTGTCTTTGTAAGTGGATTGCCTATAATTTTCAAGAAACTGGTCCAAACGGTCTGTTGCCAATGTTGGTTTCACTATGCTTTTGAACTTGTCAATGGCATCGGAAAGCTCCTGGTAATCAATCGGTTTTAGTAAATAATCAATGCTGAATGTTTTGAAAGCCCTCAACGCATATTCATTAAAAGCCGTAGTAAAAATAACGGGAATGGTCAGTTTCAGCTCTTCTAAAATCCGAAAACCGAGGTCATCTTCAAGGTGAATATCCATGAAGATCAAATCGGGAAGCTCAGCATCGTCTTTTGCAAAATATGCCAATGTTTTCTCGACAGACGGAATTTTGTCGATCACACGAATTGTTTTGTCATACTTATGAACAAGGTTTTCCAGGCGCTCGGCTGTTTGGCCTTCGTCTTCTATGATCAATACTTTCATGTTAGCAAAGGAATTTTCACAATAAACAAATCGTCTGTTTCTGAAACTGTTACGGGCTCATTGGTAAGCAGGCCATATCTGCGGATAATGTTAGGCAGTCCAATTTCTGCCGAAGCCGGGACCCCGTTCCTTCTCCTCACCGGATTAGTCACAACGAGCTGGTAACCAATCATTTCGATGGTGATTAACAGCGGATTTTCCAGCGACATCTGATTATGCTTCACTGCATTTTCAATCAGCAATTGTAAGGTTAGCGGAGCAATTTTATATTGATCCAGAGCCGCTTGCGGGATTTCAATGTTAACCTGCATTTTTTCTTCAAACCTCGATTTTAGCAAAAAAACGTAAGCATTAATGAAATCAAGCTCCGTTTTCAATGTTACCGATTCCTGATCGGAATGATCCAGGATATAACGATAGGATTTTGACAACCGGTTAACATACAACACAGACTGCTGCGGGTTCTTTTCGATTAAGGAAGTAAGGATGCTCAAACTGTTGAAAAGAAAATGCGGGCTCAGCTGGTTTTTCAGTGCAAGAAAACGCGTTTGCAAATTCTCTTTTTCAAGCCTTTCCGCGCGCAGGCTCACTTGTTCCAATTGCTCGTTGCTGCGTTTGACGGAAACCATATAAATTGTCGCAAGCATAGCCATCACCGTCAATGCCGTGTTAGCCTTGGCTTTTTGCTGGAGATGGAAAGGCTGCGTCTCCTGTTCTGTTCTTTTAATGGTGATATGCAGCTGCTGCGCCAATAATTTCTCCATATTCAACCATAGGAATATGAAGGCAAAATTGAAAAGAATCGCCAGAAACAAGCCTACAACATACGTAAACAAGCGCCTCGGCAACTTGAACGGGGATAAATTAAGCCTGCCCGAAGAATATTGTATAGCGCCGATAATGAAAATCCAGAGTCTGAAAAACAGCAGGTTAACCAGGAATTCGGCAAGCCAGAGTGGCGCTTTGCTTAAAATTACTTCGCCGGAAAGCACCGTGTTGCTCACGAAGATCCGCACGGGAAGGTAAATGCACACGATCCCGGCTGCAAGTTGCCACTCTTGTTTTGAAAATAGATTTGAGGTTGAAATCAATCGCATAATGAACACGGATCGCGAAGGTTATTCGCTCCGCATTTCCGAAATTCGTAAATCTTTGGAACATTCAATTTATAACCGCGCCGAAAATTCCGAAATATCCATTTTCAGCATTCTGCTCTTAAAAAGATCGGCTTTGTATTTGAAAATGAAGTTACGCAGCGACATGCCGGTGTGGTTCAGCATGCATAGGTTGGCCGCTTCTTCGGAAATATTGAATTTCATCAGCAGTTCCCCTATCCGAATGCTCTTATTCTGCTGGATCTGACTTTTGACATATCCGATCATGGATTCCGAAAGATTGTGCTGCAAAGGCTTTTCCTCGGCCTTTTTGCATTCGAAATTATTCCTTGCCAAAATCGTCACGATGAGCTCAATGCTGCTTCGGATAAGTTTAATGAATGAGGATGATTGCTGTGAAAGCTCAAATGAAATTTGGTTGACTAAGTAACTGACGGTCTGCGCATCCCGATCATTTTTAACAGGTTTTCCCTGGATAAGCCTGATGTTTTTACACAAATTCTCAACCTGTTTGTAGATGTCCGCAAAATCCGGACTGTATGCTTTTTTTCGCTGAAAATCGTCCGCCAAATGCGTATCGAATGCAATCATCAAAATCTCCGTTCCCCTATCCTCCTGAAACATGGGTTGCTGGTCCGGTTCGAGAAAAATGACGCCACCGTTGGAATAAGAATGGATTTCGCGATTTAAAACGAATTTTCCTTCCCCGGATATCACAAAAATGAGCCGGTAATGCGCAAGATGTTCCCGGCCGGAATCCAGCGTGCGGGTTTTACATTGAAGCAAATGAAAACGCTTGCGGACTGTAAACTTAATGGGTGGCATGATACAAAATGGAGTAATGCTATTCCAATTTTGTTATTCATAACTTATCGTAAAAATTTTTGTGTCCGGAGGTCAATTATCGAATCCTGAAAAGCCATTTATGCATGCAGAAGCATTTGGAGGCACTATCTTCCCAGCCAGTTTTTGAAACCCGTAATGCGGTCAGGGCTCACGTTCACCTCTTGCGACGGAGCCGGATTGAGCTCAATTTTCAGTCTGCCCGCTGAAATGGTGTGAATGTCGCGGATAGCATCGATTGAAATGAGCAGGGTGCGGTTAATGCGAAAAAAATGGCCCGGATCGAGGATTTGTGACAATTTTTCCAAACTATACTCCACCGCGAAATGCCTCCCATCGTAAAGCCTCAGAAACGTGGCCCGCTCTTCAATGGTGAAATAGGCGATCTCCGATGTTTTAAAGGTAAAGATCCGTGGACCCGCCGTGCACAAGAAACGATCTTTATATGGCTCATTAGCAGCCACATCCACCGGCACAACCGTTTGACTATGCTGGGAAATGGCTGATAACTTCCTGAACTTCACCAGTGCAGCCTGTAACTCCAGCGGATTAATGGGTTTCAAAAGATAATCGATGCTGTTGGCCCTGAATGCTTTCAGCAGATATTCATCAAAAGCGGTGGTGAAAATGACGGGGATCAGCAGATTAAGGCTTTCAATGATCCTGAAACCATTGTCATCTTCGAGGTGAATGTCCAGGAAAATGAGGTCAGGTTTGATTTTCGCATCATTTTCAAGGTAAGCAATCGTTTCCAGGACCGAGGGGATAATGGCCAGCACCTGAATGGAAGGATCGATCCCCAAAATCAGTTTTTGCAAGCGCTCCGCACTCAGTTCCTCGTCTTCAACAATGAGCACATTCATGACAGCAATGGAATTTTAACGACAAAATGAGCGTCGGTTTTTTCAACAATTACCTGTTTGTTTTGTAAAAGCTTATATCTGCTTTCAATATTTTGTAGGCCTAGCTTCGTCGAAGACTCATTCAATTGCCTGAGCTGCAAAGGATTGCACACCACCAGCATTTCGTTTTGGATAAATATCCTGATCGTTAGCGGATTGCTGGCAGACATTGTATTGTGCTTCACCGCATTTTCGATCAATGGCTGCAATGTGAGTGGAATGATGGAAAACCTTTCGAGATCTTCCGGTGCAATGTTCACTTCCATACGCACTTTTTCTTTGAACCGCGTCCGCAGGAGAAAGGTGTAAGTTTCCAAGAACTTGATCTCCTCTTTCAAACTAATCTGATGCAGTTCCGCCTGGCTGAGAATGTAGCGATAGGCAAGTGAAAGCTGCTGGATAAATTCGCTCGATTTCTCCGGCTGCGATTCCACAAGCGATGCCAGAACACTCAGGTTATTAAACAAAAAATGCGGGCTGATCTGGTTTTTCAGCGCCTGGAAACGCGCTGCCATATTTTCCTTCGCCAGCTTCTCCGAGTCAACCAATAACCTTTTCAACTTTTCCTGCACCTGATTACTCAGACATAAATAGTAACCTGCAAGCAACGCCAGGATGGTCAAC
The DNA here is from genome assembly GCF_023822005.2 of Dyadobacter fanqingshengii. Classification (GTDB taxonomy): domain Bacteria; phylum Bacteroidota; class Bacteroidia; order Cytophagales; family Spirosomataceae; genus Dyadobacter; species Dyadobacter fanqingshengii. Next base: position 2,800,653 of record NZ_CP098806.1, read on the forward strand.
GCCTGGTTCGATCTCCATTTCACCATTCCTATTTCAGACCAGGAAGTGCCGCGAAGGATCGGCCTCGGCATGTGGGTCCAGTACGAATTCATAAAACCCCAGGTATAAATCAGTATCAGATTGAAGAGCAGCGCGAGCGCAACAGCCGGCAGCAGCGTCATCAGCTGGTTGGTTATTTTAAATTCCGACGACTTGTCACTGCCGGTGAATAATGCCAGTTTTTGCAGAAACCAGTCAATAAGATAGATCCAGGTTGTGTAAAAAATGGTGCTGATCAGGATTTCAATGCAAAAGAGCGGTAATTTGGTAAATATGGTGTTCCAAAAGTCCTGCTGGACATTGATGAATGTTCGTAAGGGGATGTAGACAATTGCGAGTGCGAAGCCGAGCAACCATTTCTTACCAAGAATGTAAGGCCGCATATTATTTGAATAGCATTTTTTCAAAAGTAAGTATAAATCTTCGGTTTCACCGGAAATGCGTAATTGTCCGCATAAACGTCAAAAATTCCTACTCTGTTCTGTTACTTCTTATCCAACACTACGTCTCAACTCCAAGAGCGGTACCATCGCTTGTTTCCTAATTAAGAAACTTTTACTTTTGACGCATTGGAGAAAAAATTTGAAGTTGAGTTGTTACCGGAAGCGGTTAAATTCCTGGAAGAGTTAAGTGTAGAGGCGCGGGAGAAGATTTACTACAACATTAAAAAGTCTCAGTACTTAACCGATGCGGAATTGTTTAAAAAAATAAACAAACACATTTGGGAGTTCAGGACAATGTATCAAAGCAAAACTTACAGGCTTTTTGCTTTCTGGGACGAGGGTGCCGCAAATAACACCATAGTGATTGCGACTCATGGAATTATAAAAAAGACTAATAAAACACCGGTTAAAGAAATCGAAAAAGCAGAAAATCTTCGAAGGCAATATTTAAATGAAAGGCGATGAGAGAATCAAATAAAGTGCTCAAAACCGTGTCGCTGGACACAATGATTAATAAGCATATAGGTGTGGTTGGCACCGAGAAGCGTGATGCTTTTGAGAATGAATTGCGGATTGACTTGCTGGGAAATGCAATCAAAACGGCGAGAATTGAACGCCAGCTTACGCAGGAACAGTTAGGAGAATTGGTAGGTGTGCAAAAAGCGCAAATTTCAAAGCTGGAAAACAGTGTTACCAATGCTCGCCTGGAAACGGTTTTAAAGGTTTTCGCTGCATTAGGAGCACGAGTGAATTTCAGGGTTGAAATGAATGCCTGACCTCTCTCTCAACAGTTCGCGCGTTCTTAAACCAGTTTAAGTTTTTTCAGATCGCTGCCTGCGACCTTTGTCTTGTTGTTAATCAATTCATTAATAGTAACAAGATCATGGAAAATCGATTGAATATGCTGGCTTTGCAGCCGGATGCTTACAAGGCAATGTACTCGCTAGAAGGATTTCTGAAAAATAGTCAGTTAAGCAAAGTCCATAAAGAGCTGATCAAGATGCGGGCGTCACAGATCAATGGCTGTGCGTATTGTCTGGATATGCATAGTAAAGAAGCCCTTAAAACAGGCGAAACGGTGGAACGCCTCATACTTTTAAGCGCCTGGAAAGAATCAAACCTGTTTACGGCCGAGGAAAAAATCATTCTGGCATTAACGGAAGCGGTTACTTTGATCCACAACGAGGGCATCAATGCGGAACTTTACAAACGTGCAGAAGAGACCTTTGGACAAGTATATTTGGCACAGATTATCATGGCCATCGTGACGATCAACGGCTGGAACCGTATTGCCGTCAGCACCCATATGCAACCGGGCCAGTAATAAATTCGGAGCTAATGCAACGTTAGGAAAGCGATAAGGTGTCTCTGGGGTAACGCCGCACCGTTACCTTACCTTTCAATGCTATCCAGAAAATTCTACCTGTCACTTACCCTAGTTGCGCTGCTGTTTGTTTTTTCGGAGCTTGTTTTCAGGCTAGCGCTTGTATTTTTCGGCTATCCGTTCTTACAGCCAGCGAGTTATCTCGAAAAAAAATATTATCCCTACATTCAACCCATGCAGCAGGCAACGGTTGAACGTGGGGATAATTCGCGTAATATCCTCATTCTGGGAGGATCGGTGGTTAACACGCACTGGTCCAGATTGGAAATGAGGCTGGACACATTGTTTCAGAAAGCCTATCCGAATATAAAAAAATTCAATTTCTTCAATGTAGCGATGCCCGGACATAATTCCCGGGATAATGTTGTTAAATACCAGTTGCTGAAAGACCAGCACTTTGACCTGGTGATTTACTATGAAGCCATTAATGAGAACCGCGCCAACAACATTTCAGCGCAAATGTTCTATCCCGATTATAGCCATATCAAATGGTATGACGAGATAAATTTGATCTTATTGCACCCGGAAATGAACATTACCGTGATGCCGTACGCCGCGCATTTCCTCTACAAAAGCCTGAAAGACAAATTAAGACACCGAAATTACATCAGCAACGACCAGGTAGATCCCAATTATGCTGGTTACGGGAAAGACATTAAGACCGCGGCCTCCTATTACGACAACATCAGCGCCATTGCCCGCCTTGCCAAGGAGAAAAGCGACCCACTCCTGTTGGTCAGATATGCATCGTATTTCCCAACTGGCGTGAAGCTGACGGGCAAAGCCACTGACAAAAAGTATTTCACGCCCTGCTATATGGTGTCGCCTGTTACAACATGGGGCAAGCCTGAAAATGTGCTCAAAGGCATTCAAACGCATAATAAAATACTGGAAAAAGTCCATCTAGAACAGAAAACCTACTTTTTCGATATGTCAGCAGCCATGCCAAAAGATTCCGCCACGTTTTGCGACGTTTGTCACCTTAGCGAGCAAGGCGCACAACGCTTTGCAAAGGAGCTTTCCGGGTATGTTGTTTCGAGTGGGCTGCTGAGATGATTGCATTTTAGTCTTACATTTTCAACTCAAAAAGTTTCTTCAAATCCATATTTAGACCAATTATCGTTTAACTTTGTGCACCTTGACTCTCTAAACAGGGAAAACGCATCAGGTTAACCCAGTATCTAATAATTCGTCTTCGTATGAAAAAACTTCTTATTGCCGTTTGCGCATTCTTCTCGTTTGCTGCTCAGGCTCAGCAGAATGTGCTTCTGGAACAATCATTCTGGAAAACCGCTCCGGACGTAAATGCGGTAAAAGCGGAAATTGAAAAAGGAAGCAATCCCTCTCAGTTCAACAACAACATGTTTGATCCGGTTGTGTTGGCGATCAACGCCGGTGCCCCTAATCCTACCATTGAATATCTCCTGACCCAGCCGGGCAACACAGTCGACAAAGCGACCCACGACGGCCGCATTTACCTTCACTGGGCTGCTATGCGCGGCAATGTGGAGCTGATGAAATATCTTGTCGCCAAAGGATCAAAAGGAAATTATGTAGACGGTCACGGCGCTACGCCAATCAATTTCGCTGCGGGCGGCGGTCAGCAGAATACCAAAGTTTATGACATATGCCTGGCCCACGGTGCAGATTTGAAAAAAGACCTGAACAATGATGGCGCCAATGCATTGCTGATCGGTATTGCCAATGATAAAGATCTGGCTTTAACCAATTATTTTATTTCAAAAGGACTTGACCTGAAAAGCACTGACGCCGCGGGTAATAATGCATTCAGCTATGCTGCGCGGGCAGGGAAAATTGACGTCCTAAAAGCGCTTTTGGCAAAAGGAGTTCCTGCAAATTCAGATGCAATCTTAATGGCCGCGCAGGGCTCACGCGGAGGTGCGAACTCCATTGAAGTTTATCAATATCTGGAAAGTTTGAAACTGAAACCAACGGTGATCGGCAAGAACGGAGAAAACGCTTTGCATGCCATTGTTCGTAAGCCAAAGCAAGAAGAAATCATCAGATATTTCCTGAGCAAAGGCGTTGATGTGAATAAAGCGGACGAGGACGGCAATACGGTTTTTATGAACGCAGCGGCAAGCAATCGCGATACAGCGACCATTGGAATATTACTTTCCACTGTTAAAAACGTTAACCAGGTCAACGAAAAGGGCGTTAGCGCGCTAGCAATGGCAGTTCGTGGGAATTCTCCGGAAGTGATCAGTTACTTGATCGGCAAAGGCGCGGACATCAACACCACGGACAAAAACGGCGATAACCTCGCATTTTACCTGACGCAATCTTACAATGGGAGAACAGCCAATGAATTTGGTCCTAAGGTGAAAGTTTTGCAGGACAAAGGTTTCAAAATTGCAGCACCGGCAAAAAACGGCAACACATTATACCATGTGGCAGTAGCGAAAAACGACCTGGCGCTGGTAAAACTTTTGGAAGCATATCAGATTGATGTGAATGCAAAAAATGCCGAAGGCATAACGGCGTTGCACAAGGCGGCCATGGTTTCCAAAGATGATGCAATGCTGAAATACCTGCTTTCGATCGGTGCAAAAAAAGACATTGAGACCAACTTCAAAGAAACTGCTTTTGACCTGGCTGGCGAAAACGAGTCGCTGTCCAGAAACAATATAACTGTTCAATTTCTGAAATAATTTTCATGTCTGATTTAATCAAAGCAACACTCCTCTTTCTCTTGCTGACCTTCGCCCAACCTCATGCGGCTGTTGCACAAACAACGGGCACCAGCAAATACAAGTGCATGATCCAGATGACGAATTACATGGGGGAAGGCGCTTATATTGTGATCTCACTGATTAACGGCAAAGGCGCTTACGAAAAGACATTGTATGTCCTTGGGCCTGATAAAAAGTGGTATAACAGCATGAAAGAATGGCATAAATTTCAATCCAAGCAAAAAGCCAACATTAGTGCGGTCACCGGTGCATCCGTAACCGGAGGCGACCGCAGCGTGAATGTGTTTGAAATTGATAATGCAAAGATCAATGCGGGCTACAAAATTCGTTTTGAGAGCGCCGTGGAGGACCAAAAATACCATGTGAAAGACCTGGAAATACCATTGACCACCGAGGCCCTTTCTGCCAAAAACGAAGGCACCGGATACATTCGATACGTCCGGTTCAGCCCAAATTAATGCAATGAGTGCCCTATGACCATTTCTATATGGAGATACAGCCACCTTGCCTTGGCTGTATCTTCTTTTCTTTTACTGAGCCTCGCTGCTGTAACCGGTATAATCCTGGCGTTCGAGCCGTTATCGCAGAAAGTCCTACCCTACCGCACCGACAATTTCAGTGAAACAACACTTGCCCGGACGCTTCCCGTTTTAAGGAAACAATATCCGGAAATCAGCGAGCTGACGGTCGACAAAAACCAGTTTGTCCAGATCAAAGGCTCCGATGCCGAAGGAAAAAAGTTGCAAGCTTACATTGATCCGCAAACGGGCAAAATCCTGGGTTACCCGGCACCAAAGAGTGCGTTTTTTGAATGGGTTACCGCCTTACACCGCTCTCTTTTTATTCACGAAACAGGCCGCTTTCTGATCGGCTTAACAGCATTCCTGCTGCTGCTGATCACCGTTTCCGGCACAATGCTCATCATTCAGCGCCAGCGTGGTCTCAAACGCTTTTTCACACGCATTGTGCGGGACAATTTCGCACAGTATTACCACGTGGTGCTTGGCAGGTTATCACTCATCCCGATTTTTATCATTGCATTGAGCGGCACCTATCTTTCGCTGGCCCGATTTGGTTTTATAGCATCGCCCAAAGTATCGTCCGAAGTAGATTTTAATGCGATCCAATCGGATCCTGTCAGGAACCCGGCTGATTTTGAAATATTTAAAAACATAAAATTAACAGCAGTCCAAACCATAGAATTCCCCTTTTCCGAAGATCCCGAGGATTACTATACATTAAAACTCAGCGACCGGGAGATCACTGTGAACCAGATTACCGGGGACATTTTAAGTGAGGTGAAGTACCCAACCGCAGCATTGCTTACCGAACTGAACCTGGATCTGCACACAGGCCGTACCAATGCGATTTGGGCCATTATTCTGGCAGTTGCCTCGGGGAACATTCTCTTCTTTATTTACTCAGGTTTTGCCATGACCTTCAAGCGCAGGGCAAACAGAGTAAAAAACAGTTTCACCGCCGACGAAAGCGAGTTTATCATTCTGGTAGGCTCCGAAAACGGAAGCACATTCGGCTTTGCCAACGCCATTCACAGGCAGCTGATTGCGGCCGGAAAATCAGCATTTGTTACCGAATTAAATAATTATAAGGTTTTCCCAAAAGCATCGAACATCATCGTGATGGCGGCAACTTATGGAATCGGGAACCCGCCTACCAATGCTGCGCATTTTTCAACGCGTTTAGAAAAACACAAACAACCTAACCCGGTTCGTTTTTCGGTTGTAGGCTTTGGTTCGCACGGTTATCCCGACTTTTGCAAATTTGCTTTTGAAGTTGATAACCTGCTCGCAAAGCAGAATTGGGCGATTCCTACGCTCGAAATCCACACGATTAATGACAAATCCCCGGATGAATTCAGTCAGTGGGCAGCGAGTTGGTCGCAGCAGGCAGGTGTTGAGCTGGCAGTTTCCCTTGATGCACTGACAGCCCGGCACGAGCCTTTGCAGGAACTTACCGTATTGCATAAAACGGAAGTTGCTGTCGCTGGAGAGTCGTTTTTAATCAATTTTGTTCCGAATGATCGCGCAAACTTTACTTCCGGTGATCTGCTGGCAATTTATCCTGCCAATGATCACCGTGAACGCCTATATTCCATGGGTAAGGTTGGAAACAACATTCAGCTAAGTGTTAAATTACACGAACGTGGACTAGGGTCAGCATATCTGTATCACCTAAATCCAGGGAGCGTGATCAGCGCCAGGATTATCGGGAATGAACATTTTCACTTTCCGGAAACAGCCACTTCCGTGATCATGATCTCTAACGGAACAGGCATAGCGCCGTTTCTGGGCATGATCGACCAACAGGGTCCGCATGCGAATTGTCGGTTATACTGCGGCTTTCGGGACCAGGCCTCTTTCTCACTTTACAAAACCGTAATTGATAAGAGTTTGGTTGACAGAAAGTTACACAGCCTGCACATTGCCTATTCGCGCGAAGGAGAGAAACAATATGTTCGGGACCTGCTCGCGGCAGATGAAACGTTTGTTGCGGAGACGCTCGCAAATCAGGGCGTGATTATGCTTTGCGGGTCATTGTCAATGCAAAACAATGTGGTGGCATTGCTGGACGAAATCTGCCAGGCCAGTCTGGGCAGGAGTATCAGCTATTACCAGTCGCATGGCCAGGTGCTGATGGATTGTTATTGAGGTTGATATTCCGAAATATCGAAATTTTTGGAGGTAATCACTTCGCCTCCGTCGGTGATCATAATGCAGCTGAATTCCGGAAAATCATTGATCAGTTTCATCCCGGTGTCTTTTCCCATAACCATTAACGAAGTGCTGAAACCATTGGCTTGCTCAGCACTGGGACCAAAGACCGTTACGCTGGTAAGTCCTGTGGCAGGGTAACCTGTTGCGGGATTGATGATATGCGAATAACGCTTGTCATTGAAAACCACAAACTTTTCATAACTGCCCGAGGTCACAACCGCGCCCTGGCGAAGCGGCACCACGGCAAAAAGTTCTCCCTGACGATTCGGGTCCGTAATGCCGATCACCCAGTCGCTGCCGTCCGGTTGCCTGCCCCACGCACTCATATCGCCGGAACCATTCACTATGCCTGCTTTAATGCCCTTTTTTAACATCATATCCCGACATTGGTCCGTTGCATAGCCCTCACCCAAGGCGCCAAAGCCAATTTTCATCCCTTTCTTTTTCAGGAAAATCGTGGTGTGGGTTTTATCGAGGACAATGTTTTGATAACCAACTTTTTCCACGGACTTCGCAATCGCTTCGGCAGTGGGCATTTCGGTCATAGAGCCGTCGAATTTCCATATGCGGTCCATGGCTGCGAAGCTGATATCGAATGCGCCTTTCGTCAACTTTGAGAGTGCAATGGCCCTTTCTGTCAGATCAAAAACTTCCCGGCCCACTTTTACCGGACGAATGCCTGCGTTCGCATTCACTGCCGACACCTGGGATGTCGGCTTCCAATCGGAAATCAGGTTTTCTATCCGCGTGATTTCAGCGATTACTGCGTCAATGTTCGCTTCCGCAGCGGCCGAATCTTTGGCAACGATTGTAATGTCAAAACGCCCGCCCATGAGCATGGTGGTTCTTTTTCGCAAAATCTGGGCGTGTGCAGCGAACGAGAGAAACAGGGCCATGAGTGTGAGGCAATGTTTCATCTCAAATCACCTCAAGCATGGAAGTCTCACCTGAATATTCGGAAAAAAGCTGCATGATGTATTCTGAAAAATGGATTAGATTGAATATGCCGATGCGGATCTTGTTGGGCAGAATGCCGTAGTATTTTTTAAATGCTGCGGTGAAATGCGTGGGATTCTTGTATCCGGTTTTTTGAGAAATCTCTCCAATTTTGCTTCCCGGCTGCTGCAACATGAGCATTGAATTTTCCATTCTGAGATCGTGCAAATAACCAAAAACCGGTTTTCCGAACACTTCTTTGAAATACTTTTTAAGATTGAATTCATTTGTCCCGATCTGACGCGCAATGTCTTTTAGCGACCAGGGTTTATCCAGATTTTCGGACAAGATCTTTCGCGCCAGATGCATTTTTTCCTTATCTGCTTCTTTCAGCGAAGATGTAATATCCGGCAAAGGAAGTTGTTCATATTGTTCAAATTGCAATGCCATTAACTCGATTACTTTTGCCTTGATAAACAGGCTTTTATGATAACCACTGTAAGAACAATTCAGTATTTCGAACAGGGAAGAAATCATTTTTGAAGTAAGCGGCAGGTTTCGCATGCTCATGAATGCAGGCAAAACCGCATCGATCCCCCGCTGAAAATGCATGTAAAGCGGATGGGTCGCCGGCAGGTTGTTGAAGAAGAAATCGGTGCTCATGTTGACAGCGAAAACCTCAACCTGCTCATTATGCTTCCATTGCACTACGAGATTTCTTTCAGGCAAGAGAAACAGGTTATGCTGCTGGGTTTTGAACCTGACAAATGGTTTGGAAGAAGTCTCGGAAAAATACGTTGTACTGCTTTGCAAACTAAAATTCATCTGGATATGCGAGCCCGAAGTTCTCACCAAAAGCGGCTTATCGGAAAGCACCTGAAAATGCCCGTACCAAACGAATAACCCTTCCGTAATCAGCTCTTTCCCAATTCCTTTTGTCCTTTCATCATCGTAAATCAGATCATTTTCTGTGACTTCCTCTTTGGCATGCCCGGTAAAATCCGGAAACTGCCACGAATGGTTTGTCTTTTTTTTCTCTAAATCTGTTTCACAACTCTGTTGTCCCTGATACTCCATTTTACCGTATATCGTCACTGCCGTCATTTACTCCAAACACACCTTCACAAAAATAGCCGGTATTTAGACTGCTTTTAAACAATTTCAGAAAAAAGAATTGCAGCCGCTTTATTTCCAATTAATTTCTTTGAACACAATGGATTGATACGCATTGAATTCATACAAAACACCCACCGTTTTCTTCCCCGTTTGCACCAGATCGGAATACGCTGTATAGTCCTTTTCGCCGTTTTTGCTTTTATCAACCACATAATGCTTCGTCCACGTTTTCCCATCGTCGAAACTGATCCTCAATGTAAGGTTATCGCGATTTTTGGTGTCGGCTGCGTTCGAGAATGCCAGGATGTTGTGCTTTTTGTTTTTACCAATGGTCAGAATGCTTCCTTCGCAAACCGGATCCGGCAGGTTGTGGTCAAAATAAGTGGTATCCCATTTCATGCCCCCATCACTGCTCACCGCCACGATCCGCGCCCGCACATCGCCTTTTTGATTTCTTGCATTGAACATAACCCGGCCTCCCGAAATCTCTGCGGCTGTTGATTCGTTGGAACCTTCGATAGCAATTGTTTCGCTTAACTTGAATGTCTTGCCATGATCATCGCTGTAAAAGCCATGCGCCTGGTAATCTGCCCCTTTTGGCTTGGGATCACCCGCTGAATGATTGGCTGCAATGTAAATTCTGCCTTTGTATGGGCCTTCGTTGAGCTGCATACCATGTCCCGGCGTGTTCGCGTAACTTCTCCAATCCGCATCCGAATTGTAGACCGCATTCACTTCCGGTTGCTTTGGCTTGTGAACCTGCGTGGTAATGTTCACCGGTTCAGACCAGGTTACGCCCGAGTCTGTCGAGGTTTTATACCAAACTTCCCGCAATCCTTTGCCCTTACGCACTTCGCCTTCGTGGTTGTTGCCGGTGTTGAAAAACAAAAACAACCTTCCCTTCGGAAATGCCGGATCGCTCAAATCGAACACAGGGGCTGGATTTCCGGCTTGCAGCTTGTCATAACCAGCCACAACTTGCGATGCTGACCAGGTTTTGCCTTTGTTTTTGCTACGCTTCATCACAATGTCAATGTCGCCAAAGTCACCGCTTCCGGCAACCCTGCCTTCGGCAAATGCAAGCAGATCACCATCTGGCGCGCGAACAATGGCCGGGATACGAAACGACTTGTAGCCCTCTGCACCGGAGACGAAAACAGGCGTTTGCGCATAAGCGGCCATTTGGCTAATAATGAATGCAATGAGGGTCAGTTTTATAATTTTCATATTCAAGGTTGCTGTTTTTCGGTTTCAAAAATGTTGCTTTCCACGCTCGTTCCAACAAGTTCCTGCATCAATTGCGAGCAATACCATTCCTGTCTTGGCAAATGGAACGGGCCTTTGAATAAATTGCCTTTCGCCGTTTGCGCCACACTTCCATCACGGTGCAAATAGCCAAACCACTCGCCATTTTCCTGGTCATGAAAGTGCGTGTACGCCCAATCGTGCACCATAACGTGCCATTTTGCATATTTTTTGTCCTGCGTAAGCGTATAAGCGAGCAATGTGGCAATAATTACTTCGTTATGCGGCCACCAAAATTTCATATCCTGCCAATATTCCTGCACGGGCCGGTCATATACATCCCTGAAATAGAATATCCCGCCGAATTCCTTATCCCAGCCGCGCTCCCACATGTAGTCTAGCATTTTGCAGCCGAGTGCAATCAGGTGCGGATCATTGTTCCTGTATTTGGCCTCGTGCAAAATGAACCAGGCGCCTTCAATCGCGTGACCAGGATTTAGCGTCCGGCCATCTATGTGATCGATAATGCTGCCGTCCGGCGCGACTTGTTCCATCACGCATTGCATGTCGTCTTTGACAAAATCATTTTCTATTTCCTTGATAAATTGGTCAATAAGCCCGTTGCAGCGCGGGTCGCCGATGGTTTCGCGGAGTTGCTGGGCGGTGTTCATCAGGATCATCGGCACGCCGATTCCTTTGGCAGGGCGAGTCGACGTGAACTTTGGTTCAAGCAAGCCGGGAATGGTCGCATACTCAATGCATTTGCCGAATAAGTAGCGCGCTTTTGCTGCTGCTTCCTCATCTCCACTTGCTTTTGCGTATGCCGCATTTGCTATAACGGCGAATGTTTCGGAGAAGAAATAGCGGCGTTTGCGGATGGGTTCGCCGACGCGGGTCATATGGAAAAACATGCGTCCGTCGGTGTCGAAGCAGTGTTTATTCAGAAAGTCGATGCCCGATTTAGCGCCGTCCAGCCATTCCGGTCTCGGCTCAACGGTGTTATACAAAGTTGCCAGCAACCAAGCCGTACGGCCCTGAATCCACACGGCCTTGTCGTCATCGATCAAAGTTCCGTCGTGATCGCGCATTAAAAGATATCCGCCAAACTCCTCATCCAGCGACCTGGGAAACCAAAACGGCAAGGTGTCGTTCAAAAGCTGGTTTTTGTAAAAATTGCCCAGGTTTTGCAGTTCTGTTTTTGTGTAATGCATTGGATTCTATTTTACCTTCATTGAAAAAGTGGGTGCAGGCAAACCTGCTTCATTGTAAAGATTAGCGCGTGTAAACGGCTGGTATGCGTACATGATTGTGGTAATCAATCCGTCCTTAGGAATGTTTAAGACAACTTCATTTCCCTGAATGCTGGCATTGGCCGGCATCCGTTTTCCATCCTGCGTGATCATTTCAAACCCAATTAATGGTTTACTACCCTGGGTCGACAGCTTCTCGTTTTCAGCAAACTGAATCCTGATTACCCGATCTTTCAGCATTGCTCTGGCCGGAACCGGACCATTGGCAACAGCATTTTTTTTGTATGTATTTCGAAGCGCCAGTAATGCCAGGCGCTCGCCCACTTCCTTTTTGCGGATCGGATGCACATTCAAAGAATCGCCCAGATCATAACTGACCGCCATGCCTGAGTTTGGAATTTTGGCTAGCATAAGTCGTTGTGAATCTCTGAATTCGGGCCAGTTTGCCCTCTCAATGCCGGATAGCTGCACATAATAAAATGGAAATGCATAGCCCCATTTTTGCCGCCAGCTTTTCACCAGCATTTCAAAAAGCTGTGCGTGAAGCGGCACATTAAACACATTGCTTTCACCCTGATACCAGATCACGCCTGTGATAGGGAAGTCGGTTAGTGGGGCAATGCCTGACTGAAAATTGTAACCGGGTTGGTAGGGATGCTTTTGATCCGCGGACTGGGCATTGCTGATATTTTTTGCGGCACGTTCGCGGCACCAGTCCATAACCAATGTTGAATGTGGCCAATTGCCTAGCATTCCTGCAAATTGTTGGTTTTGTTCCAAAAGCGAATGTTCTATCCAGGATTCAGTCGGAGAGCCGCCCACTGCGACCTGGATTAGTCCGATCGGGACGCTGGCTTCCTGTTTTATTTTTTTACCAAAATAATAAGCGACTGCCGAGAACGAGGCGGCGGATGCTTTATTGAATGTTTGCCAACTGCTGGAAAAATATTCATAACGATTGACTTTGGAGAGCGAAGCGGAATCCCACGCAACATCGCCCGTTGAAACAATCCCTTCCATTTTCAGCAAGCGCATTTTGGAATCGAATTTTTCAGCCCTTAATTCCTCCGGCCCTGTTTGTGCATCCTGCAATGCAAATTCCATATTCGATTGCCCGGAACACAGCCAAACATCACCGATCAGCACATCACTCACAGTGATTTTCTGATCATTGGCAGAAACTGAAATCGCATACGGACCGCCTTCCTTTGAAGCTGGAAAGACCACATTCCATTTTCCCGATTGATCGGCTTTGGTGGTCAATGCTTTATTTAAGAATTGAACATTAACATTGCTTCCACTCGCCGCTTTTCCGTAGATTCTGATGGGTTTGCTTCTTTGCAAAACCATGTGATCTGAGAAAATCGGGGCTAATGTTAATGTGCTGTCCAAGGCATACTGTGCTTTGGAAAAATCGAAAGCAAGCACATTGAGCAACAACAAAAAGAGCATTCTCACCATCATTCGTACATGGTTAACCCTTTCAAATCACGTTCCGCGGGCATCATTAAACTGAATACATAACCGAAAACCACGCAGCTTACAAGCCCGGTGAAGGCATACATCAGCAAGTGAATATTGGTGTAATGCTGGATAAGTATCTGTGTAAAGCAGCTGATGGCCATGCCGGCCATTACTCCGTTTCCGCTGGCTTTTTTGGTAAAAATGCCGAGAATAAATGCGCCGCCAATGCAGCCTGTGAACAAGCCGAGAATGGTGTTAAACTTATCCCAAAGCGAGGAAACGCCCTTATGCGCCATGTATAGCGCGATGCAGGTTACAAAAACCCCGAGGAGTAAGGTGGCAGTTCTGGCAAAAAACAATGTTTGTTTTGGGGTAACGTCGGGCCTTAGTTTTTGGTAAAAATCAGTCGTCAGCAATGTTGCCGTGGAGTTCATACTGGCTTCGGTGCTGCTCATGGCTGCGGCGAAAATGCCTGCAATAAGCAATCCCGACAAGCCCGCCGGAAGCTGACTCACAATGTACCACGGGAAAATGTTATCCTGATCATTCAAAGCCATATTCACCTGCTGCGGCTGCTCGCGGAAGAACAAGAACAGCAATGTACCAATGGAGAAAAATACGAGTGTGGAAGGCAATGTCAGCCACGCTCCCAGTTTTAAGCTTTTGATCGATTCCTTTTCAGATTTGGTCGTCAGATAACGCTGTACAGTGGTTTGATCCGTTCCGTAAGTCAGCAAGTTGATTGCTAATCCACTAATCACCACGACCCAGAAAGTGGGTTCGGTGAAGTCAAAACGGAAGTCGAAAACCTTTAATTTATCGGCCTGATCCAATGCTTTGAAACCTGCATTCCAGTCATTAATGTGAAATGGCAGGTAAAACAAGCAGAACAACGCGCCTGTCGCCAGGATCAACACCTGTATCACTTCAACCCAGATTACGGCCTCAATGCCGCCCTTAACCGTGAAGAAAATGCTGATTGCACCGATCATGATGATGCAAATGTTGATGTCGATGCCCGTTACCAATGTGAGCGCAATGCTCGGAAGGAGCACCACAATGCCCATCCGGCCGATTTGAAGCAGTACGTAAAGCGCTGACGCCATCACCCGCGATCCGTAATTAAAGCGTTTGCCCAGATATTCATAGGCTGAGGTCACATGGAGCCGCCTGTAAAATGGAATGAAATAGCCCGCCACGAGCGGCATGACCATGATGATGGTCATTAACAGGAAAAAATACGTCCAGTCCGTGCCGTAAGTTTTAGCCGGAATGCCCATGAATGTGATGGCGCTAAGCTTCGCCCCGAAGATGCTGATGCCTGCTGCCCATTGGGGAATGCGTTCGCCGCCTTTGAAATAATCGTCCGTATTGTTCGTCTTGCCAGTAAAAAGGAAGCGCCCGGCTGTCATGAGCAGGAAACAAATCCCTAACACCGCCGAGTCGATCCAGGAGAAAAATGGCTTGTGCTGTATGGTGCCTTTGGTGATCGCAGGTGTGCGGGTTCCGGGGCGGATTTCGCCGCTGGGGATGAAAATGTCGTTGTTCCATTTCACCGCTGTGGTCGTAACCTGCGCTGCTCCCGGGAGTTGGCCGATGGTTGTCCAGGCGTCGGTAATGGTGTTGTATAAATAAATGTCTTTGCTGAAACCCTGGTGGGAAGTCAGCAGCGCGACTTTTTCTGCTTGCAGCTTTTGTTTTAATTCCGCTAACTCAGCCTGGGCGATTTGCGCGTTGAATGTTTCGATCTGGTGAAACACATTGCCTTTATCGCCACCGATCAGCAAAATGTAGGAAGCCCCGCTGGCAACACCCGTTCCCGCAGACCAGGTTGTAACCTGTTTTCCATCGCTGATGTCGCTTAGTTTCTGCCAGGATTTTTTCGCAGGATCATAGCTGAAATTGCTGCTATGCAAGTCGCTGATCCCGCTCGTCGTCGCGCTTCTTCCACCAAGCACATACACCTGGGAGTGCTTGCCATTGTTCTGCGAAACGACAACCGAGTGAGACATTGCGACAGGAAGCGCTGGTAAAATCTCCCATTTTGGCGCAGCTTCGGAAAGATTTAGTGCAAAAAATTGATTAGATGGCTTGCCATTGTTTTCGCCTCCAACTATATAAATAATATTACCAATGCTGGTTGCGCCGGCATTGGCCAGCGCAACCGGCATATCCGGTAAGGGTTTAGAAATTACTTCACTTGTTGCAGCATTCCAGTGCATTAAAAAAGCCTTGTTCGTCACGCCATTTTCCTGCTCTCCACCCAGACAAACAATGCCATCTGCAACAGAGACGCTTGCGCCATACGCAGTCTTTTCCTTTAAATGGGGTGTTTTCGAGACGATCCACTCATAAGCATCCTGTTTCTTTTGCAAAACATAAACCTCACCGCGATAGACCTTTTTACCGCCTTCCCAGGGCATTCCGCCTGGGAAATTGGCACCGCCAGCCACAATCAGCACGCCGTTATGCACGCCCGTGAAGGCGCCTGCGACGCCGAGCTGTTTTTCGCCCCCGGATGGTTGCGGCAAACTCGTGAGTTCCGTCCACACGATGTCATTTGCCTTTTGATCCTGGGCATACAGGGTTGGTGACCACATAAAATGTAAGCAGAGTAGAAAGCAGATAAAAGGAATTTTGAGCTGCATTAATGAGTGGTTTTGGCCGTAGGCAGGCCCGATTTAAATGAATCAAAATCCAGCACCGCCACATCCGATTGAAATGATTGGAATTGTGCGTCGCTCATATTTTTCACTGGTAAACGAAATGTACCACAATCCAACCCAACAACCTTCATATACGCCTTACCGACCGAAATCCCGCCATATTTACCCAGCAACCGGATCATATCAATGGACTTTTGCTGCAATGCACCGGCCTTTTCCATGTCATTTTGTTCAAATGCCTCAATCAGCTCATGATAAAGCGGCGCTGCGTAATTGAATGTGCTCCCTACCGCTCCTTTCGCGCCTACTGCCAATGCAGAAAGCATGTTTTCATCGCGTCCCCAAAGCATATCATATTTGCCGTTTTGGAAATTCAGACAGGACTGAAAATCCATGAAATCCTCATGCGTATACTTCATCCCCGCAAAGTTCGGAAGGCGGCCATCCAGGACTTTTAATAAATCAAACATAGGCAAACCAACCCCCGTGAGTACGGGAATGTGGTAATAATAAAACGGCATTTCAGGCACTGTTTCGGCAATGGCAATAATGCATTCGGCGAGCATTTCAACATTCGCAGGTTTAAAATAGAATGGACTTGTAAACGAAACCGCGTCCAGGCCAATCTGTTGTGCGTGCTTTGCGAGTTCAATGCAATCTGCAATGCAGGTCCCGCCCAACAATGGCATAATGGTGAAGCTCTGATCGTCTCTGGCACAGCTTGCCCATGCCTCGGCCACCTGCTTCTTTTCGGAAATGGTCAGCGAAACGCCTTCGCCCGTCGAGCCGCAGATGAATGCGCCGTTGACGCCGTTTTGTTTTAAAAATTGATAGTAGTCCGGGATCAAATCCAGGTTAAGGCTGCCGTCGGCTTGCATGGGTGTAAACGGAGCGGCAATGAGGCCTTTCAAATGTAAATTCATAATATAATATTGAAATCTGATGCTTAATTAGGTCTTGCAGTTTGGTAGCCGGGCGTTTGCGCAACGAGCGGATCATTGGTCCAGATCGCGGCCTCGACCGGCCATAAAATACGGTAGGCTTGTGTTGCTTTGTCGAGCAGTCCGTAGGGATGGCGTGCACTCTTAAATATAAGTGGTTCAGCGCCAAATTTCATCCTTCGCAGGTCATACCAGCGTTTTCCCTCGTGCACAAATTCTTTGGTACGCTCTTCAAAAATCGCCAGTTCATTGGCATCTTTCCCTGCATTTTTAAACGGTTTCGGATCTTTTGCTGGCGCATAGGCGCGGTCGCGCACGGGCTGGATAAATGCGGTTGGATCTCCGCCTTCTGCATTCACGATTTCGGCGAGCATCAGCAATCTGTCCGCTTCGCGATAAACTGGCCAATCATCTGAAAAGTAGCGTTTATTGGCGTCGATTGTTCCCAGAAACTTCACCAGGGCCGTGTTTTTAATGGTTACCGCATATGGTTTCACATCCGTATTAACTTTATAAAAATCATAGAAAGTCGCATTCCGTCTGCTATCAGCCACATCGTAAGATTGGAAAAGCTCGAATGTATAAGCATAGCGCTGAATGACCTGCATTGAATTAGGCGCAGCCAGCACCAATGGATCGACGAGGAAATTGCCGACCCCGGCGCTCACAGTGGAATCCTTGTAATGCAGTCCGTTGAAATTGAAAGTGGAATAAGTATAAGCCGCCACATTGCCCATTTCAGCTTCTCCAACCCGAAAACGGATCGCGAAAATGATCTCGCTGTTGTTCTTTTGTCCGTAGGCAAAAACGTTGGCGAAACCGGGAAGTAATGTGCTCCCGGTTACTGCATTCAGTGCTGTTTTTGCTTCCGCCAGATCGGCCGTCGTGCCATACACTTTTGCGGACCAAAGAAAAACCTCGCCTTTGAGCATTAAAGCCGCATTAGGCGACCATTGGCTTTTGTCCGTAACCGCAGTCTGTGCGCCAAAAAGTGAGATAGATTTGGTCACATCTGCCTTGATCGCCGCCAGCACATCCGCTTCGGCAGCACGCGCTTTTCGCAATTGCACCGCATCGGTTGTCCCATTCAAAACATCCGCTTCCAGAACCAGCGGCACGCCGCCATAAGTCCGCAGCAAGTGAAAATAATAGTAAGCACGCATCGCATAGGCCTGTCCCAGCAGGTAAATTTTACGCGTTTCGGGCAGGAAACTGATGGCTTCTACTTTTTGAATAAATAGATTGAGCTGCAAAATCGGGCCGTAAAATCCACCCCAGTTGCTGACGCCGGATGAAGTTTCTTCCAGTCGCTGCTCAATGACGGGAAGTTCGTTCAGCGAAGTGGCCTGACGATCGACTGTGCTGTAATTGCCGCCACGCATTTCGCCAAGGCGCAAAAACTGAAACTGGTTATCGCGGAATTGTTTGTGCAAGCCCACCATAAAGTTGTTGACCTGCGATTCGTTCTGCCAAAAGTTGCTGTCGCCGAAATAGTCCTGCGGCGTGAGTTCAAGCGCATCCTGGCAGGAACTCGCCAGCACCGAAAGCAGTGCACAGCATATGTAAAGTCTGATCTTTTTCATCATTTCAAAAAGTGAAGTTGGCTCCAAGGATAAGGGTTGTAGGAATAGTATAAGCGCTGTTCTGCGAGCCCGTGCGCTCAGGCAGGCTCAGCATTTTATTGGTAATATAGCCCAGGTTTTGCCCTGTCGCTGTGAAGGTTAAGCCCGCGATTTTTGCTCTTTGCAGCAATGATGACGGCACAGTGTAGCTCAATGAAATTTCACGGAATGCCAGGTAAGACGAGTTTACCCAGAACATGCTGCTAGGCCTGTCGAAGTTCTTGGAATTCAGCTGATCAGCCCAGGTGTAGCGTGGATATTTGGCATCGGGGTTTTCTGGTGTCCAGGTGTCTTTTACCAATTCGGTTGCATTGAATTCTCCCTGGAAACTGCCCAGTGACCACATTTGCTGGAAATCCATTTGCTTGTGTCCCAAAGCAAAGTCCATCCGCGCAAACAGCGAGAGGTTTTTCCAGCGGATCGTCGTATTAAAACCGCCCGTCCATCTTGGAATGGTCCGTCCCAGGGAAACCATATCGCGTGTATCAATGGTGTCATTTTGATCCAGGTCTTTCCACATCATATCACCCAATTGGGTTGAAATGTAAGTGGCCCTGTTTAAGTTTTGGGAATTGATCAATGCATTGCTCGCCACTCGTTTACCAGCGGATGCGCCATATTGCACTTCGCCCGCCGCAATGTCAATCTTGTTGTATTTGTCCAGATCTTCACCCGTGCGAATGATCCCGTCGCTCACATAACCAAAAATCTCACCCGGCTCCTGCCCTTCCTGCAAGCCCCCCGCCCAGATCACATTCCCGGAACGTGGATCATAAATGCGCTGCCCGCCCTGGCGATTGTTATCATTTCCATTAAATGGCAATTTCAAAACCAGGTTCTTGTTCCAGGCTGCATTCGCACCGATTTGCACAGTAAAATCTTGCTTCTGAACTGCTTTGAAGACGCCTTCCAGTTCTATGCCCCGGTTGCGCATGCTGCCGTTGTTCGTACGAATGCTCGCCACACCCGCGGATGTTGGCAGCAATACACTGGCAATTTTATCCGTCGTAACCCGATTGTAAACGGCAATGTTAGTAGTAATTCGGTTATTTAAAAATCCCATTTCCAAGCCGCCCTCGACCGTGTTGCTCTTCTCCCATTTCAGGTTTGGATTAGCAACGCCCGTTTGTAAAAATCCAATGCTGCCGTTATATGGAATTTGTGAGCCATAAGAACCCTGCAACTCGTAAACGCCGATCCCGTTGTTGGTGCCGATGCCGATATTGCCGTTTTTACCATAACTCGCACGCACTTTCAGAAAGGAAAGCCATGGCTGGGTGGCGGCCATAAAATCCTCTTTGTGCACCAGCCAGCCTGCCGAGAATGCCGGAAATGTACCAAACTGGTTATCGCCGATCAGCCTGGAATAGCCATCACGCCTTACTGTAAACGAAGCCAGATATTTGCCGTCGTAGTCATAATTCAATCTGGCAAAAGCCGAGATAATGCGCTCCTGGGTGTGGTAGGAATCAGTGGTGCGCGTGTTGGCGTCATTGATGGTCAAGCCGAGATCCTGAAAATCGTCGGTTGGCGCAAGGCGTCCTGCGGCGCTGAACCCTTTGGTCGCTTCGTCGTAATATTCAAATCCGGCCATGGCGTCGATGTAGCTTTTGCCGAGGAAGGATTTTTTGTAATTCAAAATAGCATTGTAAGTCTGGCGGATGATGCGGTCGAAGCCTGCGGAAGAAGCCCGGTCGCGGTTCCAGCCCGTATTCGGATTGGTTGTGCTCATGATCCCGATGCGGAAATCGCGGTTGAACGATTCGGCTTCTGCTTCGTCGTACATCAATATTCCGCCAACTCTTAGGAAGAGATCATCTGTAAAATCAACCTTGAATGCTTGTCCGAGCGTGAATTTATCAGACTGGTTTTTCCTTTTGTATTTATCAATGTTCAGGCTTGGATTGCCGTCACTGGCATCGCGGCCGAGAATCAGCTCGCCGTTTGCATTGGTTCCGCGCATTGTAGGCGGTGCGGAAAGCATTCTGCCCCAGTAATTGGCCTCGCCGTTTTGCAGCGACTGATCACGCCAGTTGGCTCTGGCGAATGCCAGGCTGCTTTCTGATTTTAACCAACTTTTGATTTTGTAATCACCATTCAATGTGAATGTCAACCGGCGGTAAAATGTGCCCAGCGAAAGTCCGTCCTCATTGTAATAACCCAAATTGGCATAGTAACCGCCTTTTTCATTGCCACCATTCATGCCAATGTTGTAATCCTGAGAAATGGCAGGCGATTTGAATGCAAAATCACCGTAATTGAAGTCTTTGTAAAGCAGATCTGCATTGGTTCC